>DATNDP010000287.1:0-38188 GCA_035553195.1 Candidatus Acidiferrales bacterium
ACGAAGAACCAGCCGGCAATTTCGATGAGGATACGTTTCATTGGGTGTTCGATTTGATGCGCCGAGGCGCCGTAGAGACGCTAAACATTCAACGATGCGCAGCGACCGAGCAGGGACAGAAGGTCGGGGTTCAGGGTTGCACAGTCTGCTTCCAGTTTGTATTCAGAGGCAGGGATTGCAGGCTGGAGGCATCCCAGCCTCCGCCTAACGCTTTAATTAGAGAAACTGAGGTCACCAGGCGCTGCCCGAGGAGTTGCGCGGCCAGACGCTGATTGTCCAGAAGAGTCTGCTCTGCCGTGACTACGTCGAGGTACGTGACAAGGCCGCCCACGTAGCGATCATTCGCAATCTTCAGTGCACGCTGCGCGGCATCGACTGCCTGGTTTTGCGTGTCGGCGGCCTGGGCAAGAATGCTGAGCCCGGAAAGACCATCTTCCACTTCCTGGAAGGCGGTGAGCACGCTCTGGCGATAATTCGCAACGGAAGCGCCATAGGCGGAACTGGCGAAATCCATCTGCGCCTTTCTGCGTCCCCCGGACAGCACGGTTTCAGCAACGTTCGCACCCAGAGCCCAGAACACGCTGGGAGCGTTCGCCAGTGTCGTGATGTCATGGCTGTTGAAGCCTGCGCCGCCAGTAATGCCGATGCTGGGAAAGAAGGCGCTTTTCGCCACGCCGATCTGCGCGTTCTGCGCGGCCATAAGGCGTTCGGCCTGGGCAACGTCAGGGCGGCGCTCCAGCACGTCAGAAGGAAGACCTACCGGAAAAGCCGGTAGCGCAATCGCCAGCGGCTTTACCGGAATGCTGAAGCTGGAGGCAGAAACGCCGGTCAAGGCAGCGATGGCATGTTCAAACTGGGCACGCTGGTTGCGCAGCAGAGTGGCTTGCGTACGCGTGGCATTGAGCTGCGTTTCCTGCTGAGCCACGTCAAGGCCTGAGGCGACGCCACCAGCATGGCGGTTGTTCACCAGATCGAGGGCTTTTCCCTGGTATTGCACCGCCGAATCAACTACCGCGATTTCTGCGTCGAGTTCGCGCAGGTTGAAGTAGTCGGCCGCCAGGTCGGATGTGACCAGTAAACGCACGTTTTCCAGAGCTGCAGCGGATGATTGATAAGCCGCATTGCTCGATTCCACGCTGCGGCGCAGGCCGCCGAATACGTCCGCTTCCCAGCTCGCGTTGAAGGGAACCACAAACCCGTTCTGTGTCACGGGAGCGGAGAGCGGAACACCAGACGCGGTAGGCTGATTGGCGGAACTGCGTGAGCGCTGCGCAGTGACTCCGGCTGCGAGTTGAGGAAAAAGGCCGGATTGAGTGATGCGCACCGTAGCTCGCGCTTGCTCAAGCTGATTGCGCGCGGCTTCGAGCGTCTGGTTGGCCTTGATGGCCTGAGCTTCGTACTGGTTCAGCTCTTCATCGTGGAATATAGTCCACCAACTGCCTTTGGGGATGGTGTCCTGCGGGCTGGCGATGCGCCACGGCGCCTGCTCCTTCCATGTAGGCGCCACCGGGACAGATGGACGGGTGTAATTAGGGCCGACTTTGCATCCGGCAAAAATTGCAAGCAGGGCAGCGGCAGCCACAAGCCGGAACGGCGCACGGATCACGAGTGGGTCTCGCCTCCTGCCTTTACGTTCACCTGCTGGCCGTCTTCGAGCGAGTCAGCGGGATTCATCACGATCTGTTCGTCCGAGTTGAGGCCGGAGAGGATCTCGAGCTTTGTGCCGAAGTCGCGACCAATCGTTACTGGCTTGAGATGAACCTTACCGTCTGGCCCGACCACGGCAACGCGCGGACCCTCAGCGCGAAACAGCAGCGTACTTACCGGGACGGTAATGCGGGTGGCCTGCAGAGGCACGGCGAAGGAGACTTGGGCGTAAGCGCCGGGCAGCAGCCGGTCGCCTTTGTTGGGAACATCGATCTCAGTCAACAGCGTGCGGGTGCCGGGATCGATGGCGTCAGCCGTGCGGACCACCTGCCCGGTAAATTTCTGCCCCGGATACTCCTGCAACTGAACATATGCCGACATTCCACGTTTGATGGAGGGAGCGTCTGACTGAGGCACGTTAACGTAAACGCGCAGAGGATCGACCTGGGCGATGTCGAACAGTTCACGTTGTCCAGTGCTGCCGGCCGTGATCAAAGCGCCGGTATCCACGTTGCGGCGCGTGATCACGCCGGAGAAGGGAGCGTAGATGTGCTTAAAGGATTCAAGCTGCTGAAGGCGGCGGACATTCGCGTCGGCGGCGGCAAGATTGGCTTGTGCCTGTGTATAGGCGCTGGTCTGCTGGTCAGCTTCCTGCTGCGATACCGAATCAGTCTTGCGCAGATTGGTCCAGCGCTCAGCAGAGCTTTTGGCCAACTGCAGTTGGGCGGCAATCTGCTGACGTGTCGCTTTAGCCTGGGAAAGTTCCTGATCCACCTCAGGCGTATCGATCTCGGCCAGCAACTCGCCTTTCTTTACTTGGCTGCCAATGTCCTTGGTCCAGCGAACCAGATAGCCGTTGGTGCGCGCATAGATGGCTGATTGCGTGTAAGCCTGAAGCTGCGCGGGAAGCATCAACCGTTCGTCGGAAGGCTCGGCGCTGGGCTTGGTTACGGCGACGGTGGGCACGGCGAGCTTCTCCGTCTCTTTTGCCAGCGCATGACTTTCAGAAAAACGCCGAGCTATGGCGAACCCGCCGGCAACCACCAGCACGAGGAGCGCAATCACCGCGAACCGAAGGCTGTGGGACCTGCCCCGAGACTTAGACGGGGTTGCGGTTTCAGGAGCAGGTTGTTGTATCAATTGGGTCATAGATTGGGTCCTTCAGGCTGCACTCGAGTCCTGCGGCCGTGAAGCACGCTGAAAACCACCGGGACAAAGAACAATGTTGCCACAGTCGCAAAGGTGAGGCCACCGATCACGGCGCGTCCCAGCGGAGCGTTCTGCTCGCCGCCTTCACCCAGACCGAGCGCCATCGGCACCATCCCGATAATCATGGCCAACGCCGTCATGATGACCGGGCGCATACGCGTGTAGCCGGCTTCCAGCGCGGCTTCCCAGGCGCTCAAGCCCTGGTCCATGCGCTCGCGCGCAAACGAGATGACCAGAATGCTGTTGGCGGTCGCCACGCCCATACACATGACTGCGCCCGTCAGCGAGGGGACGTTTAGCGTGGTATGGGTGAGCAGCAGAATCCACACGATTCCAGCCAAAGCGCCGGGAAGCGCGGTAATGATAATGAAAGGATCGAGCCAGGACTGAAAATTCACCACGATCAGCAGGTACACCAGCACAATGGACATGAGGAGCCCGAACCCCAGTCCCGCAAATGAGCTGGTCATGGTTTGCACCTGGCCGCGCATGACAATCTCACTGCCGCGGGGCAGATGCTTCTCAAATTCGCTGACGATCTTCCGCGTATCCGCGGCCACGCCGCCCAGATCGCGTCCCTGCACACTGGCATAAACATCCACTACTGGTTGGATGTTGTAGTGCGATACTAGGGCCGGGGTCACAGCGGGCCGGATGGTAGCCAGGTTCGCAAGCACCTGCGGAGCCGGAGCGCCGGGCGCGTCCAGAGGCGTGTTCATCAGCGCCTGAAGCGAATCCAGATGGTATTCAGGCGTCTGGACAGCGACGTTGTAGGTGACTCCGTTTTGCGGGTTCAGCCAGAATGTGGGCGCGGTCTGAAAGCTGCCGCTGAGGGAGATGAGCAGGTTTTGAGCGACGTCACGCTGTTGCAGCCCCACCTGTTGGGCGCGGCTGCGGTCGACGTTAAGTTGGAGTGCGGGCACATTTCTGAGCTGCTGAACGTGAACATCAACAGCTCCGGGGACGTGGCGGAGACGGTTGGTCAGCTTCTCTGCGATGAAATAATTCTCGTCCTGATTCTTGCCGATGATCTGAATATCCATAGGCGACGGCAGACCAAAGTTCAGGATCTGGCTCACGATGTCAGCGGGCTGAAAAAAGAACTCCACGCCTGGAAACAGGCGGGGCAGCTTTTCGCGAAGCTTTTTCACGTATTCATCGGTCGGCCGGTGCTTCTGCTGATTGAGAGAGACCAGGATTTCTGCGTCGGAAGTTCCAATCGCTCCTGCCGTGCTGTAGGTATTGTTGATGGAGCTGTACGGCATTCCGATGTTGTCAAGAATCGTGACCAGCTCATTGCGCGGAATCTCGTTGCGCAGAACGTTTTCTACCTCATCGCACAGACGAGCGGTTTCTTCAATTCGCAGGCCGGCCCGGCCCCGTACATGCAGGCGGAAAATGCCCGCATCCACGCTGGGGAAGAAATCCTGGCCAAGGAAGAAAACCAGGCCGAGCGACAATCCGCAGAAAGCGAGAAAAGAAGCAATGAAAATTCGGCGATGTTCCAGACAAGCTGCCAGCGTGGAGTGGTAAGCATCTCGCCATTGCTCAAACTTTGCCTCAAACCAGCGCTGCAATCGCTGAAATGGAGCGAAGATCCCGCCTGGCTCGTGATGCTCCTCATGCTCGTGGCCGCGCAGCAGGTACATGAGCAGTGTAGGCACCAGCGTTCGCGATAGCAGGTACGAGGCCAGCATGGCAAAGACAACGGCTTCTGCCAACGGTACGAACAGGAACTTGGCCACGCCGGTCAGGAAGAACATGGGCACAAACACAATGCAGATACACAGCGTGGAGACAAAGGCCGGGACAGCTATCTGTGCGGCGCCTTCAAGGATGGAGGCAGTCAGCGGCTTCCCTGTGGCGAGATAACGGTCAATATTTTCAATCGTTACCGTGGCGTCGTCGACCAATATGCCGACGGCGAGCGCCAGTCCTCCCAGGGTCATGATGTTCATGCTCTCGCCCAGAGCACTGAGCAAAATGACGGAACAAAGAATGGAAAGCGGGATGGAGATGGCGATGATCAGGGTGCTGCGCCAGTTTCCAAGGAACAGGAGAATCATGACCGCTGTGAGACATGCGGCGATCAGCGCTTCTTTGATTACGCCTTCAATGGAAGCGCGCACAAACAGCGACTGATCAAAGAGCGTCTTCATCTCTAGGTCTTCGGGCAGCGTGGGCGCAAGCTTCTTCAGCGTAGCTTTGACGTCGGCGACGATGTCCAGAGTTGACGTGGCGCCATTCTTCATGATGCTGATCAGCGTTCCGCGCCGTCCGTCCTGGCGAACAATATTGGTTTGCGGGGAATAGCCGTCGCGCACATATGCGACGTCATGCAGATACGTGGTGACGCCATTCTGCGTGCGTACAGGGAGATAGTTGAGTTCCCCTACGGTGGTCGGGCTGCCATTCATTTCCACCTGATACTGCACGGGGCCAATCTTGGCGCTGCCGGAGGGCAGAATCAGATTTTGCTGGTTGACGGCGTTCACTACGTCGACCGGCGTGAGCCCTTTAGATTGGAGCGCGGCCGTGTTCAGGTCCACGGCGATGACGCGCTGCTTGCCTCCATAGGGGAACGGAATGGCGGCGCCCGGAATGACCGTCAATTGCGGACGCACGAAGTTGAGCGTGAGATCGAAAAGTTGCTGTTCCGAAAGACTGTTGCTGCTGACGCCGACCTGGACAATAGGAACGCTGGAGGCGGAATAAACGATGATCAGCGGCGGCTGCGTCCCCGGGGGCAGGCTGCGTACTGCCGTCTGAGAAATTGCGACCGTTTGGGCCAGAGCAGTCTGGAGATTGGCTGAAGGATGAAAGAAGACCTTGGTGATGGCACGGCCATCCATGGCCTGTGTTTCGACATGTTCAATATCGTTGACCGTGGTGGTCAGGCCCCGTTCCGTGTTGCTGACGATCCGGTCTGCCATCTCTTCGGCGGACATGCCGGTGAATTGCCAGATGATGCTGATGACGGGAATATTGATGTCGGGAAAGATATCAACCGGGGTGCGCAGGATTACGATGGGACTGAGAATCAGGATCAGCAGCGCCATCACGATAAACGTATAAGGACGATTCAGCGCCAGCTTGACAATCCACATCTGTAGGGTCCCTCAGGAGTTGTGACTGCGCTGGATCCATTCAAAAGCAGGATTTTAGAATGGATCGGCGCAAATCAAATTCGATCTGCAGCAGCGAGCAAACGATTCAGGATTAAAGCGTATTTTAACAGGCGAATTCGTGGGTGGAATCGTAGGGCAGAAGGATTAACAGTTCTTTACGGCTGAACCATAGAGGAACACGGGGTTTTTGTTCTTAAATCCCGAGCCCGTGTAATTTGCGGGTGAGGGAACCCTACATTCCGATTCTGTGCGCTTTTAGTGCGTTCTAGTCAGATCCGCGTTTCCGCGTTGTCGGTTTTAGGAATGTCGCCAGCGTAGGGATCACCTCACCCGCAAGCGCGGGGGGTGAGGGATTTCGGAAACATCTCCGTGTTTCTCTGTGCCCTCTGTGGTGATTCCTGCTTGTAACGCAGCTCACATTTGCCCATACACCGGCACGGCTGCTCCATGAATGAGCTTCGCTTCATCGGTGCAGAGGAACAGAATCACGCGAGCAATCTCTTCCGGCTTGGGCCATTGCAAAAAATCGGCGGCAGGCATGGCGCGGCGATTGGCTTCCGTATCAATGATGCTGGGCAAGACGGAATTCACGCGCACACCGCTCCCTTTGAGGTCCTGCGCGAGGCAATCGATCATGGCGACCGCAGCGGACTTGGAAGAAGCGTAAGCAGCGGCGCCCGCTGCGTGATCAAAAGCCGCGCGTGCGGCGACGTTCACGACCGACCCAGTGTTCTGCTTGAGCATAGCGGGAAGGGCGGCATGGGCGAGCGCATAGCCGGCATTTACGTTCAAGTTGAACATAAGATGCCAGGTTCTTGGGTCGGTGTCCCAGAGCGTCTTGCCGCCGGCATAGCCCCCAATCGTATTCACCAGGATGTCGAGCCGCCCATAACGCGCCGTGATGCCATCGACCAGCGCAAGGCAGGCAGTTGCATCGGTGGCATCAAGGGGAAGGAGCTCAAGGTGAGCGGACGCGCCCACCGTGTCGCGGAGGGCGTCCGCTTCCTCTTTTATGATGTACGTCGCAATCACGGACGCGCCTTCATGGAGGAAGGCGAGCGCGACGGCCTTACCAAGCCCGCCGGTGCCGCCCGCGACGAGCACGACTTTGGAGGAGAATCTTGTGTTCACGCGCGTTCTGCTCCTTCAGAGTGTTCTAGTTTACGCGGAGTGGCTCCAGCTTGGAGTGTTACATTCGATCGTGTCATTTGCGATCCGCAAAGCGACAAAGTCCGATGGCGAAGGCGTTCTGCACTGCCTGCGCTCGGCGTTTGCGCAGTTTGAACGCAGCTACACGAAAGACGCATTCGCAGACACTGTTTTGACCGCTGAAACGCTGGCAGTGCGTCTGAAGTCTATGTCGTTGTTCGTTGCCGTAAATGAGCAGGACGAAGTAGTCGGAACTATTGGGTGTGCGTCACTCGGCAGGGGAGAGGGCCATTTGCGCGGGATGGCGGTGCTGCCGGAGTGGCAGGGAACCGGTATCGCGGAGCAACTGCTGGAGCGAGCAGAATCCGAACTGCGGGTTCTGGGCTGCGCGCGCGTGACGCTGGACACAACAGAGCCCCTAAAGCGCGCCATGCGTTTCTATGAACGGCATGGATACAGGCCAACAGGACGAGTCACCAGCTTTTTTGGTATGCCGCTGTTCGAGTACGCGAAAGAACTTTGACCTTAGCCGCGAGCGCGCCAATCGTGATCAGACCCCTTTGTTCATTTAGAATGTCGGGTCTGATTCGGGTGCATTCATGAACCGTCCTCTTGTTCTGATCATTCTGGATGGCTGGGGCTATGCGCCTCCGTCGCACGCCAACGCGATCTCGCTGGCGCGTAAGCCGAACTATGATCGCCTGCTCAAGGAATATCCCAATACGCTGATTCACACCAGCGGCCGCTACGTCGGCCTGCCGCAGGGACAGATGGGCAACAGCGAGGTAGGGCACCTGAACATCGGCGCGGGCCGCATTGTGTACATGGACATCACCAAGATCGACGTGATGATCGAAAATGGTGAGCTGTTTTCGAATCCCATTCTGCTTGAGGCCATGAAGAACGCTCGGAGCGGTGGGCGGCAATTGCATTTCTGCGGCCTGCTTTCTGATGGCGGCGTGCACTCGCACCAGAACCATCTCTATGCCTTGTTGCGCATGGCCAAGCAGAATGGCGTGGACCGCACGTATGTGCATTGCTTCATGGACGGCCGCGATACGCTGCCCACCAACGGTGCCGGCTACATTGAGCAACTGCAACAAAAGATGCACGAACTGGGCGTGGGCAAGGTGGCCACGGTAAGCGGCCGTTACTACGCCATGGACCGCGACAAGAAATGGGACCGCGAGCTGAAGGCGTTCGATGCCATGGTGGCGGGAAAAGCCGAGGGCGGCGATTACGTTGATCCGGTGCAAGGGATGAAGGATTCATACAACCGGGGTGTAACGGACGAGTTCGTAGTGCCGTTCGTCTGCATCGGGCCAGAGGGCAAGCCCGTGGCGACCATCCGCGACGATGATTCGGTAATCAATTTCAATTTTCGCGCCGACCGGGCGCGACAGATCACACGCTGTCTGGCGCGAGAAAGCGGGTTGACTTCCCAGGGCGGCCGCGATCTGCCGGACGCCGAGGCTCTGGATGCAACCATTGCCCGCAGCCGCGTGCCCAAAAATTTGAAATACGTCTGCATGACGCACTACGACAAGCAGTTCACGCTCCCGTTCGTCATCCAGCCGGATTCGCTCAAGCACATCCTGGCCAATGTGATGGCTGATCATCAGTTGCGCAACCTGCGCGTGGCGGAGACGGAAAAATACGCGCATGTAACCTACTTTTTCAATGGCGGCGTGGAAAAGCCGTTTTCGGGGGAGGACCGCGTGCTGGTGCCGTCGCCCAAGGTTGCAACCTATGATCTGAAACCGGAAATGTCAGCCAAGGGAATTGCTGAGGCGGTGGTGAAAGCAGCCAATGATTCGGCGTTCGACGTGGTGATCGTCAACTTTGCTAATGCGGACATGGTGGGACACTCCGGCAAGATTCCGCCCACAGTGCAGGCCGTGGAGACGGTGGACGCGTGTCTGGGAGAGATATACAAGGCTGTCCGGGAGCGCGGTGGAGCCATGCTGATCACTGCCGATCATGGAAATGCTGAGCAGATGATTGATCCGGCCACCGGCGGTCCGCATACGGCGCATACGACGAATCCGGTGCCCTTTATTGTGGTGAGCGACGACTCCCAGAAGATTTCCTTACGGCCGGATGGCTCGTTGCAGGATATTTCTCCAACGGTGCTGGGGATGCTGGGATTCCCGCAACCGAAAGAGATGACCGGGAAGGATTTGAGGGTGACGAAGGGATAGTTTGCCGGCAGGGATAAATAAAAGACCGGGTTTGGGTGTGTTGTAGGCTAATGGCTAAGTGCTCCTCGGTAACCGCTAATTGCTCCAAATGAAAATTCTCATCGTTCACTATCACCGTTTTGAACTGTGGCATGCGCCCACGTGGCTCCGAGAGAAGCTTCAGGATGCATTTCCGGATTTTATCGTTGGACAGTTGCAGAGCTACGACCGCGTGCCGGAGGAGATTGTCGACACGGACGTCTTCGTCGGATGGTCGCTGCGGCCGGAGCAGTTCAAGATCGCGGGTAAGCTGAAGTGGATTCACTCGCCGGCTGCCGCGGTCCATCAGCTCATGTATCCCGATCTGATCAACAGCGATGTCATTCTGACGAACTCGAGCGGCGTGCACGGCCCGGTGGTGGCCGAACATGCCATTGCTGTGATACTGGCTCTGGCCAAGCGGCTGCCGCAGGCCATGCATTACCAAACGCGGAAGATCTGGGCCCAGGAGCTGCTGTGGAACGAGCATCCGCGGCCCCGCGAAGTGGCGGGCGCGACCGTGTTAGTGGCAGGCATGGGCGGCATCGGGAGCGAGTTTGCGGTAAGAGCAAAAGCGCTCGGGATGAAGGTGATCGCCATCCGGGAAAACCCGGCCAAGGGCGCAGGACCTGCCGACGAAGTTTACGGCGCGGAGAAGATCGATGAGCTGCTGCCGCAGGCGGATTTCGTGCTGCTGTGTACGCCCGTAACGCCAGCCACTACGGCGATCATCAACAGAGAGCGGCTCAATAAAATGAAATTTGGCGCCTATCTGATCAATGTGGCGCGCGGCCCTCTTGTGGATGAGGCGGCGTTGATCGAAGCGCTTCAGGAACAGCGCATCGCCGGGGCAGCTTTGGACGTCTTTGTGGAAGAGCCGTTACCGGCTGAGTCGCCGTTCTGGTCGCTGGACAATGTTTTGATCACGCCGCATACAGCGGCAGTGACGGAGAAGCTGTGGGAGCGGCACTACGAGTTGATTGTCGAGAATATGAGGCGCTTTTTAGCGGGCAAGCCGCTGCTGAATGAGGTGGATAAGAGGAGAGGGTATTAAAATCAGCCGTTAGCCATTGGCTCTTAGCCGTTAGCGTCGGCGCATAGACAGCAAGGATCCGGACGCTTTTATGAAGTTCGACCAAAGCTAAACGCTAATGGCTCAGTGCTACAGGCTTGGTTATGACTCTCACCATCAACGGCGAATCGCGTGAATTTCCTGACGGCCTCACGCTGGCTGCACTGATCGCGCAACTCGGGATGAAGGATGATCGTGTGGCTGTCGAGTTGAATCTGGAAATCGTCGCTCGCGACAGTTGGCAGGCGACACAGCTCAAAGATGGCGACAGACTGGAGATCGTCCATTTTGTTGGCGGCGGCAGCGGCGACGGCAATGGCGACTGAATTCCACTACAGCTAATCGTCTGTTCGAGAAGATCCGCTCCTGTTCTTTTTCGAATTCCTGTTGACTTCTACGGCACCTCCCATAAAATGATGCAAACATTTGGAGCAGGAAATGTTTAAAACATTTCTTTGTGGGTATGGACAAGCAGTTCACATCGGCCGAAGTGGTCAAGCTGACCGGCATCACGCCACGGCAGTTGCAGTGGTGGGACGAGCGCGGCATCGTGGTGCCGCAGCGGGAAGGCCGCAGGCGCTTGTACACACAGGACGATATTGCGGAGGTGGCGGTGATCTGCGCTCTGCGCCGGAAAGGTTTTCCGCTGCAGCGGGTGCGCCGAATCATGCGCTTCTTGCAGAAGGAGTTCGGGCGCAGGCTGGCTGAAGCAGTCAGCTCGGGTTCTGACTACCATCTGCTGACCGATGGAAAGAGAATTTATCTCGAGAATTCCGAGCGGCAGGTGATTGATATTTTGAAGAACTCGCGCCAGCCGCTGCTCGGGATATGCGTCAGTGATGCGGTACGCGAGGTGAGTGCCGAGATTTTCAACCGCCGTCCGGCGCAAAAGCAGATCGTGCGCCGAAACGGTAAACGCAGGAGTTCATGAAGGCAACGCATGGCTTCCTGCAGCGAGCCGAGAAGAACAAGGGAGAAGCCCGAGGTAATGACGGAGGTGACAAAATGGTGGCACAGCTCAGCATAGTGACTGAATGGCTTCCAGAGGAGATGGAGCCGGGCAGCATCTTTGTGCTGGAAAATGCTGGTGAGGTGGGCGACCAGGATGATCCTTACTGGGCGGTTCTAGCCTGTCCTGAGTGCGGAACGCTGGGCTTGATCACCCGCAAGCAGATGCGCGGGATCATTCCCGTGATCTGCGGGTCAGACAAGTGTCCGGCGCAATTCCTGATTCAGGACGAACAGGTGATGGCGAAGAAGCCGAATTAGCCCGTTTGCGACGAGTAATATTCGCGCGACAGACGGGATAGTCACGCGGTGAACCGGTTGCTTGTTCGCCGCATCTACATTGGACATGCCGCGCGCGCACAAACAATCTGATATCGAAGCGGGTGCCCTGCCCACCGAGGAACTGGGCTACAGTTTCCCTGAGCTCAAACTTCCCATTCCGGCTCCGTATCCTCCCGCAGAAGCTAAAGCCGTGAAAGAGATACCGAGCGCGCCGGGGTGGTTGTATGAGCCAAAGTGGGATGGGTTCCGCTGTTTGGCATTCCGTGACGGTGATCAGATCGTTCTGCAATCGAAAGCCGGCCAGCCGCTGACGCGCTACTTTCCTGAGCTCGTCGAGCAGTTGCAACATCTGCCCGCGCGCAAATTCGTTCTGGATGGAGAGATCATTATCCGCTCCGCTGCCGGACTCGATTTCGATGCTCTGCTGCAGCGGATACATCCCGCAGCCAGCCGAATCAAGAAACTCTCACACGAGACGCCCTCGTCTTACCTGGTATTTGATCTTCTCGTCAGTGAGCGCGGCAAGGCAATTACGGACCAGCCGCTCTCGGCTCGGCGAATGGCGCTGCAGGAATTTTCTGCCAGTTTCAAGAATGCAAAACGCATCCACTTGTCGCCCGCGAGTTCAGATTTTGCCATGGCCGAGAAATGGATGAAGCAGGGGGCGATGCAGGGGCTCGACGGCGTTGTAGCCAAGAGGCTGGACTGCGAATACATGACGGGCGAGCGCACCGGCATGGTAAAGATCAAACGCTTGCGTACCGCCGATTGCGTAGTGGGCGGCTTCCGCTGGGCGCACGGAAAAGGTAAGAAGCCAGGTGAGGAAGTCGGCTCCTTGCTGCTGGGCCTCTACACCGAGAGCGGCCAGCTCGATCACATCGGATTCAGCTCCAGCTTCGCGATGCCGGACCGCAAGAAGCTGAAGGGCATTCTGAAGCCGCTGATCGCGGAAGAAAGCTCCGATTCGGCGGGTTTCAGCGGCAAGGCTCCCGGCGGTCCCAGCCGCTGGACGCGCGATGCTGCAGCGATTGAGTGGATTCCTCTCCAGCACAAGCTGGTGGGCGAATTTCAATACGATCATTTCTCAGGCGATCGCTTTCGCCACGGAACGAAGTTCTTGCGGTGGCGGCCGGACAAAGATCCGCGGCAATGCACCACGGAGCAGGTGCGCCTCGGGAAGACTGCAGACGGACTCAGAGAATTCGGAATCTAGCTCGAAGCACAGGCAAAGCTCACTTGGTGAGCGATGCGTCATACCAGCGATCAAGGACCTGTTTCATCTGGTGCAACGCTGAGGCATCGTTGTACACCATGTGACCGCCCTTGAAATCAGCAAAGGAGATGTTCTTGCGCAGTTCCGGAGTCAGGCGCAGGTGCTGGAACGTGTAGGCGCTGGCGTAAAAAGGCGTGGCCAGGTCATACATACCTTCCATGACGAGTACCTTCAAGTATTTGTCTTTCGCCATGGCTGACTGCAACTGTGTGGCTGTTTGTGGATAACCGGCGATCCCCGAGCCCCAGTCCCAGGCGCGGTTCACAC
Organism: Candidatus Acidiferrales bacterium; assembly: GCA_035553195.1. Classification (GTDB taxonomy): domain Bacteria; phylum Acidobacteriota; class Terriglobia; order Terriglobales; family Acidobacteriaceae; genus Angelobacter. The sequence continues at coordinate 13,255 of DATNDP010000287.1, forward strand.
CCTCAAAATCCCAGATGATATAGGGCAGATTCGACTTGTAAGCAAGTTCCGTTTCGGCGTAGTCGTTCATTGCGGCGTTAAACGCGGGAAACAAGGCCGCCATCGCCGGATCAAAGAACGGTTCATGCGATGAGCTCTGCGGCGCCGGCGAGGCAACGCGTCCATCCACCCGGCCGATTTCCAGCTTCTGGTCCTTGAGCAGGTTATGCATGAACACCTGAGGCTCAATGCGGAGATCGTTCTCCTCGATCACCTCCGGCTTGAGACCTGTATAGGCAGCAAGCTGAGAGACAAGCTGTTTGCGCTTCTCAGCGGGCAGCAGATCGCCTTCCGCCAATGCGTGGACGTAATCGTTGGCGCACCATTGTTCTACCTTCCTGATGGTGCTGTCGAGGTCGGCTGTGAGTTCCGGCGGCAGTTTTTTGTGATACGCCGCGATCATAGTGTAACTGGGAACGATCACCTCATAGGGAAGGTCATTCAAGTTGCCGGACATGAGCGTCTGGAAATCGAGTCCGACGGAGAGCAGGGCCACACCGTTCAGCGGGATGTACCCATCGATTAGGTGGTTCGCGAGCGCCGCAGCTCGCGTGGTGCCGTAACTTTCGCCAAAAAGAAACAGCGGCGAACCCCAGCGATGATATTCAGTCAGATAGAGACGAATGAACCGGTAGAACGCGTCGGCATCTCCGTTGACGTTGTAGAACTTTTTTGTCAAATCAAAGCGAACGCGGCTGAAGCCCGTTCCCGGAGCATCAATGAACACCAAATCGCTGCGATCAAGGATGGTGTCAGGATTATCTACCGTCGTATATGGGGGCGCAGGCACCGCGCCCTCGCGTTCAAGCCTGATTTTCTTTGGTCCCAAGGCGCCCATGTGCAGCCATGCCGTTCCGGTTCCGGGTCCGCCGTTGAAAATAAAGGTAAGAGGCCGTTTGTGGGCATCTTCGCCATCGAGTGTGTAGGCGGTGAAGAAGATAGCTGCTTCCGCCGGGCCGCTCTCTGGCTTCAGGATAAGCCGGCTGGCTGTCGCTGTGTATTTCAGGGTCTTTCCCACTATCGTGATCTGATGATGCGTAATGGAAGGCGGCGCCTCCGCTAGCGCGTCCTGCGCAGGATGTGCAGGAGTTGGAGCAGGAGATGCTGCCGGTTTTTGAGCCCGCGACGGCATCACGCACAAGAGTAGAAGGGCAGAGAAACAAATTCCAATACGCATGCGAATTCAGTTTTCAGGTGATTTGAAGAACAGCCATTATAAGGAATCGCGATGGAGGGCTCTGATTAACGCTGCTCAGAAATTAATTCCTGGCAAGTAATGCAGTAGCGGCTCCACGGGACGGCGTTGAGGCGTTTAATGCTGATTTCCTGGCCGCAGCTCAGACAATCGCCAAACGTGCCATTTTCAATGCGGGCCAGCGCACCCTCCACCAGGGTCAGCATGCCGCGTTCCTGCGCCTTTTGCAAAAAGGCCATTTCCTTGGATTGCGAGAAATTTGCCCGGTCGCCTTCATCGCGTCCGAAATCGTGAGCGTCATGCTCTTCGCCTTTTGTCAGGCCGCGGCGCAGCTCCTCGCGTTTTTTGCTGAGGATGTCCTGAAACCGGGCTATCTGGGCCTTTTCCATAAACTCTCTCTGGTCAAAGAATGATAATTGATTGTGGGGCCTGGCGTCCTGCCTCAAGAAGATTACATTATTTTTTGCTCAGAATGCTGTTCGCTCGACTCTGGTTTCACCATGGATCATCCCTTGCAGCACGTCGCCAAAGAAATGGTCCAGTTCATTGGGCTCAGGTGCGCTTGCATCGGTTAAAGCGGTAAGCGCATCCTGCGGCAGATTGAGGCGTGCCGCTGCCAGGTTTTTCTCCAGTTGCTCCACGCGCGTTGCTCCGATGAGCGTGGACGTGACGCATGGGCGGGTCATGACCCAGCCCAGAGCGACTTCAGCGGGTGTTCTACCCAAACCCTCCGCGACGCGCAGCAGCGTTCCCAGTATTTGCCAGTTCTGCTCGCGTTTGGCGAACTTTTCCAGCGTGGGATTGCCGGAATCTTTCATGTCCAGCACGCGACCTGAGCCGGTGATTTTTCCATCCACGCGCCGGAATTTGCCGGACAGAAAGCCGCTGCCCAGAGGACTCCAGGGAGTGATGGAAATTCCCAACTCCTGGGCCATGGGCATGTGTTCGCGTTCCAGGCTGCGCGAAACCAGCGAGTATTCAAGTTGAAGAGCCGCCGGCCGCTCCCATCCGCGAAGGTCAGCGATGGTCGTGAACCGCGCCGCATACCAGGCGGGCACGTCGCTGAGACCGATATGCCTGACTTTGCCGCTGCGCACCAGGTCATTCAGGGTGGACGCAACCTCATCCACCGGTGTTAGCCGGTCCCACGCGTGCAGGATGTACAGGTCAATGTAGCTGGTGCGCAGCCGCCGCAGCGAGCCCTCAAGCGCGCGAAGGATATTTTTTCGGCCGTTGCCGCCTGCGTTGGGATTACCTTTCTGTGCGTTGAAGCTGAACTTGGTGCCCAGGACAATCTCATCGCGTGAGTGGCTCGCCTCAATGAACTCGCCAAGCCATTCCTCGCTCGTCCCGCCCGCGTAGAGGTCGGCAGTGTCGATGAAATTACCGCCCGTGTCGCGGTAGGCGTCAAACAGGCGGCGAGCTGTGGCCTTGTCGGCTCCCCAGCCGAACGTCATGCCGCCAAGCGCGAGTGGGGAGACTTTGAGGCCTGTGCGTCCCAAGGTTCGATAAGCGGTCCCGGAAGCTGTCATCCTGTACTCTCATCATCAGCCTGAGCTGATCACACTAATCTATAGAAAAGCCGCCCTGCTGAAAACCTCCCCGTGAGCGTTGACGGCCGAATTTGTCAGCGAACACAATTTAGAATCACCGCCGGGTTGAGGGAGGTTCGGATGCACAAGATCACGCCGTTTCTGTGGTTCGATCATGAGGCCGAGGAGGCGATGAACCATTATGTTTTCATTTTCAAGAACTCAAAAGTCTTGAGCGTGAACCGTATGGATGGCAGGGTGATGTCGGTCACGTTTGAGCTGAACGGCCAGAGATTCATGGCACTTAACGCCGGGCCGCAATTCAAGTTCAATGAAGCCGTTTCGTTTTTTGTGGATTGCGAGGCGCAGGCGGAAGTGGACGAGCTGTGGGAGAAGCTCTCTTCCGGAGGCGAGAAAGGCAGGTGCGGCTGGCTGAAGGACAAGTTTGGACTCTCATGGCAAATCATCCCCTCCGCGTTAGGAAAGCTGATGAGCGATCCTGATCCCGCGAAATCGCAAGCCGTATTGCAGGCGATGCTCAAGATGAGCAAGATTGAGGTCAGCGAACTAGAGCGGGCGTACAATCAGACGCCATGAATGATGCCGCTTGTCGGCCCTTTTTCTTTTGAACTGGAGACGACAGGCCCCCTGGCCGAAGGAGTGTAAGAGAAAGCCAGGGGGCATGCTTCAGTAAGGGGCATCGGTTCCATGAAGAACCAGAAGAATAATATCGTAGTGCGACATTCGATGCAATGTTTTTCTGCCCATCGCGGGACACGCGGCGCATAAGGTACAATCCGGCGCATGGGTTCCGCTTATCCGCCGCCCTCGCCCCCGCCGTCGGCGCCACCTGTATCTTACGGGTATCCGCCGCAACAGGCTGCCTTTCCTCTGCCTCCGCGAAAGCGCCGCACCTGGTTGATTGTGCTCTCGATTTTTGCCGGGCTCGCGCTGCTGATCGTCCTCTTTGTGGCCGGCCTTGCTGCCGTCATCTTCGTCGCAATCAAGTCGAGCGAGCCGTATCAACATGCAATTCAGGCGGCAAACCATGACGCGAGAGCCGTCTCCCTGCTTGGAGTCCCGGTGCAGGCGGGCTGGTATGTAACTGGGAGCGAAAACGTTACTGGTGATTTCGGCAAGGCTGATCTAGCGGTTCCAGTTACAGGCAGCCGCCGGAAAGGGACGATCCACGTGGTCGCAACAAAGTCGGCAGGCCACTGGAGATACGCGACCCTCGAATTGAAAGTGGATGGCCAGGAAGCCCGGGTAAATCTATTGCCGCACGCAGATCCTGGCGCTTCGGAGAGATAAAGTGCCCGAGCCGCGCTTTAGCAGCTACGACGAGTTTTTCACCTTCTATCTCCAGGAACATGCCAATTCTCGCAACCGGCTCATGCATGCTGCAGGCACAGTTTTAGGATTGTGTACGTTAATCGTGCCCTTTGTCATTGGCCATCCCTGGTACGCGCTGCTGTGGCCGGTTGTGGCCTACGGATTTGCCTGGACCGGTCATTTCCTAATCGAGGGCAACAAGCCAGCAACATTCGGCCATCCGTTCTGGTCGTTTGTCAGCGACTTCAGAATGCTCGGCTTCATGGCAACGGGCAAACTGGAGCAGCGGATAAAGCGCGAAAGCAAAGTTGAGCGGCGGTCAGTGTAGATGCCTGGTCTTCAACAGCAAGACCAGCAGGTAAGACATTCCTAAAAGGATATTTGCAATTCCCAGCACCGCGTGGCCAAAACGAACGCGCGAGCTTTCAGGTTGGCCTTTCGATCGGAACAGTGTCATCAGAAGCGGGGCTTTGGTTTCAACCACGGCACGACGCAGCCAGAGCACACCCAAACCGATCCACACCACAGCCAGAGCCAGGTAAGAGAAAGTCACGGTGGCAATGCTGCCATATTCTCGACAGCCAAGCAATCGCTCCTGGCCCTTAACGCCGGTTTGCGTCGGACTCCGTTCCTGCAGCCGGCGCGCCCTTTGTCTCAAATGACATTACTTGAGCGGTGGCGGTGGTTCCGGTGCCCTGGGCCTTGGCTGATTCTGCCTGGAAGAAATACTTTGTCGCCGGCTGAAGGCCTTTGAGATAGACCCGATGCGTGAAGCCGCCCCAGGGCATGCTTGCACTCAGAGTCAGGTGATCGGCCTCGGTCCCGTAGCGCAACGTCGTTCCTGAATTCACGTTGGTGGACCAGGCAATGATGGCGGTACCAGCCGTCACGCTCTCCACCACCGGCCCATGGGTGATGGCGACCGGCGGCAGGGCCTCGCCGCCTGGATCCGCAGATCTGGTTTGAGCTGCTGCCAAACCCAGCAGAGCGAGCAAAACGATTAGCGCACCGAAGAAATCTTTCAAGAAGGCCATAATTACCTGAACACTCGCTGGTTGGATGAGTTGTGCGGGAGGAAAGTTTGTACTCTCGATTTTGTCCGTTGTGCATTGACTGCGGCCGCGGCAGAATAGCTCAATGCGCAGTTAGCACCCCTTGCCGAAAGGCCGCGCGAACTCCTATAGCCGGAAGGGTTTACTGAAAAAATGCGAGTCATTCGCAGGATGTTGCGTCGTCAGCAACGAGTGGCGTATTTTTTCATCTGCTTCTTCTTTTTAGCGCTTGCGATACCGCTGGCTAGAGCATACGGCCGTGCTGTGACGCTCTCGTTATGCGCTGGATTCATCGTGCTGCTGGAGATTGGCTATCGTCGTCTTGTTCTTATCGAAGCACGCAAAAGAAGGCGCTGGTGGGCAAAGCAACGGCAGGGATACGGCCTACGAATTTATTTTTATCCTTTCCTGGCTCTGGTGGCTCTCCTTGTAAATTCGCCGTTTACCAGGTACGCACTGCTGGCACTGTTGGTGGCTGCGCTGATCTGTGCCGGTGCAATTCGCCTGCTGACCAGGGATGATTCTGACTTGCTTCCCCGCCTTAAAAATGACAGCAGCGATGAAGCTCCCAATCATATCAACCGCTCGCAAGAGCACATGCAAAGTCGTGTTCTGAGCCGATCTGTCGCATGCGCTTCCTTCCTCTGCTCCACTACTGAAATGCTGTAAACTTCACTTATGCGTGTGCTCGGCATCGACTGTGGCAGCGAATACACTGGCTACGGGGTGGTGGAAGATGGCCCCGGGCATCGGCTGTTCTGCTGCGCGTGCGGAGCGATTCGATTGCGGCCACGCGACACCATGGCATTGAAGCTGCAGCAGATCTATTCACAGCTTTCCGACATCATCACCGAGCACCAGCCAGACATGGTTGCGATCGAAGATGTTTTTTACGCTGTGAACGTAAAATCCGCTCTCAAGCTGGGACAAGTGCGCGGGGTGGCAATGCTGGCAGCTTCTTCTGCCGGGCTGGAAGTGGCCGAATATTCGCCGCTCTCGATCAAGTCCGCCGTTGTGGGTTATGGCCGGGCTGAAAAGCAGCAGGTACAGGATATGGTCATGCGGCTCCTCAACCTCCCCGAACCGCCGGAGCCCACCGATGCAGCCGACGCGCTGGCCATTGCGATCTGTCATATACACACGGCTTCTACGCTAAAACGGTACAAGAAGCCCAAAACGCAGGAAGCAATCTCATGAGGAAGGTCCTGATTGCTGCTCTGCTGATGGTGTCAGCCGGCTCGGGGCGCGCATGGCAAAATGCAGATCAATTTCATCCTCACGTTCCGACCGTGACCTTCGACCTGTTCTGGGAGGCGGCGACGCCCCAGGAGTTCACGGTGCGGGCGCAAGCCGATGGCCCATCGAGCTATCTCTCGCGCAATCCCATGAAGCCGGTGACGCCTGGAGAAGCAAAGGACCCTGATTACACGCTGGATTTCACCATGTCAGCGAATGATGCCCGCAAAATTTTCAAACTGGCGCAGCACGCGAAATATTTCAACGGCGATTTCGATTACAAGGGCCACCGCATCGCCAACACGGGCAAAAAAACCCTGACGTATGCGGACGAGATCCGCCATTTCCAGACGGTTTATAACCACTCGGAAAACAAGGCCATCCAGGAGCTGACCAGCCTTTTCCAGGGAATTTCCTCAACCATTGAGTTTGGCCGCAAGCTGCAGTTCAAGCACAAATACGACAAACTGGGGCTTGAGGCTGACCTTAAAGCCATGGAGGACGCGACCGCCAATCACAACCTGGCGGAGCTCCAGATCATCGCACCAACGCTGAAAGACATTGCCGATGATCAATCGGTATTGAATATTGCACGCGCGCGTGCGCGCAGACTGTTGGCTAAAGCGAAGTGATCACTGGCCGTTTCAATCAGCAGTTACCTTCGCAGCTTTACTCATACCTCAGCGCTACCATCGCGTCGACGCGCATCGCTCGGCGCGCCGGAAGGTAGCCTGCCAGCAATGCTACAAAGGTGAGAACAAGCAAAGCGGCGCCCAGCGTTGCCGGATCATCGGCTCCGAGTTTGTAGAGCAGCTTCTGCACCAGGTGCACTGTTGCCAGCGAAATGGCAATTCCCGCCAGTGCGCCGGTCAACAGGATAATGGCCACGTCACGCATCACGAGAGAGAGAATCGATCCGGGTTCGGCTCCCAGTGCTATGCGGATGCCAAACTCACGACGCCTCTGCGTGACGGCGTAGCTGATGGCGCCGTACAGGCCGATCATGGCCAGAAAGAGGGCCAGAGCGCCGAAGAACGTGGAAAGGGTAGCCAGAAGGCGCTCTTGCACGAGCGAGTCATTCACTTGTTGCGACAAAGATTCAAATTCAAGGCTGATGCCCTTATTCACCTGCGCAACTGCATCTTGCACCAGCGGGGCCAGCGCGGACGGCCGGCTGCCGGTGCGCAGTTCAAAGAACTCTGAATCATCGTCTTCAGGGATTTGCGAGATTGGAAAGAACGTCTGTGGAAGATGCGACTCGCGCACTGATTCGTAATTTGAGTCCCTGACGAGCCCAACAATTTGTATGGTTGTGGGAGGAACACCGGCCCGTCCTTCATTCCTACGAAAGTATTTTCCAACGGGATCCATGTTGGGAAAGAACTTGTGCGCGAAGCTCTCATTCACAATGGCCACTTTGCCGGAACCGGCAGTGTCGCTGTCCTGAAAGTTCCGCCCTCCAAGTAGCGTCATCCGTAAAGCCCCCAAGTATCCGGGAGAGATGAAGGTAAAAAAAACAATGGCATCTTCTCCCTTAGGCGAATTCGGAGTGTCCACCTCCACCAGTTGGCTCCATTCGTTAGAAGTGATGGGAATGCGCGACGAGCGCCCCACCGAGACAACGCCGGGCAGGGCGCGCAATCGCTGCTCCATGTCGTCATAGACGGCCAGGCGCTGGGCGGGGCCGATATTCGCAGTTTTCACGTTGGCTGTTACGACAAGCACATTGCTGCGGTCAAAGCCGAGATCAAGGGTGACCAGCTTAGCCATGCTGCGCAGAAACAGCCCTGCAACTACGACGAGCACGAGCGAGAGCGCCACCTGGGAAGCCACGATCCAGTTTCCGGAACGGAAGCGAGACTGCGAGCGAGGAGTTTCTGCCTCATTGCCCTTCATGGCCGCGGTCAGAGACACGCGTGTGGAACGGAGGGCGGGAAGAACTCCGAATAACAATGCAGTTAGTACCGTAACGGCGGCAGTAAACGCGAGCACACGGTGGTCCTGCGACAAATCGAGAAATACCTGGTTCTGTGCGGTGGAGATGTAGCGCACCAGTAGAACGGCTCCCCAATGCGCAAAGAACATGCCCAGCAGCGCGCCCAGGCAGGATAGAAGCAGCGATTCCGTCAGCAATTGCCTGATAAGGCGGCTGCGGGAAGCGCCCAGGGCCTTGCGGACAGCAATTTCTTTGCTGCGTGAAGCGGCCCGCGCAAGCATGAGGCTGGCCAGGTTCGCCGAGGCAATCAGCAGCACCAGCCCCACCACGGCCATCAAAATCATCAACGGACGGCTGAATTGCTGCCGTAGTTCAGAAATGCCGGTTCCGGCGGGAATACTAAGCAGCAGCCGGTTCCGAAAACTCACCTGCCATGCCGGTTCCCAATCCTGTGGCACAGCGCTGCTCCAGACCGCAGGTGAAAGTACCTTCAACCGGGCGTTGACCTGGTCAGGCGTGATGCCGGGTTTCCTCCGGCCGCCAATGCGCAGCCACCACCAACTGCGATTGTCGAGACGTGATTGTTTCCCATCGAGAACGGCGCTGGCGCACACCGGGATGGCTATATCGAACTTGTCGCCCACCTCCATGCCATAAAAACCTGGCGAGCTGACACCAATCACCTGGAAGGGATGGTGGTCCAACGAAAGCGTGCTACCGATGGCGCTCTGGGCGCCTCCAAAATGCTCCTGCCAAAAGCCGTAGCTCAAGACGGCCAGCGAGGGACAGCCGCGCTGGTCGTCAGCGGGAGTGAAAAGCCTTCCTGCGGCCGGGCGAACTCCAAGCGTGCTGAAGTATCCGCCGGTGGTGAAGAGGCCGTTTGCGTTTTGCACGGGCCCGCCCTGGGCGAGATCAAATTTGGTGCTCCTCCAGCCGAAGACGCCGGAAAAAATATCCTGGCGGTCACGCAATTGTTCCCAGAGCGCGTTGGTAAATGAGGCAGCCGGCCGCTCGCCGGGTCGCGTAAGGCTGGACCACAGTACTTCCGTCAACTCCTGAGGATTCTGGACGGGCAGAAAACGCAGCATGACAGTATCAATGAGGCTGAAAATGGCAGTGTTGGCGCCGATGCCGAGAGCCAGCGTGAGTACCGCGACCGTGGTGAACGCCGGGGATTTACGCAGGACGCGCAACGCGAAGCGCGCGTCCTGAAGCACGGTCTCGAAGAAGTGCGCTCCGACGGTCTGGCGGCATTGCTCTTTGTAGCCCTCGTAGCCGCCGAATTCGATGCGCGCCTGCCGCTCCGCCTCGGCACGGGGCATTCCGGAGCGTTCAAGGTCGTCAGCGCGGCAACGGAGGTGTGAACGCAGCTCATCGTCCATATCGCGTTCAACACTCCGGCGCCGTAGGAGAACCGCAGCGAGAGAACGCAGAGAGCTGAAGAATTTCATATCTCCTCCGGCCTCGCAGCCAGAGCCGCGCCAATAGCAGATGCAAGACGGTTCCAGCCTTCGGCTTCCTGACGCAAACGCTTGCGGCCAGCGAAGGTCAGCTCGTAAAATTTGGCCCGGCGATTGTTCTCTGATGTGCCCCAGCTTGCCTTGAGCAACCCTTGCTTCACCAGCCGGAACAGCGCGGGGTAGAGAGCTCCCTGCTCTATCAGCAGCGCTCCGCCGGAAATCTGCCCGATGCGCAGCAGGACGCCGTAGCCATGCAGTGGGCCGAGAGACACCGCTTTAAGGATAAGAAGATCGAGAGTGCCGGGAAGAATCTGCGCCTGGTCGGGCAAGTTGCATCTCCTAAGATCGTTAGGAGATTACATCGCGGTCTCCTAAGTTGTCAAGGAGAGAAGGCGCTGAGAACTTCGCAGCTTGGCGTGGAACCCGGCAAAGCGGCGGCTTGATGGCGCATTGAGATGCCCTTTTTGGTTATGACCCAAAAAGGCGCTTGGCCGTTTATGAGCGTGCTCCGGCGAGGAGCCTTTATACTGCCGTCATGGCTCTCTCCAACGTCACAGGCTTTGTGCTGGCCGGAGGCAAGAGCATGCGCATGGGCCGCGACAAGGCCGTGCTGCAACTGGAAGGCCGCACGCTGCTGGAACATGCCTTGGATACGCTGCGTCAGGTTTGCGCTGAGGTCATGGTGCTGGGATCGCGTGAGTTCTATGCGGATTTTGGCGCCGAGGTGGTGCAGGACATTTTTCCTGGATGCGGGCCGCTGGCCGGGATCCATGCGGGGCTATCGCGCACAAGGACTGATTTCAATCTGATCATTGCGGTGGATACGCCGTTTCTCTCCGCTGATTTTCTTCGCTTCATGGCCCAGCGCGCAATTGAATCCGGTGCGGTGGTAACGACGCCGCAGATCGCTGGATACAAGCAGCCGCTGTGTTCGGTGTACAGCCGAGAGTTTTTGCCCATCGCGGAGGGTGCTCTTCAACCACAGAAGGCACAGAAAAGAGTCGACGCGCCGCAAACTTCTACCACGGATCAATGCGAATCAGCGCGGATCGGGAATCAACCCGTCGGTAGCGGTGGCAAATCACGAGAGTACAAAATTGTTCCCCTCTTCCCCGCGGACCGCACCTGCATCATCACGGAAGAAGAAATGCGCAGGTTTGCGTTCGCGCCGGAGATGTTTGAGAATTTGAATACGCCGGACGATCTGGAACGAGCGCGCCGGCGCACCGCGGCAGAGCCGGCGTCATGAATCATCTTTCCGACCAGCACGAGCACGCCAGCAGTGACGCGCAGCAGCCCTATATTGAATTTCAGCATGTCTCAAAAGCATTTGGCGAGAAGCGCATCCTCGGCGACGTGAGCTTCAAGGTGTTTGCTGGTGAGACGCTCTGTATCCTGGGACGCAGCGGCGTGGGCAAATCGGTTTCACTGCAGCACATCATGGGCTTCCTCAAGCCGGATTCCGGACGCGTGATTGTCGCTTTCGAAGACATAACCGATTACGGAGAGGCCGACCTGGAGCGAATCCGGAAAAAAGTCACCATGGTGTTTCAGAACGGCGCCTTGTTTGATTCGCTCACCGTTGGCGAAAACGTGGCCTTTCCGCTGCGCGAGCGTCGCGATCTGGATGAAGAGCAGATTTACCAGATCGTGGATGGACTGCTGGACATGGTAGGCGTCAAAGCCATGCGAGACGTGCTTCCTTCCGATCTTTCCACCGGAATGAAGCGGAGTGTCGCCATTGCGCGCGCGCTTTCCGCGCAGCCGGAGTGCATTCTTTATGACGAACCCACGACTATGGTCGACCCGCTCATGGCCAGCCTTCTGGGTGATCTCATCCAAAAACTCAAGCAGCAGCTTAAGCTCACCAGCATTGTCGTGACGCACGACATGCGATTGGCGAAAAAGCTCGCTGATCGAATCGTTTTCCTGTACGAGAGCCGGGCGATTTTCGTCGGCTCCGTTCCCGAAATGGAGCGCTCCCCCGACGAAGTCATCCGCCAGTTCCTGGAACTCGATGAGCTCAGAATTCCCGGAAGAGATGAGGGGTATGGTGGTGGGGAGGCGCGGCCTTGATGCGGTTCAGGTGATCGGATCATCCGATGAGCGGGTGATCTGAACAGCCTTCTGTGATGACGATAATCAGACCTGGTTAGTTCAGCCCCGCTTACCCAATACTCCTTGGAGATATTTTTTCACCTCCGGAGCGAGCTGCAGAGTGCGCAGGATTTCGCGAAGGTGATGCACCGGCAGTTCATTCGCAATCTGCACAACAAAGGCAAACGGCGTGTGCCGGTTGCCGACCAGCGCCGATTTGATTTCCAGGCGATGCAGCCACTTCGCATGGCGGCAGACCGCCGGCGCAAGGAGTTCGGTTCCGGTCCCGACCCGGAGCGCTTTCACAATCCACATTTCCGTCATCTGCGGGTTGAGCAGTGCCGCCTGCAGAATGTGTTCTTCTTTGTCGAGTAGAAGAGCCGCAGCCACACGCCCGGAACCACGCTTTGCCAAGGTTAGCCGTTCTCCTGAGGACACAGTCGAAAGACGCCCGAGCAGCGTCTCTTCGGCAGCGCGCTTCAGATCGGCAGCCACCGCTGGGGTCAACGCAATCTGCATCAGTTCGAACACATAAAGATGGCGGATATTAGGAATGGAAACGTGACGCGGCGTTGCCGGATGAACTACGACCGCGAGCCTCACCTTGCGCAGTTTGGCGACCGCGCTATTGCTATGCAGTTGCTCCAGAGCTTCGCGCGGCAGATCGCGCCGTTCCAGCAGTGCGAGCGCCAGATCTTCAGTAAGCCGCGCGTCGCCTGCAATTGCCGTTAGCACTGCTGGGTTCGGGTCATGGATCAGCCGCTCGAGTTGCGCATCCGGCGGCAGCGTTATCTTGCGGCGGCCCAATGCAGCTGATGATGGGTCAGTCATGCAATGTTCGCGTCATCGCCGGCTGCGCTGCGCCGCAATTTCCAGAGCGCCCAGAACGGGCCGGACATAGGCAAAGCTCACCGCTGCTTCGGGCCGCAGTCGCTTCATGGCTTCGCGGAATGAGTGGCGAACAATGGATGACGATTGGAGGACGCCACCTGCCAACGCCACTGGGACGACTCCACCTTCGGGCCAGAGACGTCCTATGACCGCATGGGCAAGCTGGGCCAGTGACTCTCCGGCGCGCTGCACAATCTCTTGCGCAAGCGCGTTCCCCTTTTCCGCCGCAGTGGTAATCATTCCGGCAAGCTCGGCAAACCGTGGTTCGGAAGCGTTGGCCACGCGCACAACATTCTCCGGCGGAATATTCCAGCACTGAGCAATGACGGACATCAGTCCGTCAACAATTCCACGATCGTACTCTTGCAATGCTGCGATTACGGCTTCGCGTCCGACCCAGTACGCCGAGCCTTCATCGGAGATGCCGGGACCCCAGCCTCCGGCGCGCACCGTTTCACCTTTTTGGTTGCGCCCATAAGCAATGGAACCGGTCCCTGAAATCACCAGCACGCCGTGCGATGTGCCGAATGCCGCGCGGTGGGCAATCACGTGATCGCCGGCAACGTAGATGGTTGCATCCGGAGTGAGCTCCCGTATGGTGGTTTGTGCCCAGATCACAGCTTCCGGCAGGGAAGCGCCCGACATACCGATGCATACATGCTGAACGTCCCGCGACAGCACGCGGGCGCCTTCGCATGCCTGGTGCATGACGCTTTGCAGGTTGTCATGCGCCCTGGCACGTCCAACCCGCGCCAGTTTACAGCTCTCCCCGCTGGCCTGGCCCAGCAGTTCGGCGCCGTTGCTCACGGCACAGTCGGTTTTTGTGCCTCCGGCATCAATGCCGAGATAGAGTGCCATAACGGGTACTTCATCTTCTAACAGAATTTAGTGTTGCTTTCGACCGTTTTCACCAATAATAAACGTCAACTCACGCATGCGCCTTCATTCTGTTGACGTCCTGATCATCGTTGCGTACCTGCTTGGCATCACGTTCTTCGGGCTCAGGTTCCGCAAGTCCCAGCGCTCATTGCGCGATTATTTTCTTGCCGACCGCACCATTCCGTGGTGGGCGATTGCGCTTTCCATTGTCGCCGCCGAAACCAGCACCCTTACCGTAATCGGCACGCCGGGAATCGCCTACGGCGGCAACTTTGGCTTTTTGCAGGTCGTCTTCGGCTATCTTGCCGGCCGGGTGGTGATCAGCATCATCTTTATCCCGCATTATTTTCGCGGGGAGATGTTCACCGCTTACCAGCTCATAGACCGACGTTTTGGAAAAATGTTGCACAGAATCACTGCCGCCGTCTTTCTGCTCACGCGAGCGGCAGCGGAAGGAGTGCGCGTCTGGGCTGTTGCTATTGTCGTCGGCATTGCCCTCGGCACGAGCCAGCTCGGATCGATTGCTATCGTTCTCCTGCTCACGCTGATTTACACATTTGAAGGCGGCATGGCTGCTGTGATCTGGACGGACGTGGTGCAATTGCTGATCTACGTCAGCGGTACCATCGTTGGATTTTTTACTCTGCTCCATTTGGTCCCCGGCGGCTGGACCGCTGTTCACTCCGCTGCTTCCGCTGCCGGGAAACTTCAAGTCCTTGATTTCGGATTCAGCTTTTTCAAAACGTACACCTTCTGGGCGGGGCTCATCGGCGGGATGTTTCTCACCACAGCAACGCATGGGACTGACCAGCTTATGGTCCAGCGTCTGCTCTCTGCGCGGAACCAGCGCGACTCGCAAACCGCCCTGCTTTCGAGCGGTCTTGTCATCCTCGCTCAGTTCACGCTTTTCCTTCTGTTTGGCGCCGGGCTCTGGGTTTTCTATCGCATGTATCCACCAGCATCGCAGTTCAGCTCGCTAGACCGCGTCTTCCCCAGTTTCATTGTTGATTACATGCCCCACGGAATCTCCGGCCTGCTCATTGCAGCCATCCTGGCGGCGGCGATGTCCAATTTGAGCGCGGCCCTCAATTCGCTCTCTTCCACCACCATGATCGACTTTTACCTGCGAATCCGCCCTGAGACATCCGAGCGCAAGCGCCTTGGCCTCTCTCGAGCGGCGACTATCGTTTGGGGGATTGTGCTGTTTGGCCTGGCATTACTCTCACGCCAGAGCCGCACTGTGCTCGAGACTGGATTGAGCATTGCATCTGTTGCGTATGGCGGATTGCTGGGTGTTTTTCTTCTTGGACTGCTCACAAAAAGAGCCACGCAGCGGGGCGCTATCGCGGGAATGATCTGCGGGCTTATCGTGAACACGTATATTTGGCGCTGGACCCACATTGCATGGACATGGTACGTGACGATTGGTGCGTCCGCGACATTCGCCGTAGGTTACCTGGCCAGCTTAATGAGGGCCAGCAATGAAACGCCCGCTGCGGAAGCCGCGGAGACTCAAAAATGGTAAGGGAGATGCCTGCTTGTGTCAGCCTGAGCTCGATGCAAGTCTATTGTCTGGCTAAACTGCTGAACTCAAGTTCTTTATGAAGAAACTTCATTGGTTGTTGTATCCGATCAGCGTCTGTCTGCTCGTCGCTCTTGCGAGCGGAAAGGAATTGCCCATTTTATCGCATTCGACGCAAATGATAGTGGTAACCACGGCGGATTGGAACTCCCCGCAGGCGACTTTGCAGCGTTTTGAACGCGCCCAATCGGGGAAAAAGTGGAGACCCGTGGGCGAGCCATTTACCGTCATGGTGGGCAAAACGGGCCTTGGGTGGGGGGAAGGACTCATCACGGTTGGCGGCGAATATCGCAGGGCAGACGATCCCGTGAAAAAAGAAGGTGATGGCAAAGCGCCCGCCGGCGTATTTCGTCTGAGCAAGGCTTTCGGCTACACACCGCAGGAGGAGCCAGGATGGAAGATGCCTTATGTGAATGTCACGCCTTCCATCCAGTGCGTGGACGAGATCGATTCAAAGTTCTACAACACGCTCGTGGATACCACGAAGATTTTGCCAGATTGGGGCAGCCATGAGAACGAACAGATGCGCCGCGCGGACGATCTGTATCGCTGGGGAATCCTCGTGGATCACAACGCCAATCCGCCCGTCCCCGGAAAAGGCTCCTGCATCTTTATGCATATCTGGCGCGGCCCCGGCCAGCCCACGGTTGGCTGCACGGCTATGCCACAGGAGAAGCTTGAGTCGCTGCTGGGCTGGCTTGATCCAGCACGCAAGCCGCTGCTGGTCCAGCTGCCTGAAGCCGAGTACCAGAAGCTTAGGAAGCATTGGCGCCTTCCGCAACTGACCCACTCTTCATCCTCCAATGCCTCTACAATGCAACATGGAGCCAAAGCCGCGAATGGCAAACCCTAAAGAGTTGACCGTGACATCGCCCGCCTCGGCGGCCAAAACGGACCGGCCGGAGCTTGTCCGGGAGCTGAATGTCTGGCATTCCATCTCCATCGTGGCCGGCACGATTATCGGCACCGGCATTTTTCTTGTACCCGCGGAGATGATGCAGGCGGTCGGCTCAGCCAAACTGGTTTATCTGGCATGGCTCGTGGGCGGCGCTCTGTCTTTTTTTGGCGCACTCACCTACGCGGAACTCGGCTCCGTGCGCCCCTATGCCGGTGGCGAGTATGTCTATATCCGCGATGGCTTTGGGCCTCTGCTCGGCTTCCTGTACGCGTGGACGTGGTTTCTCATTGCCAAGCCTGCGTCGATCGCCAGCGTCACTGCGGGCCTGGTGCGCGTTCTTGGTAATTTCCAGATCTTCAGCTTTCTGCCCCATCAACTCTTCACGATAGGAAGCTTCGTCGTGACCTGGGGCCAAATAGTCGCAATCGGCGCAACGGTTCTGATCACCGGCGTGAACTACGTTGGCGTCCGGAAAGCAGGCAATCTTCAGCTGTTCCTGACCATACTCAAAGTGGCGATGATCGCGCTGATCATTTTGGCGGGTTTCTCTGCTGCGACTGGCGGCTGGGGCAATTTCGGCACAAGCTTTCTCGGCGCTAAGGGTGGCATGGCAGGATTTATGGCCGCCCTGGTCGCCGCTCTGTGGGCCTATGACGGCTGGAACGATCTCAATATGGTCAGCGGAGAAATCAGCAATCCCGGGCGCAACATTCCCATTGCGTTGATTGCGGGCGTCGCGATTGTCGCCGTCCTCTACATTGGCGTGAACGGAGCAGTGCAATATGTCATGCCGGCTACTGCGGTGGCCGCAGCTCCCGTGCCTGCTTCCTCTGCAACGCAGATTGCTATTGGACGGTCGGGTGGACTACTCGTATCCGCGGGCATGGCGCTCTCTGTACTGGTTACTTTGAATGGCACGATCATGAGCGGCGGGCGCATCCCGTTTGCCATAGCGCGTGACGGATATTTCTTCAAAGCCTTGGGCGAAGTTCATCCCCGTTTTCGTACGCCGTCTCTCGCGCTGATTGTGCAGGCAATTTTGGCCGTTATCCTGCTTCTGGTCGGCGGCGCTTTCAAGGACCTGTTCTCACTGGCAATTTTCGCAGAGTGGCTGTTTTACATGATTGCGGCGGCAACAATTTTTGTCTTTCGCGTCAAGGAACCAAATGTTCCCCGTCCTTACCGCACGTGGGGCTACCCCGTGGTTCCCGCTCTGTTCATCGTAGCAGCGGCGGTCCTGCTGTATTACACGTTTACTGACAATCTGCGGAACTCGTTCTGGGGGAGCGTGGTGATCCTGGCTGGCGTGCCGGTGTATCTGTACTTCGCGAGGAAACGCGAGGCGAATCAACCACAGAGGAGCACAGAGAAGCCAGTCTAATCAACGAACCCAGGTCTTTGTGAATTTGTGGCAGTCTGTCGCGGCCGAAAACGGCGAACACGTGATCAAATTTTTATATTACTCAATCTCGGATTCTTTTTCTCTGTGTTCCTCTGTGTCCTCGGTGGTAAAAGCAGACTACGCTCTGCTGAACTCCAGCACCTTCTCTGAGCCCTTCTCCCGCGGCGAGACCAGTTTCTCGTAAACCTTCACGTATTCCCTGGCGGAGGCAGTCCAGGAAAAATCTCTCCTCATCCCATTCAGCATCAGTTTCCGCCATGCTTCTTTGTCTTTAAACGTCTTGATGGCTTCGTGAACGGTCGCCAAAAGCACGGCTCCGGAGTAGGGCGTGAATTTAAAGCCCGTGCCTTTTCCGGTCGCAGAATCCCAGGGTTCCACGCTGTCATCGAGACCGCCCGTAGCGCGCACAATCGGCACCGTGCCGTAACGCATGCTGTACATCTGGTTCAGGCCGCTGGGCTCATAACGCGACGGCATCAGAAACATGTCGGCTCCGGCTTCGATCTTGTGCGCGAGAACGTTGTCATAGGCTACTTTTAGCGCGAACTTCTCCGGGTATTGCCGGTTCAGCTTGATGAACAAGTCCTGGTATTGTTTGTCGCCGCTGCCCAGAATCGTGAAGATCACCGGCAGCCGCACGAGATCTTCCGCTACTTCGGCGATCAGGTCAAAGCCCTTCTGCGCGGCGAAACGCGAAACAATGCCGATCACCGGCAGATCTACGGTCTGCGGATTGTCAATCCCGAACTGGCGCAGCAAATCGTATTTACACTCCTTCTTGCCGTCGAGGTTGTCTGCGGAATACTGCCGCACGATCAACTTGTCTTTTTCCGGGCTCCACTCGTTGTAATCGACTCCGTTCAGGATTCCCGTGACGGTCCCGGCGCGCGCGCGCAGCACGCCATCCAGGCCGAATCCGAACTCCGCTGTCTGGATCTCCTGGCTATATTTTCTGCTGACAGTGGTAATGAAGTCGGAAAACACAAGCGCGCCTTTCAGGAAATTCACCTTGCCCCAGAATTCCATCTTGTCCATGGTGAACAGGTCCCAGGGCAGCATTAGCAGTGGCAGCGTGTCCGGCGGAAACAGCCCCTGGTAGCCCATGTTGTGGATGGTGAACACGGTCGCCGTAGACTGAAACACCGGATCATCCGCGTAGCTGGTGCGCAGCAACACCGGGATGAGACCGGTCTGCCAGTCGTGACAATGAAAGATATCCGGTACGCCCAGGATCTTTGAGGCTTCCAGCACCGCGCGCGAGAACAGCGCAAATCGCTCCGCGTTGTCTGGGTAATCGCCTGCCGGAGTGCCATACAGTGCTTCGCGATCGAAAAAGGGCGGGTAGTCAATGAAGTAAAATTGCACGCCGGAGCTCTTGCCGCCATCCAGCACCTGGCAGAAGCGATACTGATCGTCAAACGGGACAGTCACGCTGCGCAGGACAACATTAGTTTGTGGCAGTCGCGTCTGCCGGTACTTGGGAATGTAAACACAGACCTTGTGGCCGAGAGCAGCCAGAGCTTGCGGCAGGGCGCCGACAACATCGGCCAGGCCGCCGGTCTTGGAAAAGGGCACGCATTCAGAAGCGGCAAAGGCAATGTTCATGGGGCCTCCGGGCATCTTGAAGCATACGCGTGGGCGCAGGCCACGCGCAAAAGTCTAACGGCGGAAGGAGCAAGGGTCAACTTGCCGAAAACCAGGAAACCCCGGCTGGGGCAGAACTTTCTTGCAGACCGCAACGCCGCAGACAAAATAGTAGATGCGCTCGGCGACGTTTCTGACCGGCTGGTGGTGGAAATCGGGCCCGGAAAAGGCGCTCTTACGGATACTCTTGCTTCGCGCGCCGGCCGCCTCATCGCCATCGAACTGGACCGCATGCTCGCAACCGAGCTGCGCTACAAGTATTCGCGCCTTGGCAACGTGGAAGTACTCGAGGGCGATGTATTAAAAATCGATTTTCGCACCGTGCTCCACCGAACCATCGGGCCTCTAAACGATCTTCGCCCAATCAAGCCTTCGCGGGCGCGCGTGGTCGGCAACCTGCCTTATTACATCACTTCCGACATCCTGCTGCGTCTGTTTGAATTTCACGATCAGTTCGAGGTGATTGTCATCATGGTGCAGCGTGAGGTGGCTGAGCGCATCGCCGCACAGCCCGGCTCCCGCGATTTCGGTTTGCTTTCTGCTACTTCCCAGCTCTATTGCAATGTGGAGGATCTATTTACGCTACCCCCGGGTGCCTTTTCACCTCCGCCCAAGGTTCACTCCAGCGTATTGAGGCTCACCGTAGCTCCCCGCTTCGACGAACTGCAAGTCGCGCCCGCCGAGTTCATTCCCTTTCTCAAGACTGCCTTTTCAATGAAGCGCAAAACGCTGCTCAATAATTTGAAAGAATCGTACCCGCAACAAAAAGTCAAAATAGCGCTCGAGACCGAGGGCTTGCGAGCGGATGTAAGAGCGGAAGCTGTAGCATTGAAGGCGATGGCGGGCGTTTTTCGGAGGCTGCGGAACAGCATATAACCCCAAGGACACAAAGGAACCGAATTACTTCGTGATCCCTCGTGCCCCTTGTGGTTAGAACTACCTCCGGCTTCTGGTCGGAGCTGCCCCACCCCGCGAAATTGACTCCCCAGCGTGCGGCGCGGCCGGGCTCACCGAACGCGCTGGCGGCGACGACACATGCGGAGCCGGTGGCGGCGTGGAGACGCGTGGTGCAAGAGCCGGCGGGCTCGCAGGCCGTGTGGGAACCACAGCCGGAGCAGGATGCGCATGAACCACAGGCGCAGGTGCTGGCTGTGTTCTCACAGGAGCTGGAGGAACCCGCTGCGGCCCCCGACGAAACTCCGCAGAGCTCCCGCCGTTTTCAGAGCTGCTCGGGCGCGGCCGTTCTCTTTCAGGCGTCTGACGAGGCACAATAACGGGCCTGGTTTCAGCACGAATTGCACCATCCCGGCTGCCTTGTCGCGGAACAATAGCCGGCTGGGTCTCAGCGTGAGTTACACCGTCGTTGTTTCCCTCTCTCGGAACGAACACGTTGCCGCGCCGCGCTGGTCCTTCCACGTCGTCATTCGTAAACACCCGACGTGGTCTTTTATCCGGTGGTTCTCCATGAAGCGCAGGGAACCTGGGATTGTTTACAACCGTCCTTACCGGCGGAGGGGCAGGAGGATGAAATCCCGGAGGCGTATTGCGCAGTCTCGGACTTCTCCACCATCCATGCCATTCGCCCGGCTGCCACATCCATCCGCGCCCGTTCACAAAAATCCATTGACCGTAACGATACGGCATCCACCCCCATGGATAGGCTGAAACCCAGCAGTACCCGTAAGGGGTCAAACTCCAGTAGCCGTTCATGTACGGATCCCATCCCAGACCGGCGCCAGTGGGCTGCCACAGCCATCCGTAGCCAGGGACGTCGTAATATGCTCCGTAATAGTTGAGATCGTTCAGGCCGTACTGGTATGGTGACTGCACATTGCTCGCAACCTCCGTCGCGCCGTAGCTCTTCAATGCGTCATCGCGTTGCTGGCTCCAATCGTCAAGGTCGTCCGCTTCCGCTTCTTTCTCCAGTGCGTAATGGTCCACATCCATCGGATCCAGCGTGAAGGTCTCGCCATTCTTCACCGATACCTGCTCTCCGGAATCCGGGTCCTTAAGATTCACTGCGCCCTTGAAAACCACGAGGTCGAGAGGAACCTGGTTCGTGCTGGTAACGCGGAAACGCCCGGAGTGATTGAGAACCAGCGTGCGCGCGCCGACGGTGACGGCGAATTGATCGTCGTGTTGGCGCGAAACGTTGAACTCAGCTTCTCCCTGATCAAGATCGACGGTTGTGAGGGTGCTGCCGGAAGAATCGCGGCCCAGTTCCGCGAACGTCAACTGCGTTGAAGGCGCCAAACGGATTGTGCTGCCGTCCTCAAGCTGAACTTCAGCCCAGCCATCTGTACCAGTGAAGAGCTGGTCACCCTCAATCAGCGGCACATTCATTGTGGCATTTTCGGTGCCGCCATCAGTCGCGAGTTGAACGCTTCCTTCTGCGTAGCTGAGACGCACGATTCTTGCCTGGGAAGCTGAAGTAGGTTCCTGATCGCTATCCTGGTCCTGCGCCTGAGCCACTGGCATGACCATGATAGTGAATGCAAATAACATCGCCAGGAGCACGGCTTTTAGTCGAAGCATAAATGACTCCTTGCAGCGTACATATTATTAGACACGGCCCTTCGGACTAAGGTGCATATTTCCAGCATCTTGACGATTATTGACGAAGGCTTACGTAAGTTACGGAAAGGGGCCGTAGCAGTCGCCAAATCGCTGCCAACTCGTCTTAGATCAATAAGCCTAGGCTGTCGGCCAGCGAGCGGGAAAAGAGTCTTAATGCCGCAACCACAGTCGCTTTGGATGACGATGACGATTATCAGGCAAGCACCATTTACCATTTTTGTTATGAGCAAAGTTCGCGTTGCGGCGTTTTCGATCTCCATTGACGGTTTTGGCGCGGGACCGAGACAGGACCTGGAAAATCCGCTCGGGGTGCGCGGGATGGAACTGCACCGGTGGTTTTTCGGCACAGAAGCTTTCAACAAAATGCACGGGGAGAGCGGTGGGACACGCGGCACGGACAACGACATAGCTGCAGAGTCCTTTGAGAACCTTGGCGCGTGGATCCTGGGTCGCAATATGTTCGGTCCTGTGAGGGGACCGTGGAAGGACGATTTCTGGAAAGGATGGTGGGGTCCTAGCCCCCCGTACCACACTCCTGTGTTCGTCCTTACTCATCATGCGCGCGCTCCGCTGGAGATGGAAGGCGGCACCACGTTTTACTTCATCACAGATGGGATTGAGGCCGCACTGAGCAAAGCCAAAGAAGCTGCCCGGGGCAAGGACGTAAGGATCGGTGGTGGGGTGTCCGTAATTCGCCAGTACCTCTGGGCAGGCCAGATTGACGAAATGCACCTTGCCATTTCTCCGGTGCTGCTGGGTGAAGGCGAGCATCTGTTTGCCGGAATCAATCTGCCCCAGCTCGGCTTCGCGCCGTATAGGACCACCTGCGGCGAGAATGCAACTCATGTTTTCATCAGGAAAGCCAGCAGGAGCTAGAGGCGACTCGAGGCAGCACAGACGAGCAGGTAAGCCGAACCATACCGCTGATCACGCCTGATTCGACTGATTCACTTCGATCACGCAAGCAGGACTGCTTAGGTGCTGATGATTCAACGCCGTTTTTTCCGACCAGCGTAAACCATTCCTGTGGAAATCTTGATTCGGAAAAGCTATAGAGATGTAGTAGTACCCAAGGCTTACGATGGCAAGAGTCGCCGAAGTTGACAATATGTTAAGCGGAATTCAGGAGGTAGAGTGCGTTTCCTGGCGGGTTCGGAGTGGCCAATAGCTAATAGCCAGAGGCTAAGAGCTGGTTTTACGTTATCTCAATCCCGATGATTTTCCCGGCTCCGTCAAGTTCAAGCACGCCATCGGCTTCAAACACTGAGTCACCACTCAATCCAGGAACCGTGACAAATACCCGGTCGTCGGTGATGGTTACCGAGTAGGTGCGGGACATGTATTCGAGGCAGCGGCGGCTGCGGCACGCTTCCGGAAGGGTGAACGCAACGTCGGCGAGTTCCCCCAGTTCAGTCACGGACACTGCTACATCAATCTGGTAACTTGATTCCACGCCGCGCTCCTCCTCTGTGGGATCCAGCGTGGGCTTGAAAGCCACGTAAAAGTGGAAACGGTCCTTCTCCGGATTGAAAACGCCGCGTGCAACTCGCAGAGACATAAGGGACGGGAAGTTTTATCACAATGCGAGGATTTTAACCACAGAAGGCCGCGCAGGAAAGCGAAGTCTCGGATTTACCACAGAGGGCACAGAGAGCACGGAGGATTGCCTTGATTACCAGTGTAGTTCCGAAGCGAATGTCGTTTATTTTCTCTTGACTGCCGCAGGAAGGAGCGGAGCCGCAGGCGCAGCGACAAAAAATGGCCGACTCCGTGTTCTCCTAGATTTTAGTGCTCGTTTTGACGTCCTTGGTTCCGGACGACTGTGTGATTGAGATCGCATTCGTGTCCTTTTTGGTTAGTAATGACTAGAATTTCATGCGTGAAAGTTTTTCTAACCGGCGCCACCGGCTTCGTCGGCCGCAATATGATCCCGCGGCTGCTCGCTGAAGGACACGCGGTTCGTGCGCTCGTTCGCGGCCGTCCCGGCGAGCGCACCCGACTTCTGCAAGGCTTCCGTCACGAAGGAGATTTTCAGTATGTTCCCGGTGACGTAATCACCAGTGCAGGCCTCGATCAAGGCATGCAGGAGTGCGATGCGATAATCCACCTGGTGGGAATCATCGTAGGGAAGGGAATGAACACCTTCGACGCTGTTCACCATATCGGAACCCGCAATGTGATCGAGGCAGCGAAGCGCGCCCGGGTAAAGAGACTTGTTCACATGTCGGCCCTCGGCGTGCGCGAGAACGGCGTGGCCGAGTATCAGCGGTCCAAGTGGGAAGGCGAAGAAGAAGTCCGGCGCAGCGGGATTGTGTACTGCATTTTGCGGCCCTCGCTGATCTTTGGTCCGGGAGACGGGTTTGTCGCGCAGATGATAGACATGATGAAAAAATCGCCATTCGTCCGTCCCGTTCCGGGCGACGGATTTCCCAAGTTTCGACCTATTTTCGTCGAGGACGTGACTTTCTGTTTCGTTCGCGCACTGACGGAAGAAGCTGCGGCGAATCAGACCGTGGAACTTGGGGGCGCGGATGAGCTGACACTGAACGAAGTCCTGGCCGAAATCGCCCGCTGCGCCGGGGTGAAAAAGCGCGTCGTGCACATACCCATGCCACTGATGTTCCTGGCAGCACGAATGGCCAGCATGCTTCCCAATCCACCAGTGACACCCGACCAGTTGCGCATGCTTCAGGAGGGTTCCACCTGTGATATCGAGCCTATGAGGCAGATCTTCGGGTTCGCCCCGAGAGGTTTCAGCGGCTGCGGACGTAATTGAGTACTAAGGAATTACCAAGGGTCAATTAAGGCAGCTTTGGCGCAACTGGCGGAGGCAATGCGGGTTAGAATTTGCTGAGTGGCTATATCAAGCTGCTTGGAATTACTGGAACGAAACTGATAAGTTACTGGCCGGTAACGGTTTACAAATCCACACAGTCAGGTCCAGCAGCTCTGCATCTAAAGACTGAAAACGCCACTCGCAAAATAGGAGACGTGAAGTATATGAGGAGATATCTCGGGCTGACTCTCGCTTCGCTGGTGCTGATTGCAGCCGGTTGCAAAGGAACGCCCGGCAGCGGTCGCACCGACACGCAAATTGCTTCCGACGTACAAAGCAAGATCAACACCGACAGTAATCTGCCGGATAAGCAGGTCACCATCAACGCCAACAATGGCGTGGTAAC
>DATNDP010000288.1:0-8125 GCA_035553195.1 Candidatus Acidiferrales bacterium
CACATGGTGTCATCGTTGGAGTTCTTTCCCTTTTCTCTGCGGCATTTGCCTACGCCGACGCAGCGCAGCGCAGCGTGTGAGAATTTGCCCTTGTCATCCGGATATTTGAAGTGCGTTTCCGGCTCCCACGGATCGTAATCCGCGCCCAGGCGCAGGTTTTCGTCAATCCGATACGGATCCACAATCTTCCCCGGATTCATCTTCCAATCCGGGTCCCAGATGGACTTGAACTCGCGAAACGCCTGGATGATCTCTTCCCCGAACATCTTGTACAGGAACTCGCCTCTGGCCTGACCATCGCCGTGCTCACCGCTCAGACTGCCTCCGTACCTCACGCACAGGTCGGTGGCTTCTTCCATAAACGACCGCCAGGTCTTAATGCCTGGTTCGGTTGTCAGATCAAAGCTCACACGGCAGTGGACGCATCCCTGGCCAAAGTGGCCGTAGAGAGCGGAGATGTAGTGATACTTGTTGTAGAGAGCGCGCAGGTCGCGCAGGTATCCGCCAAGCTTCTCCGGCGCGACTGCAGAATCTTCCCAACCTTCCCATGTATCAGGCTGGCCTGGAACGAACGCCGTTGTTCCCAGTCCTGATTCGCGGATGTCCCACAAGTGCTCGATATCCTCTTTATCGGTGAACAGCTTCATATTGGGAGCGCCCGGCTTCTTCTTGAGCAGCTCCATGACCTGGTGTGCCAGGTCGATTGCATCTTCTCTCTTATCGGCGCCAAATTCCGCTAACAACCAGCCCTTGCCTTCAGGCAGCAGGTTCAGGTACTTGGCGTTTCGGCCACCTTTCTTGGTCAGGTTCTCGCGAAGGGTGTTGTCGATTCCTTCCAGTGCCGTCGGGTTGAACGGGTCAATTTCGGGCACGTGGTCGGCGGCCTCGTACACGTCGGGATAGCCGAGCATCAGGACCACCCGCTGCGCTTTGGCATCGATCAGCCGCACCTTGGCTTCCAGGATCGTCACGAGGGTACCTTCGCTCCCGACGAGCGAGCGCGCCACGTTGAAGCGACCGTCTTCACCCGGCAAAAGCTGGTCCAGGTTGTAACCGGAAACGCGCCGCGGAATCTTGGGATATCTTTCATGGACCAGGTCACCGTAGTGATCGCGAAGTGATTTCAGGTATCTATAGACATCGCCGACCCGCCCGCCTTGAGCGATGCGGCGGTCCATCTCGCCGTCATCCATCCAGCCGACGGTCATGCGCGTGCCGTCATAGAGCAAAATTTCGAGCTCTTCCACGTTGTTGTCGCAGCGGCCGGACATTTGCGCGTGCGCCCCGCAGGAGTTGTTGCCGATCATCCCGCCAAAGCAGCAGTGCGTGTGCGTGGCCGGATCAGGCCCCCAGACCAGCAGGTTGTTGCTGACTTGCATCGCCTTGTTGCGCAGTTCGTCGCATACGGTGCCGGGAAGCACGCGGGCCCAGCGTTCTTGCTTGTTGATCTCCAGTACGCCATGCATGTATTTCGACCAATCCATCACGATGGCCACATTGCAGCACTGGCCGGGAATGCTGGTTCCGCCACCACGCGAGAGCAGCGGCGCGCCAAATCTGCGGCATGCGCTGACGGTCTGGATCACGTCCTCTTTAGATTTCGGGATCACCACGCCGATAGGTACCTGGCGATAGTTGCCTGCGTCCACCGCGTACATGGCCTTGGAGCCTGCGTCGAACCGCACTTCGCCTTCAAGATTTCTGCGCAGCTCATGTTCGAGCCCGCGCACATCAAGATTCTTCGGCGAACGCCAGTCAGAAGGACGGCTCTGAATCGATCTCTTCAGGTCATCGACGGAAACAATCGGCAGTCTGGTAGCTGACATCGGCTCTCCTTCAGGCGGCAAATTTTTGTGCGTTGGTGCGCTTGAGCTCCAGCCCGGTTCCCGGACGTGATCGGTCCGGACGCAGCTCTCCGGCAATTAATTGCGGGAGCCCATCGAACAGCATCTGTTCAATGCGCACATGATCGTGAAAGTACTCCAGATTCTTGAACAGCGGAACGGCACAAGCCACGTGCGTGTGCAGCGCCGGCGCTGTATGCCCGGAAAGCGGCACATTGTGCGCCTGGCACAGCGATGCAACCTGCAAAAAGCCCGTGACTCCGCCGCACCTTGTAATGTCCGCTTGCTGGACGTCGACGGCGCCGGCAGCGAGCATTCGCTGGAAGTAGAAGACATCGTAGCCATATTCGCCGGCGGCGATGTCCATCTTCGCCGGAGCGCGATCGCGCAGCAGCCGAAGTCCTTCGAGATCGTCAGAGGAAACCGGCTCCTCAAACCAGCGCACATCAAATTCGGTAAAGCATTGCGATTGCGCCATGGCCTGCTTGCGCGTGTAGGCGCCATTTGCGTCGACGTAAAGTTCGGGCTGGCTGCCGATCGCCCGGCGCGCGACGCGGACGCGTTCAACGTCGCGCTCTGCATCGCGCCCAATCTTCATCTTCACGCGCGGAATCCCCTGCTTCACCCATCCGGAAAGCTGCTGTGCAAGCTGCCGGTCCGTATAGGAGGTAAATCCGCCGCTGCCGTACAAAGGCGCTCCTTCGCGCACCTGCCCTAGCAGCGTCACCAGCGGGAGATCAAGCAGCCTGGCCTTCAGGTCCCACAATGCGCAATCGACAGCGGAAATCGCCATGGAGCAAATTCCCGGACGGCCGAGGTTTCTGATTCGCCGCCACATGGAGGCGTACGCTGCTGTCGGAGACAGCGCATCCGCTCCGCTCACCACATCAGACAATGTTTTCTGAATCAGAGTGGCTGTGGCTTCGTCCGCATAGCTGTATCCCAAGCCCTGATGTCCACCTCCCGAGACCTCCACCAGCACTAGAGTCGTTTTATTCCACTCCAGAGTGCCGTCTGCTTCGGGTGAGCTCGTTGGAATGGTGAACGCTGAAACCGCAAGGCGGTCTACCGTAACTTCCGGCGAATGTTTCCGCATAGAGATTGGTTTTTGAGCCTCCGTACCCCTTGCAGGGAAAACGGCAAATAAAAGATGCGATATTTACTTCGATGTGACACGCGCACATCGGGATAGCCTGATCTTCACGGTGAGTCGCTATGCGATACATTCCCGGGAAAACACCGGTTATTTATGCGCATCCAACGCAACGGAGGATCATTCGGTGGCTAAGCACGAAGTGGTTGTGATTACCGGCGCGTCCGCGGGCGTGGGACGAGCTACGGTGCGCGAGTTTGCGCGACATGGCGCGTGGATCGGTTTGATCGCGAGAGGGACTGACGGTCTGGAAGGAGCGCAGCGGGAAGTGGAGGTCGCGGGCGGTCGAGCGCTCGTGCTCCCAACGGATGTGGCCGATCCTGAGCAGGTGGAAGCTGCAGTCGCTCGCGTGGAGCGGGAACTCGGTCCTATTGATATATGGGTGAACAACGCAATGACCTCGGTTTTTTCGCCCATCAAGGAAATGACGCCGGAAGAGTTCAAGCGCGTCACGGAAGTCACATATCTCGGTTACGTGTACTGCACGCTGGCTGCGCTCAAACGCATGCTGCCGCGCGATCGCGGCACGATTGTGCATGTCGGCTCAGCGCTGGCCTACCGCAGCATTCCGCTGCAGGCAGCTTACTGTGCGGCAAAACACGCGGTCCTGGGGTTTTTTGCCTCGCTCCGGACAGAGCTCATTCATGACAAAAGCAACGTGCATACGACCATGGTGCAAATGCCTGCTCTCAATACACCGCAGTTCGGGTGGGTGAAGAGCCGATTGCCGCGAAAAGCACAGCCAGTTCCGCCCATTTTCCAGCCTGAAGTTGCTGCTCGTGCAATCTATTACGCTGCGCATCATCCGGAGCGGCGGGAATATTACCCGGGCTTCTCCACGGTGAAAGCCATTTTCGGCAATAAGATTGCGCCCTCTTTTGCAGACCGCTACCTGGCGCGCAACGGCTACGATGCCCAGCAACACGATGGTCCGGAGGATCCGAATCGCCCCAACAATCTTTTGCAGCCTGTTCCCGGCGATCATGGAGCGCACGGAGGCTTTGACGATCGCGCACACCGCTTCAGCCTTGAGCTTTGGGCGGAAACGCACGTTGGACTTCTGGGCGCCGCTGCAGCGGCTGGCCTGCTGGCTGCCGGCATCAAGTTGTGGACTAGCCGCCGTGGTGTACACGAGCGCGAGTGGGAAAGAGAACTGAAGGCGGCGTGAAACGGAAAGCGCCGTTTTCATAGCCGTCATAACGCGAACTGCTGCTGAAACAGATACAATCGTTCCGTACTCGCGATGATGCGTCCCTGGTCTTTATCCCTGGGCAGACTCTTTGGCTTGGAACTCCGCGTCCACGTGACGTTCCTTTTTTTGCTCGCGTTTGTTCTGCTCTATGACTCCAGCCGCGGTGGCTCCGGCGCCATGGCGCGCGGCTTTCTACTAACCGGGATTGTGCTCGTCTCCGTGATCTTGCACGAAATGGGCCATGCCGCTGCTGCTGAGCGCTCAGGAGTCCCGATGCGCGGATCTCTGCTGCTGCCAACCGGCGGTATTCCTCTCATGGATGCCAACAGCCTCGCGCAGTCAAAACAAAGCCTCCGGCGCGAAATCCGCATCTCGGCTGCTGGCCCTCTCGTGAGTTTGCTCCTGGCCGTGCTCTCCGGCATTTTCCTGCTGAGCCTCCCCGGGCGTGGAAACTTCTGGACCTTCCCTCTGGTGACCGTTACCGACCTTGGCCGCAGTTTCTTCTGGATCAATTCAAGCCTCGTTGCCTTCAACCTGCTGCCCGCTTTTCCGCTGGATGGCGGACGCGTATTCCGCGCCTGGCGAGCGCGTAATCGCGACTACCGGACAGCGACCCGCCAGGCTACGAACCTCGGCAACCTCTTTGCCGCACTTTTCATGCTGGGAGGACTGTCATCGCAATGGCTGATGTTGACCGGCCTGATTCTCTTCATGGCCGCCCAGATGGAGGAACGCACGCTATTGTTCCAGGCCGTGGTGGAAACCGTGCACATGGAGGACATCATGCTCACGGATTTTTCCACGCTCTCACCGGCGGACACTCTGGAAGACGCACTCACCAAAGCCGTTCACTCTTTGCAGGATGATTTCCCCGTGGTGACCGGAGATGATCTCGTAGGAATCATCAGCCGGCATGCGATTATCGAGCGGCTCCGCCGCGAAGGCAACGGGTACGTGCAAGGCGTAATGAACAAGGCCTTTGAGATTGCTTCCCGGACTGAGTCACTGAGCTCGGCTTTCCGCAAGCTTACTTCGCGCGGGCTCACGCTGATACCCGTGGTGGAACAGAACCGTTTGGTCGGTATTGTTACCCTGCAAAACCTGATGCACAGCATGGGTTTGCTTGCAGAGTCGCGGCGGCTGCGCAAGCAGATGGAACAGCAGATGTAAAGAAGAGCCGTCGAATCTCGGATTGACGCCTCCAAAATTTCCCAAGTGATACACTTTTCGGTTTCATCATTTCATTTCAACGCCGGAGTATGCCTGTGAAAAGGCTTTTGCTTGCGACATCCCTGATTGTGTTCGCCATCTCTCTCTCGCTCGGACAGGAGCTGACCATCGAATCCATCTATGCCCCGAACGGCATCACCGGGCGCGCGCCGGACACGATCGAGTGGAGTCCTGACGGCAAGAAAGTTTCCTACATCCTGCACGAGGAAACTTCAGGGAACGCGCAGGGCAATGGCAAGGCCGATCTTTATTACATTGACGTGGCTACGGGCAAGCCTGCCGTGCTCGTCGCATCGGACAAGATCGCGGCCATGACCCCGCCGCCAAGCAAGAATAAAGACGATCGGCAGCGTGACAATCGCGCCCGCTACCACGTCGCGGGCTACCACTGGTCGCCTGACTCGCAACATATTCTCTTCGACGCCAATGGCCAGCTCTGGTATTACACCCTGGCCGGCGGCAAGTCTGTGCCGCTCACGTCGCAAGGGGAGGACGCAGGCGATCCCAAGTTCTCGAACGATGGCAAGCAGCTTTCCTACGTGCTGAAGCACAATCTTGTGGTCCGCCCCGTTGGCGGAGGAAGCGCAAAGTCACTGACCAGTGACACCGACCCCAACCTCCTCGATGGTGAGGTTGATTGGGTTTACGCGGAAGAGCTCGACGTGCGGAGCAATTATTTCTGGTCGCCCGACGACAGCAAGATCGTCCTCCTGCAGATGAATGAGACCAGGGTGCCAGCCTATCCGATCGTAGACTTCATTCCCCAGCATCCAACCGTTTCACAGGAAAAATACCCCAAAGTGGGGGATCCGAATCCGGAGGTGCGCCTCGGCGTGATCCGGTCATCGGGCGGAAAGGTGAAATGGATTTCCCTGGGCAGCAGCAAGGACGTCTACTTTCCGCGTTTCGGCTGGGTCAACAACAACGTAATCTGGGCCATGGAGCTGAATCGCGCGCAAAATCAGCTTGATCTTTATTTCATTGATGCTGATAGCGGCAAGTCGCGCGTTGTGCTCAGCGAGCACGACGATGACTGGATCGAAATCGACGATAGTTTCAAAATCCTCAAGAACGGCGGCCGCTTTATCTGGTCAAGCTGGCGCGACGGCCACACCCACCTTTATCTTTACTCGTTCGATAAGAACAACCCGCTTTCCGGGGAAGCCAGGCTCCAGAACCAGATCACCAAAGGTGACTTTGAGGTCTTCTCCGTCGACGGAATCGATGACAATACCGGAACCCTGTACATCACCACCAATGCCGATGATCCGCGCCAGCGGCATTTGTGTAGCGTGAAGCTGGACGGCAGCGGCTTTCAGGTTCTCAGCAAGGCTGAGCCCGGGACCCATGAATCCAGCTTTGCTCCTAACGCTCGCTACTACGTGGATCATTTCTCCGCGACCATGACGCCTCCGCAGCTTGCCTTCTGCCAGACCGGCGGAAGCTGCAATGTGTTCTGGAAATCGCACTCCATAGATCCCTATAAGCTCATTGCGCCGCAGTCACTGGAGCTCAAAGCTGAAGATGGCACGTTGCTCTACGGTGAACTGTTTCTCCCCCCGAATAGCGCCGGCAAGAAAATTCCCCTGCTCAACAATCCTTACGGCGGGCCGCATGGACAATCAGTCCGCAATGCCTGGGGCGGAGCAGGCTTCTTGTTCAACCAGATCCTCATGCGCGACGGCATCGCCGTCCTCGTGGTGGATAACCGCGGCATGGGCGCGCGCGGCAAAAAGTTTGCTGCCGCGCTGCGGCACAACCTCGGCGAGGTGGAGCTCAAAGACCAGCTCGCCGCCATTGACCAGGTGCTGCAGAAATTCCCTCAACTCGACGGCAATCGCCTTGGCTGGTGGGGGTGGAGCTACGGCGGCTTCATGACGCTGAATGCCATGACCCATTCTGACCGTTTCAAGGCCGGCGTTGCGGTCGCTCCGGTGACGGACTTCCGCGATTATGATTCTATCTACACGGAACGCTACGAAGGACTTCTGCCGCAGGACCAGGCCGCGTATGAAAAGAGCTCACCGGTAAATTTCGCCGCGCACCTGCACGGCCGTCTGCTGGAAGTTCACGGAACCAGTGATGACAACGTTCACATGCAGAACACCATGCAGATGATCAACGCCTTTATTAATGCGGGCAAACAATTCGATCTTCAGATTTACCCGCGCAAAACTCACGCCATTGCGGGCCAGGCGGCGCGCGTACATCTGTTCAACCGCATACGCAATCATTTCCGGCGCGAGCTTCTGGGAGAATCCGTTCAGCAGTGAGCAGAAAGATCAACCTCGGCGATTTTGAATTGACCGCGGTGTCGGACGGAACCTATGTGGCGGACGGCGGCGCTTTCTTCGGCGTGGTGCCGAAGGTGCTCTGGAAGCGCAAGGTTCCGGCCGATGACCTGAACCGGATCGCGGTGAGCTGCAACTCTGTGCTGGTTCGCACCGGCAGAGAGAATGTCCTGATTGAAACAGGCATTGGCAACAAGCTAGCCGAAAAAACCAAGAGCTTTTTTCTGCCGCAGGAAAAGCTGCTCGAAAGTCTTCATGCCGCCGGCGCCGCCCCGGAAGACATTGACGTGGTCATTAACTCTCATCTGCACTTCGACCACTGCGGCTGGAACACTGTGTATCAAAACGGAGCCGCGGTCGCGACGTTTCCCAAGGCGAAATACTATGCTCCCAAAGGCGAGTGGGAGCACGGATC
>DATNDP010000289.1:0-14888 GCA_035553195.1 Candidatus Acidiferrales bacterium
ACAGATGGAGATGAGCCGCGCTCCCAGCGGGCGCTTCCAGACGATCCCCAGAAACAACAGTTCTTCCCGAACATAGCTCCGGTCCCAGCGCAACAGCATGCGGCAAAGTTTGCCGTAGGAGATCGGCGTGACCGTATGCACAACGGCTGAGCGCTGATACACGGTGTCATAGCCGCTTGAAAGTATGAAGTTCGTGAGAGAGCGATCTTCTCCCACCGTGCATGGCGTACCCAGGAAGCTTTGTTGCACCCAGCGCTCCAGGACCTGTTGGACCACTGAGGTGCGATACCCGGTCAGAGCCCCGGGACAGCAATAGACCGTCCCGTAACCAGATTCAGAAGCACGCAACATGTCAAAGGAAAGGATGTAACGCACGTGCAGCATGCGCGGGATGACTCCCTGGCCGCGATTGTAGACTTTTACCTTGCCGGCAACGGCGCCCACACGAGGATTGCGAAAAGGCCCCGCGACGGCCAGCAGCGCATCCGGATCAATTACGCTGTCAGAATCCAGAGTGACCACAACTTCGCCGCGGGCATGTTTGAAACCCGTCGCCAGGGCTTCACGCTTGCCGCGGTTCTGAGGCAGGCGCTGCGTTATGACCCGTCCGGGATATTGCGATGCGGTCCGCTGTATGTGCAGCCAGGTATCATCTACGCTGCCGTCATCCACCACGATCAGTTCCAGGCGCTCGCGGGGATAACTGGCGCGCATCACGGACTCAATCGATTTCCGTACCATCTCGCCTTCGTTGTAGGCGGGAATGATCACTGTGAGCGAGGGAGCATCCTGCATGGTGGCGGCAGGCGCGCTCTTGTAGCGGAACCAGAGCACCGTGCGAAAAACAAGCAAGAGGCTGCCCATCAAACTCCAAAGAATGGCCGGACGGATGACCAGATCCGCCCAACGGCTGGTTTCCGCATCCAGCAGCAAGGGAGCGAACCAGTTTCCGCGCACAGCGCCATAAATCATCAGGCTCAGCCCGGCGAGCACAATGATACAAAGCGCCCGGTCCCATGAATCCGGCGTTTCGCGGGTATGATCGCTCTCAAAATCCGACATATCAGATGTTCCGTTTTGGCTGGGAATTGAGGTCGAGGGCTCGGTCAATGTCGCATTGGAAGTGATTTCTTCAGCGGTCTGAATTGGTTCCATCGGGCTCCTGAAACTGCTTTTTCCGTCGTCATTCCGGCCGCGGGGTAGACTCTCGCCCTGAAGCGCAAATGTCTTCGTAGTCTACCCGAACACGGCTGGAAGCGAGAAGTTTTGCCGCTGAATGAGGAGTCCCTTTAGTGAAACATCCTTTGAGGCAGAAATGTTAAGTTATCTGAAGGGCCGGCGATTTCAATCTGCCGAAAGGCGGGATCTCAGCGTTTCTTGAACGCCACATTCACCAGAAGCTTATCGCCCTCGAGTTCCACCACGTTGCAGAAGGTGCGCTCGCCGCGCCGCGTAAAATCCAGCCCAACACGACTATTGCCGACGCGCAGATTGCGGACGCTCAGGTTGTCAAGAAATTCCGGGAGGGTAGGATTCACAATGTTCAGTTCTTTGCGCGGCGCGCTGGGCCGGATTCCCAGGACTGACATGAGAATCAGGAACAGGGCTCCCGAGGCCCATGCCTGGGGCGAGCAGGAAACCGGGTACTGCACGGGTTGATCGAATTCACGGCGTTCGACCCCGCAGAAGAGCTCGGGCAGGCGGTAGTCCCTGAAGTTCAGCGCAGCCTGGACGAGCGTAGTGAAGATCTTGTTTGCCGGCTCGCGAAACTCATACAGCGCCATGCCGTGCGCCACCATGGAATTGTCATGCGGCCACACCGAGCCGCGATGGTAGCTTAGCGGATTGAAAACGCGTTCCTCCTGCGACATTGTCCGCCAGCCCCAACCGGTAAACATCCCGGGCTTCATGAATTGCTGGACAATCATTCGCGCTCTCTCCAGAGGCAGCATGCGGGTGAACAAGAGATGTCCCGGGTTGGAGGAAATCACCTGGCATTGCCGCTTCTGGCCATCCAAAGCCATGGCGTAGAAGCTGCGCGAAGGCACCCAAAACGCTTTCTCGAAGCGTTTGACCATGTCGGCGGCCTCGCGTTTCAGCCTGTCGGCCGTCTGAACGTCGCCGAACGACCGCAGCAGCGAAGCCATTTTGTATTTGGCTTCATACACATATCCCTGGACCTCACACAGTGCGATGGGCGGGCGCGCCAGATCACCCTCGCGATGGATAATCGCGTCCCATGAATCCTTCCATCCTTGATTCGTCAGCCCTTTCGGGGACCGTCTGGCGTACTCAATAAAACCGTCGCCGTCCAGGTCACCGTAATGATCGATCCACTCAAGCGCCCGATAGGCATGCGGCAGCATATCCTTCACGAGCTGCTCGTCGGCTGTCCAGTTGAATGTCTCACTGAGCAGGATGAGCCAGAGCGGCGTGGCATCCACAGATCCGTAATATGGGCTGAACGGCACTTCGCCGGAACGCGCCATCTCGCCTTCGCGATATTCATGGAGAATCTTGCCCGGCTCTTCGTCTCGCCAGTCATTTTTCTCGCTTCCCTGATACCTGGCCAGCACGCGTAACGTATCCACGGCCAACTGCGGATTCAAGAACAGAGACTGGTATGCGGCAATTATTGAGTCCCTGCCAAACATGGTCGCAAACCATGGAATTCCCGCCGCTATGATGTTCTCCTTCCCTTCCGGAATTCGCAGAGCGTGCAGGTCCCCTTTCGCAGTTGCGATCATCTGCTCGAAGATCCGATTTGTGGAATTGAAATGCGAGGACTGGCACTCCCACTGGGCAAAGTTTTCGCGTCGCACGCGTAGCTGCTGCGCGAAGTCCGGACGCCCCGCTCGCGACCGCTTCCCTTCAATATGAGGAACAACGGTAGTCTGGATATGGAAACGCTTGAAGGGAGGCAGCTTCAACCGCCAGCGCGCCGTGGTGCCGTCCACCGACTCAGGCATGGGAGAAAGGTTGATGACCGTCTCGCGAGCAATCCCATCCAGCCCCAGGTAGGGAAAAACGATGCTGTCCTTGTGAACGACGGGCCTGTAATAGTGCCCGCTTTTTTGCCGCGCGACCCCACGCACCTGAAACACATCCATGAAGTCTGCTTCGTAGGCCAGCTCAATGATCAGCTCCAGTTCGTTGAAGTTGAAATTTTCGAACGTAAGGTGGTCATAGAGCGTATCGGATCCCAGCAACTGCTCACGCCGGATATGCACTGTGTTTTCGG
Organism: Candidatus Acidiferrales bacterium; assembly: GCA_035553195.1. Classification (GTDB taxonomy): domain Bacteria; phylum Acidobacteriota; class Terriglobia; order Terriglobales; family Acidobacteriaceae; genus Angelobacter. The sequence goes on from DATNDP010000289.1 coordinate 3,242, forward strand.
GGATTTCGTAGCTTTCTCGAAGAGTGCTCTGTCCTGTCGTAAGCTCTATTTGTGAGGCGAATGTTTGCTCTGTGCTGGAGGACAAGACTACAGTCCGGTAGCCGCCCACACGCAACTCCAGGCGGCTGAGAAACCGGGTGTCATCGTGAAAAAAGCCGGCATCAGGCGCGCCAGGAGGCATGATGTCGCCGGCGAAGGTGGTAGAAAGGAACGTCTTTCCGTCAATGAGGGTGAGAGTGTTGACTGCCCGCGGCTCCGCATTCTGATAAGCAATGCGAGGCTCAGGATACGGAGAAGGAATTTCGACGAGTTCGTGCTGGGGGATAATGGTCTTTGCGCTCACGACTCAGAGTCCCTCTATATCAAGCGCTGCTGCAGCCGGAGTTTCAGGCTACAATCGGCTCCGCCTGGCTCGCAGTTCGGCTGTCCAGAATTTCAGAGTAAAGATCAACGTAATCGTTGGCCATGCGCTGCGAGGAGAAATATTCCTGGGCGTAGGCCCGGACTGATGCCCTCGGAAGCGCGAGGTCTCGCGCACGTTGAGCAAGTTCCTCCACAGAATTCCCGACGTATCCGCTCACACCGTCTTTTACCACTTCCCGGACCGATCCGCCGGGCAGCGCCAGGACTGGTGTGCCGCAAGCCATGGCTTCCACCATCACAAGGCCAAACGGCTCGTCCCATTGAATCGGGAACAGCATGGCGAGTGAGTTCCCAAGCAGCTCATTCTTTTGGTTGAGATCAACTTCACCAACGTATTCTATGAATTTCCCGTCCACCTGAGGCTTGACAACGTTATCCCAGTAGTCACGGTAAACAGGCTGGATCTCACCGGCAATCTTCAATGGAATGCCAGCCTTGCGGGCGATCTCGATCGCCAGATGCGTGCCTTTCACCGGGGCAATCCTGCCCAGGAAGCTCAAATACTGCCCGGGTTCGGCATGCATGCGATAGCGTGACAAATCAATTCCGTGATGAATGGTCTTGAGCCTTGGCAGCTCTAGTTTGGTGCGTTGGAAATCACTGATCGTGACAAAGGAAACTTGCGGAAAATTGGTATAGAAAGTGGCCAGGGGCTGTTCAAAACCGTGGTGTACCGTGTAAACAAAGGGAAGCTCACTGAAGCGCTGCAATGCAAGCCCGGGAGCGCTATTCAGATGGACGATGTCAGCGTCATTCTCGGCGTCCTGCAACGCCCATGCTGCGTGGTTCACGCCTTTGAGCTGAGCTGTCGCCTCATCCCGGATCGGCCAGTCCTGGCTTTCATACAGGAACTTCTTAGGCACAGAAAGAGTCGACTCACCATTGGTGTACAGAGTGAAATCAATCCCGCGTTTCTGCAATCCCACAGCAAGCTCCGAGAGAAATAATTCCGTGCCTCCGTATTTTCCGGGCGGAATGGCAATGTACGGAGGGGCTATGAGGGCAATTTTCATGGGATCCCCGGAGGGGTAACTACTGAAAGATGCAGTAAACCGCACTAATGGTTTCCCGCTGGAGACCTCGTCCACTAGACGGCAGCGATCGTTGACTCCTGTTTTTTTCGGAAAGTGATTTCCACAGCCTGCTCAAACTCTTTCGCGCGCGCGCTGTTTGTATGCGACGCGAGTACCCGCTCACGGGCCGAGCGCCCAATGGACTTGAGCTCGGCGTTGTCATATCCGGAAATGTAGCGCACAACATCGTCAGCGCACGAGGGCAGCAGGATTTCGCTTCCCGGAGTGAAAAACATCTCCAATCCCGGCCAGTTATCTGAAACGATGGTCGCAGCACACGCCGCAGCCTCGAACAACCTTACGGATGGTGAATATCCCGCCATGACCATGTCCCTGCGCGTAATGTTCAGGGTCATGCGTGACGAAGAATATAAAGCGGCATGGAACCGGGGTTCCAGGTGCATGATGCGTTTTACATTCTTTGGCCACGTCAGGTCCTCCGGGTACTGCGGCCCCGCTATCAGGAACTTGCCATCTGCTAAACGGCGCGCAGGAGCACACATGAGTTCCTCGATCTTGGGCTGGCGGTCTGGCGCGTAGGTCCCCATGTAGCTGAGGTCACAGGAAAATTCCGGAACCGGAGGCAACGGTCGATGCCTCTCTGGATCAACGGAACAGTAGAGTGGTACTGCCAGTGGAACCTTGAACTCTGACTCAAGCTTCGAGAGAACCGGACCTCCGGTAAAACTGAAATAGATATCGATGTCCGAAAGGTGCTCGGTCAGCAGATAATCCGTCCTGCCGTGCTGCACCAGGCTCTTTACCGTGATTGGGGTATCAATATCGTAGAAGGCCTTCACTGGGACGTTCGACGCAAGCACTGTATCCAGGGCCGCGATACCATCCGGAAAATACGAACCCACCACGGCAACATCGCTGTCCCGCAACTGCTCTCGCACCGTGGGGAGCACACGCTTCCAGTCCTCGTACAACTTCACTTCACAATAGGGGGGATCAGGGAGATCGCGATTATTTTCATACCACTCGACATTACGCTCAAAAAATACAATGCGGTGCCCGCGACGATGAAGCGCGCTGCACAGTGCCCTGAATGTGGTAGCGTGCCCGTTGCCCCACGATGAAGTAATCGAGAGTCCGAAGAAGGTGATTTTCATGAGTTCCCCAGTGAAGCGGCGCTGACATTCTTACTCCAATGCTCCCTGAAACTCACGCGGCCAGGACACGCGTATCCGCAACTGTCGCTTCAAATTCCTGCGCTCGCAGATCATACGTGTGCTCCCGAAGCGCTCGCTTGCGCATGTTGGAACCTATGGTTCTGGCCTCGCTCGAACTGACTGAGCGCATGAATTGGACAATTGCTTCTGCATTCTCCGCTACCAGGATTTCCCTGCCCGGCTCGAAGAAACTTTCCACCCCATCCCAGCGGTCTGTAATCAGGCAGCAGCCGGCCCCCGCCGCCTCAAACACCCGCGTCGGCGGAGAGAATCCCACGCCTGCCATGGAGTCGCGATTGATATTCAGCACCATGCGGGCGGAGCAGTTCACGCGATTGTGGTCTCCGGTTCTCACATGGCCGATCCAGCGCACGTTCGCCGGCAATTTCTTGTCGCCCCAGCCCTCGCCACCGAGAACAAATTTGAACTCGGTCGCAAGTTCCGCGGCGCGCAAGAAGAATTCCTCAACGCGGCGCTCGCGGTCGGGCAGGCGGTTGCCGATAAATGCCAGATCGCACCGCAAATGCGGATCGGGAAACACAGGATGGTGCGTTTCAGGATCCAACGCGTTGTATATGGGATGGCAATTGGCAGCGCCCAAACGGAGGTAGTGATCCACCACTGCGGGCCCGCCGCCATAGGTGAATATAAAGTCATACTCCGGGATCAATCTCCAAAAGGGATCTGCAGGATCGTTTTCGACACGCGCGAGCGTGGCTGGAGCGTCCACATCCCAGAAGGCCACGCGGGTCATTCCGGTGCGGCAGTCCAGCACAGCTTCCTCCAGCAGTTCATCGAAAACGCCCACACCGCTATGCTTAATCACCAGATCACTGTGACAGGCGCGACGGATTAGATGCTGGAGTTCACTCTCTGTCTCATACACAATCGACTCCACGTAAGAGTAATCTCCCGGGTCGCGTTTCAATTGGCGGCCGTAGGCGTCCGGCTCGGCGAACGTGATGTGGTGCCCGCGGGCATGCAGTTGCTTGTAGATGCCGCGGTAATACGTAGCGGCCCCATTCCAGTAACAAGAGGTAATGCTGGAACCAAAGACAAAGATATTCATCGCGCGATTTCCTCGCATATGGAGATGAACTGCTGTGCCCGGTGAGCGCAGGTATGGCGCTCACGAATAGTCTTGAGGCCGCGTTCCCCAATCTGACGGCGCGCAGCCTCGTCGTTCAATAGAAACTCGATTGTAGCTTTCATTTCCCTGCCATTCCCGACAAGCAGGTAATCTTCTCCGGGATGAAAGAGGTGCTCCTCGTCACTCCAGGTTGAGCAGACCAGCGGGATACCGCACGCCAGCACCTCAAACACCCTGATGGTTGGAATACCGCTAAGCCCGTTCGTGTACTGGCGACGCGGGATGTGAACGGATAATGCGCTGGAGCCATATACATCCGGCGAACGCAGATTGGGAAGATAGCCACGGTATTCGATGCCTGCCTGCTTGAGCTGCTCCAGCGCATCCTGGGGATACCGAACTCCGTGCACGACGATCCGGCGTCCCTGCATCGCCCGCGCGGGAGCAATGAGGAATTCCTGCAACTCGCGCGTGCGCTCCTCGTCACCCCAATTTCCAATCCACACTGCATCAATGGCGCGCGACCGGGGCAGAGGCTTGAACTGCTCAATGTCTGCCGCTTCGTGAAAAGTCCACACTCGCTGCACACCGAATCCATCAGCATAGATGCGGCGAATCGCCTCGCCAAAGGCTAACACTCCGTCAACCAGGTGGAGGTGAAACTGAAGGATTTCGCCGGCACGAGTATATGCGCGATGGTGGCTGTCGTGGAAAAGAGCCGTGAATCCGAGCTTCTTCTTTAGCGCGAGTACATCGTTTACCACACGTGGTTCGTTCCACTCGTGAAGAAGGACCACGTCAGTTCCGCGTAGCTGAGCTTCAAGAAACTGCGAAAATCCGGGCTCTGAAGACCTGTAGAACCGTATATCCAGCTCGGGGTAGGCCGCGCGAAAACCGTCAATAGAATCGATGGCCCCGTCCCCCTCCTGCTGTACCAGATTAGTCAAAGACCAGCAGCCCAGCTCTTCATAACAGCGCACGGAGTGTCCCATGCGCACCAGTTCCCGCATCAGTCCGCGCAGAAAGTGCGCATTCCCATGGTTCCAGTCTGAGATCAGGGAATGGCAAAAAAGCGCGATTTTGAGCTGTTGCTTCATCGCGTGGCTACGCCAGCCGGCATCAGCGAATGATAGAGTTCCAGGTATTCGTCAATCATGCGGGCGGAAGTAAACTTGGCGCGCGCATGCCCGTAAGCAAGATTGGCATAATGCTGGCGCAGTCCGGAGTCACGCACCAGTTGATCCAATGCGCTGCGAAGGTCCCCGGCATCGTCACTGCGGAAGAACACGGCCGTATCATCCCAAAGCTCGCGAAAGGTTGAAATGTCACTGGCGACAATTGCGCAACGGGACAGCGCTGCCTCCAGAGGCGCGAGGCCAAAAGGCTCGTAGCGCGACGTCGCGGCATAGATTCCCGCTCGGGAAAATAATTGCGCCATCTGGTTCTCATCCTGCTGCGGTTCCAAATGGATATTGCTCCTGAGCTCTTCCACTGTAAAGGCGCTGCTCTGGAATTCCGGATGACGATCCACGCCGACGATGTGCACGGGCGCAGGCATGTCTTCGCGCAGCAGCAATCCGGCGTTCTTCCCGATGTCCCAGAGCCGCCCCACGCTTAGGATGGTGTCCTCCTTGCTCACGTGCGGGTTGAAGAACGTGGGAGTTCGTCCGTTGTAGATCACTGCTCCCTGTTGCGGCTTACCATAATGGATTTCAATCTGCTGGAGCATCCAACGCGATGGCGCAATCACGCTGGTGGCAGAGGCCAGCCCACGGGCAACGCTTTCCCGATACCAGCGCAGCCACGCCGATTCAGCAGGCGGGTGCTCATGCAGTGCAGACCACCAGCTCAGGACATCGCTGTGCGCGACAACTACGCGCGGCACATCCGCGGCTAGGGAACCGTAATAGTACTGACTGAGATGGAGCAGATCCGGCCTGGTTTCATCAATTACCTGCGCGAGGTAGTCAGATGAGGCCTCCATATCGCCCTCGGAATCCTGCATCCACTCGAGCTTGAATGCCGTAGGCCGAAAATCGACCTGCGGAAGCGCATCGAGCCATCGGGCCTGAGCAGCCGAGGGAATGTCGCCGAAGCTGACAAGCGTCACCTTTACGCCGCGGCACACCAACCCAGTCACCAGCTCTCGTGTATATGTCCAAACACCGCCCAGAGTATCAGCGGTGACTAAGATGTGCATTTTCCAGTTCCTCAAGTGGGGCTGGTTTCTGCTCCTGGATGTCGCTATACCCCTTTTCCGCAAACGTGGAAGTGTAATAGTGGTGCGCCCGCTCCCACGCCAGATCGTCCGGTGGTGCGGAAAACGTCTGCTGGTACAACGGACTCCCAGGGAACGGAAACATGGGGACCGGTTCGCTGACCCATACTCCCCTGCTTCTTAGATGCTCCTGAAAGGCTTGAATCTGCCCACGATCGTCGTGATCGGTAAGAATTAGGTTGGCCTGGACCCAGGGGATCCGGCTGCGGGCATAGATGAGCAGTTCGGAGATGCGGTCGGTATCGATGCGGCAATTCTTGTGCAGCTCTTCGCGGCCTTCCTGGGTAATGGATTCAATGCCGCACTCCATTGAAATGCAGTGAGCGCGCCCTAGCAAATCGACCGTTTCCTCACTCCACAAGTCAATCCGGGTCTGGAATCCAATTTTCACCCGCCGCTCCGCAATACCTTCCAGCAGGCGGCGCACGTTCTTCCCAACACCGAAGATCTCATCGATGAAGTAGATATATTCAACGCCCCTGGCGATCAGTGTATCCACTTCATTAAGCACGGCATCCACGCTGCGCTCGCGAAACTTGTTGCGGAACAAAGTTTTATTGCAGAAGGTGCACGCCCATGGGCATCCACGGGCAAACTCCAGTTCCGCGCCCAATCCCTGATCGTTGGTAAAAACGTGATGGCGATGTTGGTGCGCCTCCACGTGGTAATTGCGGAAGTCCAGCGCGCCGAGCGCGCTCATATCAGATACGCCGAATGAAGCGCTGATGTGTTCGCTGTCCGTGGTCCGGTAACAGCAGCCGGTGATCCGGTCCCATGGTTCACTCGCAAGAAGCGGAATGATCTGGTCCGGCTCTCCGCGAAGCGCCACATCGCAGCCTGTCTTGCGAAGCGTTGCTGCCGGCGTTGCTGACGAATGTGGGCCAATCGCCACCTTCACTGGATTGGCGCCCTCACCCAGAGCGCGAAACCACTCCATGGGAACACGCAGCTCGGGAGGCGGGCATCGCCAGAAGAGATACGACGGGGCGCTCGGAATAACAAGAAAATCGGGCGAGAAAGCCGCGATTACCGGCCTGACCTGCTCCACATCCAGTCCATCGGTCTGCGCGTCGATCAATAAAGCATCGTGTCCCGCCGCGCGAGCCTGGTCAAAAGCAAACATCAGTTCCAGCGGCACGTGCGGGTCACGACAACCGAAATACGTGGACCCAGTGAAATCCCAGTTCGGGTTGACGAATGCAAACTTCATGCAGCCCTCTCGGAATTGCCAGTCGCCGCAGCCAGCGTCTCCAGAGGCGCAGGTACGGCCTGCTCCGACAAGACCATCTGGTTCTCTTCCCAGAATTCGCGCAGCAGTTCCAGTGTCTGCCTCAGATTGAACTGCGGCTTCCATCCTGTGTGCCGCTGCAGCTTGCTGTAATCAGTGACATAGACCAACTGATCTCCCGGCCTGCGTTGATCTGGGACATGTTCCAGGCGGCCCCCGGTAAGCTCTTTTATCGTCCGCACCAGTTCCAGCAAGGAAGTGGTGTTCGCGACGCCTCCTCCAACGTTGTAGATTTGGCCGGCAGTGATGGGCAGATTTTCCCGGACTGCCGCAAAGGCACGCACCAGGTCCTTAACGCAGAGCACATCCCGCACCTGACAGCCATCGCCATAAATCACCACCGGCTTTTGCTGAAGGGCCGAGTACAGGAAATGGGCGACCCAGCCCTGGTCTTCCGTGCCGAACTGGCGTGGGCCGGCAATACAGGACATGCGGAAAACGACCGTGGGAAGCCCGTAAATACGGCTGAAATCGTGAACGTACTGGTCCGCCGCCCCTTTCGAACAGCCATAAGGAGAATGAAAGTCCAGAGGCTGAGATTCGGCAACGCCACGGTGCCCGGGATGAATGTAGCGCTCATTGCTGCGCACAGGCGTGCCGAGCCCCAGGTCGCCATAAACTTTGTTGGTGGAAGTAAACAGGATGAAAGGCTTGTTGCCTGACCTGCGAGCAGCATCCAGAACGTTGAAGGTGCCGCACAGGTTCACCTCGAAATCGAGGCGAGGATCCATGAGCGATGTCGTAACCGCCACTTGAGCGGCAAAGTGATAGATTTCGCCGGCGTCTGCGACGGCCCGCATCACCAAAGCGGCGTCTCGTACATCGCCAAGAGTGATCTTCAGTCGGCCGGAAGTTCCCGCAGCTCTCCTAAGCCAATCAAGGTTGTGGCGCACACCGGCACGGCTGAGATTATCAAAAACATGAACCTTGGCATCTGTTCTGGTGAGCAGGTGGTGCGCCAGGTTCGATCCAATGAACCCGGCGCCGCCGAAGATCAGTACAGAGCGGGTCTTGTCTTTGGTCATTTCTACCTTCCCCCTTCGCCCGGCCTAGGCGGTCAGCCCGAAATTGCTGAGCTGAGCCACAGCTTCAACCGCACGATCCTCCGGCTGCTGAAGGCGCAGCCATCCGACTAATTCCCTGATTCCGTCCGCAAAACGGACCTGCGGCTCATAGCCAAGGTGCTTTTTTGCAGCGGAAATATCTGCAAAGCAGTGACGAATATCGCCGGCACGGTACTTCCCCGTGAGTTCAGGAAAGATGCCGGACCCAAGCGCTTCAATGAGAGCCGCAGCCACTTCACGAATTGAGACTGGCTCCCCAGAGCCAATGTTGAGCGCCATTCCATCACCACCCGAGCGCTCCATGGCCAGAATGTTCGCCCGGACAATGTCTTTTACGCTCACGAAATCGCGCATTTGTTTCCCATCCTCAAAGACCAGCGGTGGTTTTCCGTTCAGGAGGCGCGAAGCAAAGATCGCCGCCACACCTGTATAAGGATTGGAAAGGGCCTGCCTGTCGCCGTAGATATTGAAGAACCGCAAAGCCACCACTGGAAGTCCATAGGTGCGGCCGAACAGCAACGTCATTTCTTCCTGGTCCTTCTTGGACAAGGCATAAATCGAACTGCACTGCAGGGGCTTGGATTCGTCCGTGGGAATGGGAGTAAGAATCTCGCCACAGCCAGGGCATGGCATCTCCCAGTCTTTGGTCCTGAGCTGATCGTTGGAACGGAGCTGTGGCGCCATTTCTCCGCAGCGCGCACAGAGATACTTGCCCTCGCCGTAAATGGACATGGAAGAGGCGACTATCAGCTTCTCCACTTTGCTTCGGCGGGTGAGAAGTTCCTGCAACAGCACAGCAGTTCCCTGCGTGTTGGAACCCATGTAATGAGAAATCTCATACATGGATTGGCCTACACCCACGGCGGCTGCCATGTGGAACACAACTTCCACTCCGTCCAGGGCGCGATGCACGGCGGCGGCATCCTGCATCTCTCCCCCCATAAACTCTGCTTCAGGGGAAAGGTAAGCAGGGACTCCGTCCCCGTGAACCTGAGGCGTGAGATTGTCAAAGACGCGAACGTTGTGACCGGCCGCCAACAGCGCATCCACAAGATGCGAGCCTACAAACCCCGCTCCGCCGGTCACGAGAATATTCTTAGGCATTCTTATCTGCTCCTACAAGGAGGTCGTTTGCGGTGTGCGCTGCGGCGTACTTGCGTACAGCCCAGACCGCAAATTCGGCAAAATCTTCCGCCCGCTTCGGCGGACTGGTGTAGTGAGGCTGAATTCCCATGTGTTCAGGGGTAAAGCAGAGCGTAAGGGTGGTTGTAAAAGGCTCCAGCATCTGCATCTGCCGGTCAAACCACTCTTCAGAGTTCTCTCGAAACCAGTCAGCCCAACTAATGCCGGTCCGCAGATACTTCACGCCGAGCCGGTGCAGCCAATCCACCGCGAGTTCGAGCCGGTGATCCTCAAAGTGGAACCACTGGCAGATTCCCAGGCCTTCAGGGAAGCAGTCGGCGGCCGGTTTAGGCGAACCGTCTTCACGCAGCAAGCCCATGTAGTAGTGCCGGTAATAGGCGCTGCCTTCGGCCTCCTTGTGGCGTGTGGTTGCGGTCCAGGTGGCCGGCAGATCAAGCAGACTGTACCAGTGCACTCGATCCACGATGGGAAGCAGCAATTCCGCCGTTCGCTTGATGCCGAACACCTGTACCTCTTCTGCTCCAAAGGAAGAGACTCCCGCCTCCGAAACCCAGACCGGCTTACCTGTCACCGCTCGGATCTCATCAATCTTCTTCGGCCAGTCCTGGATCTTCCAGTGGTTCCAGTCCAGAGGGAAGCCATGAACCGCCACGATGTCAACGGCATCGAGCACACCGTGCGATCCCATCAGTTCGATAAAGTGGGGATCGATGGGAGAGATCCCGCCCAGAGCGATGGGGAGCCCTGGGCACTCCCGTCGAATCGCCTTGCTCGCGGTGGTAATCATCTCGGCAAACTTCTTCCAGTCGGGGTCAGCCTTAAAGTCCCAGTGGGAGAGGTTATTCGGTTCGTTCCACAGCATTACTGCTTCAACCATTGATTCAGCACCTTTGCAGAAAGCCGGGTGGACCTACAGCGTACCTGCGAGTTCGTGATCAAGAATGTACTTGTTCTCCTTCATTACCGTTGCAGGACGGCAGATCCATGTTTCCGGTTCGGGATGAGATTCAACTTCGAGGCCGGAGCTGCGCAGCATGGCCTCCATAGCGCCATGATTCGGGATCCACCAGTTGGTGGGATCTCCCGCATAGCTCTTCTCGATGAAATACATGCGCGGAAAATCGGGAGCGTCGAAGATTTCTTTATTCCAGAAGTGATAATCATCTTTCAGTTCGGGGCTGGTCAGGGAACCACGGATCATGGTCTGAAACACGAGCCTGCCCTTCACCTTTTTGATTACCTTGTCGAGCGCATAAAGGGGGTAACGCAGGTGATAGAAGACGCCCATAAACAGGACGTAATCGAATTGGCCGGGAATCTGGTCCACGTCATAGACGGAGCATTTTGCGAACTCGGTGTCGAGGCCGAGAACGTCAGCGACAAAGCGGGCCTGAGCCAGATAACGATCATCCACATCCACGCCGAGAACCCGGCCTGCTCCCCTTTTTTTCAGCTCCACGGAATAAAAGCCCGCGTTACACCCGATATCGAGCACCGAAGCGCCGTTCAACTCAGAAGGCAGGGCGGGAGCAATGCTCTTCCATTTGACACGGGGGAAATCTCCCAGAAAGTGCGCGGGCGCGGTGGGCACCCCTTTCAAGTCAATGTTGTGGAACCATTCGCCCATCTCGGAAATACGGCGAGCGAGCTCGGCCGCATCTTCTCCAACTGTGGCATTTGCCTGCTGTGGTGAAGAGGCATCAACTGCTTCGCGATGTATGACATTCGTTTGGGTGGTTGCCATCTCTCAAACCGTTTGCGGCCGTTATTGCACGGCGGATTGTGAATTTACCGGATTAGACACGTGCTAAGGAACATAGGATGGCCTTGCGCATGAACGTGTTCCTGCTCTGGCGCACCATGACGTTTGTACGTTTATTACAGATTCTTCATGTGACATGGCATGCGCGAGAACCACAAATTGCCCGACCCGAAAACGCAGCGTTCTGGAAAAGTTCACGCGGCTGAGTAACGACCTCACGTTCGGCCGTCTTGAGAACACGCCAAACCATCTACTTACCTTGAGAAGCAGGTACTTACCTTGGAGTTGTCTGTAATTGCACTCGCGGGGTCATTGGGAGCGTGGGACTCGGAGCGGAGTTGTAACGGGATG
>DATNDP010000290.1:0-11424 GCA_035553195.1 Candidatus Acidiferrales bacterium
ATGGCCATGTGTTGCTGCATGTGTTGTTGTACGGGCGAGCGGCCGGTCATGCGCAATCTTCCATAGGTTTTAGCAGTTTTGGAAAGATGAAAGATCGGGGCCGCTCAGCTTGAGCGGCCTTTTCCTTTTGGCTGCTCATTCAGCCGGCCCTCAACATTGAGGAACGTATGCCGAAACCAAAGCAGCCAATTGCCATCTACTACGAGCATCCGCACTGGTTCAAGCCGCTGTTCGCGGAGCTAGATCGGCGCCAGACTTCTTACGTCCGCGTCAATGCGGCCCAGCACCATTTTGATCCCGCCCAGCTCAATGGCGAGGGAAACTACCGCCTGATTTTCAATCGAATGAGCCCCTCAGCCTATCGGCGCGGACACGGGCAGGGTATCTTCTACACGCTGTATTACCTTGACCATCTGGAGCAGCGGGGCAAGCGCGTGGTGAATGGCCAAAAGGCCTTCCGCTACGAGACATCGAAAGCGCTGCAGTTGTCGCTGCTCGAAGCCCTTGGTCTCCCCTACCCGAAAACGCGCGTCATCAACAGCCCGGCCGATGCCGTGGAAGCTGCCCACGGCCTGCGCTTCCCCATTGTCGTGAAACCGAACATCGGCGGGAGCGGCGCCGGCGTAACCCGCTTCAACACCCGCGCCGAACTTGAAGCCGCGGCTGCGGACGACTCTCTCGATTTCGGACTCGACAACACCGCGCTTGTGCAGGAATTTATTCCCGCCCGCGATGGCCATATCGTTCGCGTGGAAGTAGTGGGCTGCAAATTTCTCTACGGCATAAAAGTCCACATCACGGGCGAAACTTTCGATCTCTGCCCTGCGGACATCTGCAAGACTACCGGCGGCCAGGAGTTGCAGCGTGCTGCCTGCCCTGTGGATGCGCCCAAAACCGGACTACGCGTTGAGGGCTACACGCCACCGGACAACATCATTCACTCGGTCGAGCGGATCATGACTGCGGCGACCATTGAGGTCGGCGGCGTCGAGTACATCACTGACGATCGTGACGGCCAGCTCTACTTCTACGACATCAATGCGCTTTCGAACTTCGTGGCCGACGGACCAAAAGTTGTCGGCTTCGATCCGTTCAGGCGCCTGGTCGATTACCTGGAACAGGAGGCTGCATAATGCGCTACGGATATTGGCTCCCCGTCTTCGGCGGTTGGCTCCGCAACGTGGAAGATGAAAACATGCAGGCTACATGGCCTTACGTCAGCCGCCTGGCGCGGCGCAGCGAGGAGATTGGCTACGACCTGACTCTCATTGCCGAGCTGAACCTCAACGACATCAAAGGCCCCGAAGAGCCGTCGCTGGATGCCTGGTCCACCGCCGCCGCGCTGGCTGCGGTGACTCACCGGCTGGAGCTGATGGTTGCCGTGCGGCCCACGTTCCACAATCCCGCGCTGCTGGCCAAACAGGCCTCAAATATCGATCACATCAGTAACGGTCGCGTTTCCTTGAACGTGGTCTCCGCCTGGTGGGCTGAAGAAGCCCGCAAGTACGGTATTCACTTCGATCAGCACGATGACCGCTACGCCCGCACCTCCGAATGGCTTGACGTCGTAGATCAGGCCTGGAAGAAAGATCACGTGAACTATCAGGGCAAGTATTACCGCGTCGATGACTTGGTCTTACAGCCCAAGCCGGTGTCGCGTCCGCGACCGGTGATCTACGCCGGCGGCGAGTCAGAAGCCGCGAAAAATCTGATCTCGCAGAAGTGTGACGCCTACGTCATGCACGGTGATCCGCCGGAGAAGATTCGCGCCAAGATCAATGATCTCTCAAGGCGTCGCGAAGCCGCAGGACTTTCGCGCATGCAGTTCGGCGTTGCGGCGTATGCCATCGTGCGCGACTCGGAAGCTGAAGCGCAAAAAGAACTCGAGCGCATCACCGACGTGAAGCAGAATGCCGCCGGTTACGAGAATTATCAGCAATGGCTGGCCAACACGCAGCTCGAACAACGTGTCTCGCTCGAAGATTACTCGGTTTCGAACCGCGGTCTTCGCTCCGGGCTGGTAGGCACGCCGGAGCAAGTTTCCGAGCGCATTGCCGAATTTGAAGATGCGGGCGTGGATCTTCTGCTCTTGCAGTTCAGCCCGCAACTGGAAGAGATGGAGCGCTTCGCCGCCCAGGTAATTCAGCCCGCCGCTCGTCCCATGGCAAGGGTGGTAAACGGATTCGCAACCCGCGAACTGAGAAAGGTAGCCAGCATCTGACCGTCAGATGTTCCCCCTGACGCTCAACCGCTCTACCTCTCAGAACAGACAAGCGGGCCCGACTCTCCTTCCCGGGCCCGCTGTTCTGTTTGCACGACCTCAGCTTTGCCCTTTATTTGCTTTATACCGGTTGCGGCAAGAGGGCGGAGCAGGCCTTCAGAGACTGCGGTAAAGTCTAAAATGCCATCGGCTTCAGCCGCTGAGGTAAACCCTTGGGAACGGCTGAAGAAACACCGGCACTGCTCCGTGGAAGCCAAAATGCCGTCAATCTTCTAAGCTCGTGTGGCACAGACCGGGGCCCCCGACGAGCCCGCATTTGGCTCGTTGGGGTGGGAGCCACTCCTGCCTGTGCTGGTCCTTTTCAAAAATAAATTCTGGAGCTTCTGCACGCTGATTTCAGTGAAATGTTGTACGACCCAATCCGCTCCTGCGCCCTCGAGCAATGCTCTTCGCCCATTCGCCGCGATTGCCAGGCACTTCATTCCCGCGCGTTTCGCCGCCTGCACCCCGAGCACCGCATCTTCACAAACCAGCAAATGCTCGGCTGCAATCCCCAGCCCTTCTGCCGCCTGACAAAAAACTGCCGGATCGGGTTTGCCCGCCCGGACATCATCGCCGGTAATCACGGCTTGGAAATGTGACCTCAATCCGGATAGATCCAATGTCTCCTCCGCGCGCTTTCTTCCCGCGCTTGTCCCGACTGCCAACGCGAGGCGAGCATCTGTTGCTGCCCGCACAAACTCGACCACCCCGGGAATTGTTTTCACTTCATGTGCGACTGCCGCGAACAGCTCTCTCTTCATTGCTCCGAGACGCTGCACCTCGTCGGCGCTCAGCTCGCCCAGGAAATGCCGCAGAATCTCTTCCCGCCTATGGCCTTCCACCACGAAATCCAGCGCCGTTTCATCTACGTTGCGTCCTAAAGATTCGAGCAAGGCGCGCCACGCTTTCTTATGCGCCGAATGGCTGTCCACGATCACGCCATCCAAATCGAAAATGATTCCCTTCAGCATGCGACCCTTTTGAGACCCGGCCAGTCCGTCTGCGCCGCCCTGTAATTTTCCATGGTGCCAATGTCGCGCAAGTATCCGCAGAGCTTCATCGCTGCCATTTTTCTCACCAGCTTCGGCAAAAGATCAAACCCGATATCGGCCGGCCGCTTCTTCGGAATGAATTGGAAGATCTCCTGTCCCGCCACCATGATTCCTGCAAACGCCAGGTGGCTTTTTGGCTCTTGCGGCTTCTCCACAAAGCTACGCACCGTGCCTCGCTGATCCAACTCCACGATCCCACACCGGTTCGGCTCCGCTGTCTCATAGACCCCGAGCGTGGCTGCTACGTCCCGCTCGCGATGAAATCTCAATAAATTGTGCAAATCCACATTCGTCAGCACGTCTCCATACAGCACAAAAAACTCTTTGTCATCCGTGACGAATGCGCCGTTTTCTGCCAGAGTGCCCGCGCTTCCAAGCAGTTCCCTTTCCTGGGTAATGTGAACTCTCACTCCTCTGCTCTGCCGCGCCACAAACGCACTCACCTGATCGGCGTGCGCATGCGCATTCACCAGCACTTCATCTATCCCTGCAGCGTTGCACTGCTCCAGCCAGATTTCGAGAAGCGGAACTCCCTGCACCGGCAGCAGACATTTGGGCGTGTGTTCGGTCAGCGGACTCAAGCGGGTACCATGTCCTGCGGCGAGAATGAATGCTTTCATCGTGTTTTTATCGTGATGCCGCCGCTGAGATCGCGCGCTGTTTCTGCTTCCAGCGCCACGCCGATTGCAAAATCTCCTCTAGTGATGAATGCTCCGGCCGCCAGCCCAACTCATTCATAATCCGCTGAGGGCTTGCATACAGAATGCCTGGATCACCAGGACGTCTTCCTACAACCCGCGAATCAATGCGCTGCCCAGTCACTTGCTCCACTTGCGCAACGATCTGCCGCACGGAATAGGGTGTGCCAGTGCCGATGTTGTAGCGATGAAAGCCTGGATTGTCCATATGCGTCAGCGCGAGAATATGCGCATTGGCGATGTCGCTTACGTGCACAAAGTCGCGCAGGCACGTGCCATCCGGCGTTTCGTAATCGTCGCCATAGATGTGGAAGCACTCGCGGTCGCCTGCCGCGGCATCCAGCACCAGCGGAATCAGGTGCGTTTCCGGCTCGTGTCGCTCGCCCTGCTCTCTTGTGGCGCCGGCGGCGCTGAAATAACGGAACGCAAACACGCTCCAGCCGTACGCGCTCGCGTACCACTTCAATATCTGCTCGAATATGAGCTTGGTTTCACCGTACGAATTGAGCGGCTTCTTGGGCGCGTCTTCATCTACCGGGCCTGAGCCCGTGATTCCGTAAATCGCAGCAGCGGACGAGAACACAAATTTCTTTACGCCCGCCACGCGCAGCGCTTCCAGCATCTCAATCCCCGACGCCACATTCCTCTGAAAGAAGATCCCGGGATCGACGACCGACTCCGGAATCAGCGCCTTGGCCGCAAAGTGAAATGTGGCGTCGAACCGCTGTTCCGTCGCAAGGGCATACATCTTATTCGCTTCGCCGATTTCCATCTTGACGAACGAAGCGCCGCTCGGAACCGCATCCCGAAATCCGGTCGATAAATCATCCACGACTGTGACAGCATGCCCCTGGCGCAGCAGTTCGGCCGAACATACCGAGCCAATGTATCCCGCTCCGCCCGTAACCAGCACCTTCGCCATCAGCTTTTCCTCGGTCCCCGCAGCACGCGCAGAGGAGTCTTCAGCAGAATCATCAGATCCAGCCGCAGCGACCGGTGCTCGGCGTACCAGCATTCCATCCGAACACGCTCAGCATAGCCGGCTTGGGTTCTGGCTTGCACCTGCCAATATCCCGTCAACCCCGGCTTAACGCAGGTGAAGATCCATGCAGCGTCGCCAAACTTCTCCAGTTCCGCCGGACTGATCATCCGCGGACCGACCAAGCTCATCTCGCCGCGAAGGACATTCCACAATTGCGGGATCTCATCCAGGCTGAAGCGGCGCAGCATCGCGCCTACGCGTGTGACTCGCGGATCATCTTTCAGCTTGAAGTTGACTGAGAATTGCTGGCGCAGCCGCTCATCACGTTCCAGAAATTGATCGGCATCTGTGCGCATGCTGCGCAGCTTGAATGCATCGAAGGTGCCGTGCAATCCCACAACTCGCCTGCGGTGAATCACAGGACGGCCGTCATCTAACAAAGTCAGGATGGTGCACACAAAAAGGATAGGCAGCAAAAACGTGAGAAGAATAGCAGCGCCGGCAACATCGACTACGCGCTTGCAAAAATGAGACACACCGCCCACGCGCGGCGCTGTCGCGGGGGCGTTCACGTCCATCTGCTTTATTGCGGACACTTGCACGCTACACCCCGGCAGTTGCGAAACGCGGCGCCGAGCTGTGTTTGAGCGCAGTGAGATCGGATTCCACCATCATCTCGATCAGATCTCGGAAGTTCACCTGTGGCTCCCAACCCAATACCCGCCTTGCCTTGCTGGCATCACCACAGAGATAATCCACTTCGGCCGGCCTCACCAGTTTAGGATCGATCTCAACGTACTTCTTCCAGTCGAGTTGAACGCAGGAGAACGCTACTTCAAGCAACTCCTGCACGCTGTGCGTCTGGCCAGTCGCAATCACGTAGTCGTCCGCCTGCGGCTGCTGCATCATCAGCCACATCGCGCGGATATAATCGCCCGCGTATCCCCAATCGCGCTGCGCATCAATGTTCCCCATCTTCAACTTGTCGGCGAGTCCCAGCTTGATCTTAGCTGCGGTTTGGGTCACCTTGCGGGTGACAAATTCGCTGCCACGCCTGGGCGACTCATGGTTGAAAGAAATGCACGAGCAGGCAAAAATGCCGTAGCTCTCGCGATAATTTACGGTGATATGGTGGCCAAACACCTTGGCCACTCCATAAGGACTGCGGGGATGAAACGGCGTCTTTTCCGTCTGCGGACTCTCCCGCACCTTGCCGAACATCTCCGAACTCGAGGCCTGCAGAAATTTTGTATTTGGGGAATGCTTCCGAATCGCCTCCATGACGCGCACCACGCCCAGGCCGGTAACATCGGCCGTAAGCACCGGCTGGTTCCACGACACAGGAACAAAACTTTGCGCAGCCATGTTGTAGAGCTCGTCTGGCTTGATCTGCTGCACTGCGTGATCCAGGGAACTCTGGTCCGTCAGATCACCTTCCACAAAGCGGAGGCTGTCTGCAATGTGCGCCACCCGGTCATACTTCTCCAGGCTGCTGCGCCGCACCAACCCGTAGACGTCGTAACCTTTTCTTAGTAGATATTCTGCGAG
Organism: Candidatus Acidiferrales bacterium; assembly: GCA_035553195.1. Taxonomy (GTDB): domain Bacteria; phylum Acidobacteriota; class Terriglobia; order Terriglobales; family Acidobacteriaceae; genus Angelobacter. The sequence goes on from DATNDP010000290.1 coordinate 6,544, forward strand.
ATATGAGCCGTCTTGACCGGTGATCCCTGTAATCAACGCCCGCATTCCCACACGCACCTCGGTTAGTTTGCTGGCTTGCTTTGTTTCAGTAGTAATCGTCTCTCGAACTATGAAACAGCTTGAGAAGAAGAATTTTTTGCGCACTGATGATATACCCGGATAGTCTTCTCTGCTGCTCTCTTCCAGAAAAATTCCCGCGATCGTAAGCAGGCTGCTTCTCGCCAGCGCGTTAGGTGCTCAGGCTCGCGCAACAAACGGAAAAGCGCGCCCGCCATTCCCGGCACATCATGCGGATCAAATAGCTGCGCGCCAGCGCCAGCCACTTCGGGCAGCGCGCCGCCCGTTGATGCCACTACCGCACAGCCGCACGACATGGCTTCCACCAGCGGTAAACCGAATCCCTCATACAACGACGGCAGCAGAAAAGCCGTCGCATGCCGGTACATCATGGCAAGTTCTGCGGCCGGCACATATCCGGTACGGATTATATTCAGTGAAGATCCTTCAGCTGGCGCAAGCGCTTCTGCTGGGCCGAATACCACAGCCTGGAACTGCACGCCGCTCTGTCGAACACGCTCAAGCACGCGGAACGCAGTATCCACATTCTTGGTGGGCTGGTTGCGGGAGGCTGCGACGAGCATGTAAGGCAATTGAATTCCATACTTCTGCTTCAGAAACTCCTGTTCTCCCTCGGCAGCGACCGTGCTGAAGCATTCAGCGGCGGCAAGATGGACCACAGAAACTCGTCTGCGCTCGAACCGCAGAATCTTTTCTATGTCGTACGCGGTCCTTTCGGAGTCGGCGATGATGTGCGTGGCCTTCCGCGCCGCCATCCGGTAGCCACTTTGCACAAGGGAGCGTTTCGCCACCGAATAGATCGGAAAAAGAAACGGCATCAAGTCATGAAATGTCACCACGACGGGACACGACGCCAAAAGCGGCACGATATAGAACGGACTATGAAACAAGTCAAGTCTATCCTCGCGGCATCGGCGGGCGAGCTCAATCTGCTCCGCGACCGAATATTTCTTCGCTGAAACCGGAATCCGCTCCGCCTGCCCATTTGTCGGAAGTGGCACTGGATTGCCGGAATTTTCATACAGGACCAATTCCACGCTGTCCTGCATCTCCGACATCGCCCGGGCCAAGCCTGCGACGTAAGCGCCCACGCCGGAATCGTTGTACCAGCGTGCATCAAAGCCCACGCGGAGTCGCGTGCGCCGCTGTAACTTATGCGCCAGCCCGTTCACGACTCTCCGGATTCGGCTCTTCTTTTAGAACACAGTACTGTTTACTGACGTATCCCGGCCCCGGCTCGCCCCGGAGATATTGGAGCTTTCCATTGAAAGAAGGATCAGCAGAGTTGGTCCAGCGCACATCCACAATCCGCGCTCCAGCCGCTGCGAGCACGTGGCGAATCCTGGCTTCGGAGCACGAGTGCAGATCCATGGCGTAATTTCCATTACGCCGCGCAAAACGGCGCAGCCTGCGGCGCACTCCCAATTGTTGCCGCCACTGTGCCAGCAGCCCCACGCAGAATGCCTCCACCACTGCAAAGACCAGAATGCCTCCGGGCCTGGCCACGCGAACCATTTCCGCAAGGTATTGGCGAGACAGCCGCTTCGGTATGTGCTGCAGAACGATATTCGAGTAGACGAAACCGAAATAGTCATTTTGGAAAGAACTGAGGTTGCGTCGCTCGTTCACAGCGAATCTACATCGTGGCGTGTCCTGGTTGAACTCTGTCGCTAACCGCACCATCGTAGGCGAAATATCCACGCCCCAGCACTCCGGGAAGTACGCTGCCATGGCGCGCGTCACTCGGCCCACACCGCAGCCGAAATCGAGCGCAGGAGCACTCCCATCTATCTGCAAACCCACCGCCTTCACGCAATCCATCACCCGCGCGATTTCATCCTGGCCAGTGGCAAAGAATTCTTCCCGGCTCCAATTGCTGTGGCGTTTGTCGGGATCGGTGCAGATGGCCCACAGAGGATCTGCCTGCGCCAGTCCTTCCCAGTTTCTCTGCAATTCCGCGAGTGCGCTCATATGGCAGTCCGCCGGCCATTTTCTGAGGTTTTGCACGCGATCATCCAGATGGTCTCATAGCGGTTCGCGCCAGTAACGGCAAAGAACATCCTGTGCAGCCAGTAATAAAGAGTGTGAGCGGTCTTCCGTAATCCTGTGGAAACGTAGTAAGGATCAAGTCCCTCTTCTAAAACCTCGAAGCCCGCGTTTTTGATCAGCGTGCGCAACACGGCGGGCGTGAAATGGGAAAGATGAATTTCCTTCGAGCTTCCTGCTTTTGCGATTCCCAGCACGCGGCTGAATTTCCGAAACGACTTCATGCCCATCTTTCTTCCGAACCTCTTCACAGCCGAGCCCCATGCCAGAACATCATTCGGTACGGCGATCACCAGACATCCACCTGGTTTGAGCAATCGGTGACACTTGCGCGCCAGCGCCGCCGGATCAGGCACATGCTCCAGCAGATGGAACAACGTAATGTTGTCGAAGAAAGAATCTGGTAGGTTCAGATCTTCCACCGCGCCGATACCAATCTCCAGCCCATAACGCTCGCGCGCAACTCGTGCCGCGCTGCTTGATATCTCTGTGCCCGCGACGTCAGCGAAGTATGGCCGCGCATGATGCAGGAACTGCCCAATTCCCGCGCCGATGTCCAGCAGGTTTCCCTCGGACCGATGCCGCAGCACCATTTTCAGCCGGCGCTTCCACAAATGGTCCCGCGCATCTGATTCCCTCAGCCACGAATCGTATTTGCCGCTCCGCGAGTAAAACTCAATGATCTTTTCTTGCGATGGACGCGGGCTATCGAATAAGTAACCACATCGCGGGCAGCGGCAAAGATTGCACTCTGGATCGATCTGTTGGATCTCTGCGCTCTGGCATACGCAGCAAGCTTCCACGACTTCCATCTGGGTGTGAGCAGGCGCAACCTCCGCAGTGATGGTCGCGGACTTCATGCGTTCTCTCGCTCCGTCTTCCCGCCGACCATCATCCTGCTCTCTGCCCCGCCGACCGGCAATCACTTCTTCCGATTTGGCCGGTTACCAGTTACCAACTGCTAGCTGCTTCACTCATGCCTTAGCGCCTGCACCGGATCCAACTGTGCCGCGCGTGAAGCAGGATACAATCCCGCGCACAGGCTTACCACTACGGCGAAGGCAATGCCAAAAATAATCAGCGTCGGAGAAACGTACCAAAAATTTTCCGGCTTGAAATCCTGGCGAATCATGTACCAGTTGGTTCCCAGATTGATCACGCGGCCAATCATCCAGCCCAGCGCTACGCCCAGCGTGCCTCCCAGAGCACCCATGCAGCCGGCCTCGACAAAGAAGATCCTCTTCACATCGGCGTCGCTTGCGCCTAGCGCCTTCATGATCCCGATCTCTCGCCGCCGCTCCAGAACCGCCATCACCAGGGTATTGATAATCCCTAGCGATGCCACGGCCAGCGCCAGGCTGCCAAACACGCCCAGGAACAAGTCCAGGATTCTAAACGCCTTCTGCAAACCGCGCGAGGCATCCATGATGGAAAAAGTATTGAACCCCTGCTTCTTGATCGCCTCCTCCACCTGATTCACCTGGCTGCCCTTGCGCACGCGCACCACAAGTCCCACGTAAGTCTTGCCTTCCCCCGGACGCACAATGCCGCTCACGTCCGCCGGCTGCATCATGTTGAGCGATTCCGCAAAATCAATCGGCAGTAGCGCTGAAGTCCTGCCCTGCCGCATCCCGCGATACGGCTCCCGCGTAACAATACCCACAATTTTCAACCGCTGCTCGCGACGCACCACGCTGAAACTGCTTGCGTCATCATCGGATCCATCGTCCGGCGCTCCGGCCGAAGCAGGAGCCTGCACGGAAGAACGCGAACTCTGCGCCGGCGCGGCGCTGCTCTCTTGCCGCTCCGCATAGCGCAGGATCACATCATGGTTCAGAAGCTGGTCTGCCTGGTCCTGCGTCAGCTTCACTTCCGAGTTTCGCGGCTCTGCAGGCAATCCCAGCAGCGCCCGGCCAAAATCCGCCAGAATGATCACTTCTGCTGCATCGGAACCGCTGAAGTACCGGCCCTGAAAATCATCGAATGAATCACTGTTTCGCGCAGAAGGAGGCAGCCCGCCAACCACCGTAAAGTGGGTATCGTCCGGCTTGCCATTTGGCAGGTGAAAGTCGCCCACCGCAGTCAGGTTCGGATACACCTCAGAAACTTCCGGCATGTCGGCAAAGCTCTTGCGAGCTGCATCGTCCAGCACCTTGGGCGGTGTAAGACCCGCATCGCGATCCGCCGCCGTTGTGCCACGAACGTCGCGTCTCGCGGAAACGTAAATGGCGTCAAACAGCCCGGAGCGCCCGAGTTGGCGATTAAATAACTTCTGCAAGCCCAGCCCCAGTGACACCATCGCAACCAATGACGCCACTCCTACGCCGATGCCCAGCGTGGTCAGCGAATTTCGCAGGAAGGCCTCACGCAGGTTGCGGCCGGCAAGCTCCACCATGTCATAAATCTTCATGCCCGCGCTCCCTTCCGGCCGCTGTTCTTGGTTTCGCCCAGCACCTTGCCATCGCCCAGGAAGATCATGCGGTCAGCGTAGCGGTCCGCCAGCGCGCGCTCATGCGTCACCATGATCACTGTCATTTTCAGTGATCTGTTCAGCTCGCTGATCAGGTCCATGATTTCCGTTCCTGTCTTCGAATCCAGATTGCCGGTGGGCTCGTCCGCCAGCAGGATTTTTGGCTGGTTCACCAGCGCACGCGCCAGCGCCGCCCGTTGCTGCTCGCCGCCGGAAAGCTCGCTGGGACGGTGGTTCATACGGTCTCCCAATCCCACGCGCTCCAGCGCTTCCGTTGCTTTGGCTCG
>DATNDP010000291.1:0-2480 GCA_035553195.1 Candidatus Acidiferrales bacterium
GATGACCAGATAACCATAAAGCGCAACATCGGCCATCATCATCTTGGGGAAGCCACCGAGGCCCGCCGGCCAGAGATTCGCATCCGGCACGCCGAAAAACTTCCCATGACTGAGCAGCCCAAGATCAATCGCCAGTCCCAACGCGGATAGCGCAACCAGATCTGCCCAATTCGCGGGACGTTGCCATGCCTCCAACACGGCCGCAACCAGCACAGGAATAGCGGCCAAAACCAGGGCTACCTGCCAGTGAAATGCTCCGCGCGGCAGCTCCAGGATGAAATAAGGAATGGCAACAAACGAAGCCAGCGCGATCCGCGCTGCTGCGCCGCTGAGTACACGCCGCAATTCCGTGGCTAATCCAAATCCAAAAAGCCAGTAAGGCGCAAACAGCATGGCGAATGCCACAAACGTTGAAGCCGGATACTCCTTCAGCGCTCCAAGATGGAAAAACTGGGCCACAAACCAGAGCACCAAAAGTAACCCCGCGTAGGCGCCTGTGCCGGCAAGTAGCTTCTGGCGCCCTGCACGACCCTCGTAATCGCCTGCGCCGCGCTCGGGGGCGGCACGCTCGGTCTGCATGAAATCGGCTCCTTAAAACTGCTCTCCTTCTAGGATATTAGCGTTCCTCCCGATTGCTTGCGCCCGTCGTCTGAGCCCCCGTTTGGTTTATTTTCACGCGTTCCGAAGGAATTCGCCGGTGTGACTCATCCTGGGAGCAAGGCTAACCCTGCAGCAGCTCTGAGCATCTAGAGAGGCATGGCGGTTCTGCCGCAGGTGGTATGTAGTGCGCAATCAGGCTTTCCTAGTTCTCGTTTGTTTCTGTATAGCAGTTCTTAGTGGATGCGGCAGCGTGAGCGGTTCCAGCAACCCCCAGCCCTCGCCAAGTCCAACCCCCAGCGGCAGCCCGAGCCCGAGTCCTTCCCCCAGCCCAAGCCCAGCGCCGGCGACCGCCAGCCGTTTCATTTATGGCATCTCGGTCTTTGAGAGTGACACCGGGTATGAAGGCGGAAGAATTAATACTACTTCCGGTAAGGTCACGCCACTTGCGCCTTTTGACAATTCCGGCCTGGGACAGAACATTGTTCCTCAACTGATTGCCGATCCCACCGGGCATTTCCTGTACGCACTCAACCTGGGTGCATCATCCTTCGGAAACACGATCGGAAACCCAGGCATCGCTGAGCTGGCGATCAACCAGCAGACGGGCGCACTTAGCGCGATATCAGGAAGCCCGCTGGTATTCCCGAGCCAGCGCTCAGGCTTGTTGGTTATCAATCCTGCCGGCAATTTGCTCTTTCAGCCGGATGCAGGAGTGTTTGACGTCTACTCCATCAACCCGGCCAGCGGCCTTCTCACGCAGATCGCCACTTCGACCGCCGCTTCGCTGGGAGCGTTTACCGCGTTCAGCCCTGATGGGCTATTCCTCTTTAATGCCGGAAATACTGACGTTGAGACGCTCTCCGTTGATTCAAGCGGCAATCTGGCAATAGTCCAACCGCCGATTCCCACCGGTGGTTCGACATCCGGCCTGGTCGGACAGCTCGCCGCCAGCCCTGACGGCAAATTTTTGTATGTGCTCAATGAAGGCAGTATCGCCATCTTTAATATTGGCTCCAGCGGAACACTGACGCCAGTGGTTGGCTCGCCTTTCGCAACCCAGGCCGCAGGAGCCGGATTCGCCCTCACGCCGGACGGAAAGCACCTGTACGTCAATTTTCAGAACACTGTAAATTCCGTTCAGGGCTTCACCTTTGATCCCGCCGCCAGTACGCTCACGCCGATCGCGAACGCCATGGTGAACAACGCGAGTTCCATTACCGTGGATGGCTCAGGAAAATTTGCTTACATCTCGCAGGGATCTTCACTGATTACGTTCGCTATTGATCGGGCATCCGGGGGCTTAACTCAGGTTTCGCAATCTCCGCAACCACTCAGCGACACTCCGCAAAGCATCGTCGCCGTCCCTTGAGGTCGTAGCATCCGTCAAGGCTTCCTCTTCTGTGGTAGAGACACCCGGCGCGCCTTTTCCGGCGCATGTGCAGTGCTTATCCAAATAGCTGAATCGATCAGCGCGTGAGCCATGACCGTGACCGCACTGTGCACACGGCAAATGGAAATATCCAAAACAAGGCAAACAGCGAGTAGTACGCGTAGAAGATTCCGTAAAAGAAATCAGGTGACCGCTCACTGCGCAAATAATAAAGCGTGTTGAGAGCGGAAATAACGCCGACCACAATGATGAGGCGCAGCAGAGAAAGAGGATGATGCAGAATGATCACACCCAGGAGGAGCAGGCAGGCGTAATGCACCGGGTAACGCAGATTCGTGATCAACCGGTCACAGATGGAGATGAGCCGCGCTCCCAGCGGGCGCTTCCAGACGATCCCCAGAAACAACAGTTCTTCCCGAACATAGCTCCGGTCCCAGCGCAACAGCATGCGGCAAAGTTTGCCGTAGGAGATCGGCGTGACCGTATGCAC
>DATNDP010000292.1:0-12696 GCA_035553195.1 Candidatus Acidiferrales bacterium
GATTCGGCAAAAGCGTTTGGCGATCTCGAAGTGAATGACAATACGGTGTTCGGCACTGATGCCGGCCCGTTCATTCTGGTTGGGCTGCCCGGCATCAACCTGGGGCAGGATTCGCCGGAGTACAAATACACGCACCACTCCGCGGTAGATACTTTTGACAAAGTCAAACCCGACCTGCTGATTCGTAACGCCACCATCATGGGCCTGACCGCCTTCTGGATTGCCGACCGTCCTGAGCGCCTGGCCAGCCCCTGGCCGCCGGAGAAAACCGCGGAAATGCTGACCAAGAAACATAATGATGTGTTCTTGAAAGCGCTTGGCCTGTGGCCGTTCGGCGATTTGGGCAAGGAACAGGGCGAGAGCGGGGCAAGGAACAAATAGTGACGAATGCTGGCCGTGGTTGCGACACGCGGGCGCAAGAAGGCATTTGAAGGGGAAACGAGCAACAATTTTTGTGAAACCGTGGACGGCCGCCTGCGTCCAATGAACTTATGCCAATCGTGGAGACCAATCCGGTGCAATCCGAGTGTCTTCCGTTTTCAGCTATCGCTCACACTAGCCGCCTTTTTCAGGATTTTCTGCAACATTTCGAACGCGTGCAAAGCTTCTATGCGCGTCCACCTCTGGATTTGTCATGGTGGAGTGCAGAGAAGCAGAGGATCGACTATCCTGCGGAGCGGCGGCAGGCAGTCGCTTCCATTCTTGAACGGCAGAATCGCGAGTTTGGAGCCGGGGAGAAGACGCTGGCCAACATTGCGCGGTTGCGCGCAGGAGCGCCGGCTGTAGTTACAGGGCAGCAGGTCGGGTTATTTGGCGGTCCGCTGTTCTGCCTGCTGAAAGCCCTCGCGATTGCAACACATGCAGAAAAAACCGACGCGGTCCCGATCTTTTGGCTGGCTACAGAAGACCACGATTTTGATGAGATCAACTTTGTGAATCTGCCGTCCGCGGACCACTTGCAGAAATTCACGGTGAATGTGCCGCACTCGGAAAATGCGCCGGTGGGGAAAATCATTCTCGGCGATGAGATCACGGCCGCGGTGCAGCAGGTGCAGGCTCTCTTCGGCGCCTCTGAAGTGGCTGAGATGCTTGCCGGGGCTTATCGCCCGGGGGAAAATTTCGGATCCGCATTCGCAAAGTTCTATTCAAAAGCTTTGGCAGAGCTGGGAATCATTTTCCTTGATCCGATGGATCCGGAAATGCACCACGTGTGCGCTCCCGTTTTCACGCGGGCGCTGCAGCAAGCCGAAGAAATCAATCAGCGCCTGCTGGAGCGTAATGAGCAATTGGAATCGGAGGGCTATCATGCCCAGGTAAAGGTTACGCCCTCACACACACTCTGCTTTTATTTTCACGATGGCGTCCGGCTGCCGGTCCGGCTGGATGGAGAACGGTTTGTGGCAGGTGAGCGCAGGTTCTCGCGCGAGGAAATGCTGGCCGAGGCGGAGCGATGTCCAGAGCGTTTCAGCGCGAACGTTCTTTTACGCCCTGTGGTGCAGGATTTTCTTCTTCCGACCCTCTTTTATATGGGCGGTCCCGCCGAGATTGCCTACTTTGCCCAGATTGAAACTGTTTATCGCGCGCTGGCTGGCCGAGTCACGCCTGTGCTGCCACGGTTCTTCGCCACTCTGGTTGAGCCGCGTCAAGCCAAGCTACTGGACCGGTACGGGTTGCAGCTTTCAGACCTCTTCGACGGACCGGAGAAGCTGCGGGAAAATATTGCTGCGCGAGGTCTACCAGAGAGCGTTACCGCAAGCTTTGACGCCGCCTCAGACCATCTGGAAACCGCGCTGCGCCTGGTGCAACAGTCGCTGGAAAAGCTCGATCGCACTCTGGTGGACGCCGCTGCAAATGCCGGTTCAAAGATGCGCCATCAACTCCAGGCTCTGCAGGAAAAAGCTGCCCGCGCCGAGGCGCGCAAAGATTCAGAGATTCAGCGTCATGCAGACGAGCTCTCCACGCTGTTATACCCCAACAAAGAATTGCAGGAACGGGAGATTGGCGCCGCGTATTTCCTTCTGAAGTACGGAGTGGGTATGGTGGCCAGGCTTAAGGAATCATTGAAGCCGGGATGCGGCCAGCATCAAATCGTGCCGCTGCAAGTGGGATGAGAGATCGGATTATCGGCTGATCGGATCATCAGGGCATCGGCATATCGGGACATCGATGTCCCCGATCTTCTAGCTGGTGGCGCTCATGATTGCCACCATCTCAGCCTCATCCTGGGCCTGAAGGATCTCGTGCCAGAGAAAGAACGTAAGGAGCAGCAGCCGGCTGCGGTCTTCACTTGGCATAGCCAGGGCTTGGCCTGGGATCACGGCAACCTTGCGGGGCTTGGGCTCGATATGCAGTACTGCCTCGCCGTTGGCATCAAGCAGCGACCAAATGTGATGCCAGACTCCTTTACTGGAAATGACCATCCTGCTGCCATCAGAAAAGGTCAATGTGCCGCCACCCCAGTGTGATTTGTAGGAAGCTATTGCGCTGGGATTGTCTCCCTGCAGAATCTCGGTTCGGCCTAAGGCGCTGCCGGGCCGCCGAAACAGCCATGTGTGTCCGGCGAACTGCGCGCGGGATTCAGCGTTCCAGTACTCACCGTGATGCAACCATCCCAGAGGCTGGCCATCGAGCACAAGCTCGTACTTACCTTTCGCATCAGTCTTTATCCAGAACAACTGGGCAGCAGTTGGTGAAGAGGCAGCCATAGAGTACCCCCCTTATTGAGAAGTATTGTAGGCCTCAACGCACGGAAAATCATACTGATTCTCGCCCGCCTCACAGGCAGCACCTCCGTAGCGCGGATTCTCACATGCCTGTGAGCACGCCGGTTCAGGCGCCATGCACAAATAGTTTGACGATATAAAAAGTTATCGCGGCGACGACGGCGGATGCCGGAATGGTGAGCACCCACGCCCAGACGATCCGTTTCGCGACGCCCCATCGCACCGCGGAAAGCCGCCCTGTGGAGCCGACTCCAACGATGGCTCCAGTGATGGTATGCGTGGTGCTCACAGGAATGCCGTGATAAGCCAAAACGAAGAGTGTGATAGCGCCCGCTCCTTCGGCGCAAAATCCGCCCACGGGCTTGAGCTTGGTAATTTTCGATCCCATGGTATGCACGATGCGCCATCCGCCGAAGTAAGTTCCCAATCCCATCGCGGCGTTTGCGCCCAGAATGATGTACCACTTATAGGGTCCCCATCCGCGAGCAAACTGCGTAGGCGTGATGTACCCTGCTGCGAGGAGAGCGCCGGCGATAATACCCATGGTTTTCTGGGCATCGCTGCCGCCATGGCCCAGACTATAGCCGGCGGCAGAGAGAAGTTGTAGTTTGCGGAACAACTTATCGACAGTGCGCGGCGCGCTGCGGCGAAAAATCCACGACACGGCTACCATCAGGATGAGCCCAATAATTAAGCCGATGACGGGTGCAAGGACGATGAAAATCAGAGTTGCCATCCATTTTTCGCCCAGTCCAGGAACCGTGCCGATAATCGGCCAGTGGAGTTTGGGCTCGCGGATCAGCACCTGCCAGCCCGCGCGCGCGATTCCGGCTCCAGCCAGCCCCCCGATAAGCGCGTGAGAGGAAGAAGTTGGCAGACCCCACCACCAGGTGAGAATGTCCCAGATGATCGCCCCCGCCAGCGCGCAGAGAATCACGTATTGCGTGACCTGTTTGGGATCCACCAGGCCGCCGCTGATCGTCTTGGCCACAGCGATTCCGAATATGAACGCGGCAATGAAATTAAACGTTGCTGCCCATACCACCGCCAGGCGCGGCGAGAGCACGCGGGTTGAAACCACAGTTGCAATGCTGTTCGCGGCATCGTGAAAGCCGTTGAGGAAGTCGAACGAAAGCGCAATGAGGATGGTGATTACAACCAGCAGTAAGCTTGAGTGCACCTGGCTCGCCTCAGAAAATTGGATTGCTCCGCATCTTGTGAATCAGGTGCTCTTCAGCACCACGCCCTCCAAAACATTGGCAGCGTCTTCAGCCTTGTCGGTGGCGGTTTCCAGGACTTCGTAAAGTTCTTTGAGCTTGATCAGGGAAATCGGGTCCTTCTCCTTTTCAAACAGCAGGGCGATTGCCACGCGTGCTATCTGGTCAGCCTCATTTTCCAGGCGATTGATCTCCACGCAGTTCTCAAGCACACGTTCGTTCTGTTTTTCCAGACGGCCCATAGCTTCAGAAAGCTGACCGCACTGCTTGACAACGACTTCGGCGAGAAGGGAAGCGGCCTCGGGCGCGGTGTTGATCTTGTACATAATCAGCCGCACGCCGGCGGCATAAACAAAATCGAGCACGTCGTCCAGCGAAGAGGCGAGGCGATGGATATCTTCGCGGTCAAAAGGGGTGATGAAGGTCTGGTTGAGTTTCGTAAGGACGTTGTGGGTCATCTCATCGCCGCGATGTTCAATGCTTTTGAGCTGCTGGACGCGGGATTCAATATCCTTGAAATCGTCCAGAGTGCGTTTCAGCAGCCGAGCGCCATCGCACAGGTTGCTGGCCATCTCTGCGAAAAGATCAAAGAACCGGGTATCGCGCGGTATGAAACGAACCATGCTGGTGTGGCGCTCCTCCACTGTTTGCTGTTGGTCTCAAGCCACGTTAACAAACCTAGAACTATCGCATGCGGGCTACGATGGGGTCAAACAGCCAGGAGAGTCGCGGCGCGGAGCCGCTGCCAAAAGCGCGATAGAGCGCGAAAAACGAATCGCGCAGCCAGGATGATGACGAGCAGGAGCACGGCAACAATCACCGCGCTAATGATGGGATGCTGAGTTGCCAGCCAGGTCAGCAAGATGGCCAGCGCGTCTTCTCCCATACTCAATCCGATGTTGGAGAACGGCTCCGGCGATGGAGTGACGGCCGTACGGACCGCCAGTTTGCTGCCGTGCGCAACCAAAGCCAGAACGATGCCCAACAAAGTCGCGAGAATTTGCATGGCAGGAGACAGATTCTGTGTTGCACCGTACGCCAGCAAAGCAGCTATAGGTACTCGGATAAACGTGTGCAGCGCGTTCCAGAAGAGATCAAAGAGGGGGATTTTGTCCGCGAAAAACTCCAGCGTGAAGAGCAAAGCAGCCACGATCACCACTGGCCAGGAGTTCAGGATCTGCAATGCGGCCGGGAGTTGGAACACATGGAGGTGCGCGAGCATGCCAAGAGTGGCAACCGTGGCGTAGACGTTAACGCCCGAAGCGAAGCTGGCGCCGACTACGATGGCCAGAATTTCTGACTGCGTTAAAGAAAGCATTCTGGTTCCCCAAAGGAAAAGGCCGCCAAAATGGCGGCCGATCGGGTCCAGATTCGTGATTACAAAGTACTTTCAATTTCAAAGCCCCAGGCTTCCAATAGGGGTTCTGGAATGTACTTGCTGTTCTTATTGCGGCGTGCCCATTCGCGCAGGCGGGTGGAGCGAATGTACTGGTCAGGCGTAAGCTTAAATTCCTTAACCGCCTGTTCGAATGAAGTCACGACGGGTATCACCGGGCCGATCGGCTCAGGCTTTCCCCAGTTCGGATTTCCACGTCTCCTTGCCATATATGTCTTCCTACCTTTGGATAGAAAAGTGCGTACTAAAACTTAAGTGTTGGATTCCCGACAGCAGCGCTAGGTTTCAGTTGTTGCCGAAATAATGCGGGACTGACCTGCTACAGAGAGAGCCGTAAACCACTGCCAAAACCCCCTATCTTAACCGAAATCCCACGATTCCGCAATGCCTTTTTCGGCTTCCCGACTTCGATTTTGAGCCATGAGAGGGAGCAAGCGAGCTAGAGAACACGCCCAGTAGTACGAGGTGCATACCTGACCTATTGGTCCTGTCAACGCTTGCCATTCCAGGGCACTGCCATCAGTTGGGAAGACGCGGTGCAGATCAAGCCGCCTCTTTCGTCGATAACAGTAGCCTCGCAGAACAGGATGGTCTTGCCCGCCCTAATGCATTTTCCTTCTGCGCGAAACCGGCCTTCCATCACCGGCTTCAAATACGCGAGCTGCAAATTGATGGTGGTCGCGTAGCTGCCGGGAAAGACCTTCGATATGGCGGCTACGGCGCACGCCGAATCCGCAATTGATGCAAGCACGCCGCCGTGAAGAACGGCATTCTGCATCAGGTCGGGCCTGGCCTCCGCTTCAAAAACAGCGCGGCCCGGCTCGACTTCTTTCAATTCCAAACCGAGAGTGCGCCAGTACGGCACTGCTTCGGTCATGAACTTGCGCAATTCGAGAGACACATCTTCAGATTTCACAAACTTGTTTCTCCTGCCGTGAGGTGTTTGCGCGTTCCAGACCTGCATGGAGGCAATTTTGCAACGTGCCTGAAGTCGCGTCTGCTATGATATCGGGCGTTGTTTCAGCCACCAATCGCCGGGAGGCATCATGGTAGTACGCCTGCGTCCAATGACCGCCCTCGTTTTTGCTCTTTTCTTTGTAATCACAATTCACGCACAGAACGGTGAGTCTTCATCCACGGATTTCGTGGCCTTGGCACCCCCGAGCGGGGCCTCCAATTCCAGCTTCAGACCTGCGAATCCGTATTTTGGCAATTTCCTGGTAGCCGATTCGGCGCCTCAGAGCGCTTCCTCAGACACAAGCACCACACCGGCTGCCGAGCTCTTTGGCGGTTACTCCTATCTACGCTTCAACGTCAAAAGAATCACCGATACAGAAGGCTTTAATTCCCATGGTGGCACAGCATCCATTGCCGGAAATGTGAATCGCTGGGTTGGACTGGTCGCCGACTTTGGCGGCTACAAGGTTACCGGTCTGCCTTCGGGAACCAGTGCAAATGCATTGACCTTCCTGTTCGGCCCCAGATTTTCCCATCGCGGTGATCGCTTGACTCCTTTCATGCAATTTTTGTTCGGCGCCGCGCATCTCAAATCCGATGTCTCGACACCTTCGGCGGCCAACTCTGGAACCGCATTTTTTAGCACGAATTCATTTCACCAGAATGCATTCGCCGCAGCCTTCGGCGGCGGACTCGATCTCACGCTGAGCAAGCATGTGGCGTGGCGCGTGTTCCAGGCCGACTATCTCCTCACCAAGTTCGAGGACGGCAACAACAACGAGCAAAACAACCTTCGCGCCGCTACAGGTCTGGTGTTTCGCTTTGGCGGCGGACCGCCTCCTCCTCCTCCGAACCATCCTCCTACAGTGAGCCTGAGTGCCAATCCCAATAAGCTGACCGTGGGCGACTCTGCCGTGCTCCAAGCTCAGGCGAGCGATCCCGACAATGACCAGTTGAGTTATACCTGGTCATCGACCTGCGGAAATGTTGAAGGCACCGGCGCCGAAGTCCACTTGAACTCTACGGGCGCCGCGCCGGGAACGTGCTCTGTTTCGGTGAAGGTAGATGACGGGAAGGGTGGAACAGCCAATTCTTCCACCAATGTGGCGGTTGAAGCCCGTCCCAATCGCCCGCCCACTGTGAGCTGCGCGGCATCACCCCAAACGGTTACGGCTGGCCAGCCGGTGAATCTCACCGCCACGGGCAGTGATCCCGATAACGACCCCGTTACCTACACGTGGACTGCCAGCGGCGGTCAAGTCAGCGGCTCGGGAACGCAGGCCCAGTTTGCGACCAACGGTCTTGCTCCCGGGCATTACACAGTCACCTGCCACGCGGATGATGGAAAGGGCGGCACGTCTCAGGGCCAGGCAGATATTGAAGTGCAGGCGCCGCCTGAGCAAAAACAGTTGGAGACTCGCCTGTCTCTGCACAGTATATATTTCCCTACGGCGCAGCCGACCGCTGCCAATCCCACGAGCGGACTGTTAAGCAGCCAGCAGCGAACCTTGACCACTCTGGCGGAGGACTTCAAGAAGTATCTGGAGTTCCGTCCGGATGCTCACCTCATTCTGCAGGGCCATGCCGATCCGCGCGGCGGACCTGATTACAACAAGGCGCTCTCAGATCGCCGTGTCGAACGCACCAAGCAGTTCCTCATTCAACAGGGGGTTGCGGCCGACGCGATTGAGACCCAGGGCCTGGGCGAAGAGGAGCCCATGAGCGCGGACCAGGTGAAGCAGGCAGTTGACCAGGATAACAACCTGACACCCGCTCAAAAGAAACAACTCACAGCCAAAGCCGCTGTTCTGGCTCTGGCGCAAAGCCGCCGCGTGGACGTCACTTTGAGCAGCACCGGGCAGACGTCTGTCCGACAATTCCCATTCAATGCGGAAGATGCACTGAACCTGATCAATCCAAAGGGCGTTGGCACCGCCAAGCCAAAGACTCGTCCGAAGGGAAAGACGGCTCCCAAGGGCAGAGCAGGCAAGAAAACAGGAACGAAAAAGACGCCTTAGAGCTGCGTCATCTCGTTAAGACCGAAGCGGCAGGCCGCCCAGCCTGCCGCTTTGGTATTCCTGTTTACAGGATTGAAAGGATCTCGAAGTGCGGGTAGTATTCGGGGCTGCCATGGCAAAACACACGCTAAAGCTTGTTCTTATCATGCTTGCGACGTTCGCAATTACCAGTGCCGCTCCGCAACCGTCTGTCACCATTGAGAAGCCTAAAGCACGCACGGTGAACGGTGGCGGATGCCGTCTGACAACTGGCGGGACCTTTGGCGGCACGTGGGGGCCGAGCGCTCTACCGACTCTTGCCTTCACCATCGGTCCAGAATCAGCCATGGCAGACGCGATGCATGCGAACAAAGCAAAGTACACAGGCCCGGGCTCGTACAAGAATGTGATTATTGCGGTTTATCTGGGCAAGACTGCACTACAAGACAGCTACATGGGACTGGGCACCGTGATCATCAATGCGGATGGGCATACCGGAAAATTTCTGTTGAATAATGGCTCTGCTTCCGGCCGGTTTGATTGCGGAGCGCCGCCCCATCCATGAGCTGATCTTGTGCCTCTTCGATGAAAAACGGTGAGGAAATTATTGCTTTTTAGATTACGGCGATCACGCTGTGATTTCGGCGATTCCGCGCGATTTAGCAGACCAGCTCTTCCCGTGACAACTTGAGCCCATCAATATTCCCCAAAACCGTGATGGCGATGCGGTCCTGGTGAAACAGTGCAGCGGCCATCTCGGTGATCTCTTCCGCTGTGACGGATTCGATCTGCTCAATCGTCTCGTCCAGGCTGAAGAAGCGCTCAAAGTACATCTCTTGCCGGGCGAGGTTGGACATACGTGAGGTACTCGACTCCAGGCTGAGCATGAGGCTGCCTTTCAGCTGGTCTTTGGCGCGGCGGAGCTCCTCGGTGGGAATCATCTCTAACTTCAGTTCCCGGAACTCTGCCAGGACCGATTCCACCACTCGCGGCGTTGATTCGAGGGAAGTGCCCGCATACACAGAGAGGCAGCCCGTATCCCGGTAGGGGTTGAGGTCACTGTAAATTGAATAGACCAGCCCCTGGTCTTCCCGAATTTTCTGAAACAGGCGTGAACTCATGCCACCGCCCAGGACCGTGTTCAGCACATAAGAGACGTAGCGTTTCTCGTGCGATATGGGATGGGAAGGCACTCCAAGGCAGAGCTGCACTTGTTCCAGAGACTTCTTGTTACGCGTAATGATTCCGGGCGTAACTGAAGGCGCAGGCTGATGAAAGCCATTCGGAATGCTTTTGAGCCCTAGAAACTTCTCTTTGATCAGCCCCATGAACCGGCCGTGATTCAGATTCCCGGCCGCCGAAATGATCATGTTGTTGGGCACAAACCGGTGATGGTAAAAATCGAAGACCTTCTCCTGCTGGAATGACCTCACCGTCTCCTTTGTGCCCAGAATCGGCTTGCCCAGCGGGTGGTCCTTCCAGAAGTTCTGGGTGAAGATCTCATGGACCAGGTAGTCAGGATTGTCCTCGTCCATTTTGATCTCTTCCAGAATCACCCCTTTTTCCCGGGTGATGTCCTTTTCCGCGAACACCGGGTGCAAAACCAGGTCGCTCAGGATATCGAGCGCTATCGGCAAATGCTCGTCCAGGACCTTGATATTGAAGCAAATCGTTTCCTTCCCGGTGAAGGCGTCCATGTTGCCGCCGATGGAATCCACCTGGCGCGCAATATCTCGTGCTGACCGGCTTGTCGTGCCTTTAAATACCATGTGCTCGGTAAAATGAGAAATCCCGTTGAGCTCGGGCACCTCATCACGGGAACCCGTCTTCATCCAGATTCCGATGGAGATGGAGCGAATGTGTGACATTTCCTCACTGAGAATGATGAGGCCGTTGGGCAGGACTTCCCGGTGAATGTCGCGAATTTCAGTAGTGGGACGCTGCTGGACCGCGGTTTCCATGATCTTTGGCTCTGTATATGATTCTCACACGCGGCAAATGGTCGCTCGGGTTTTTATATGTACTTTGCTGTCAGTAGCTTGCAGACAGTGCGTCAAAGTGCGCCGTCGCCCGTGTAAAATCAGGACAAGAAGGCTCGTTCATGGCTGCTTCTCCCAAAATTCCGCTGCTGGGGCTTACTTTTCAAGAACTTAGCGCGGTCGTGCAGCAGCAAAAAGAGCCGGAGTACCGGGCTCGGCAGCTTTTTGAGGCGATCTACTCGCACCGCCTGCCCAGTCTTGAGTTAATCTCCACCCTTCCGCGCCGGTTCCGGTCTGCCCTACAGGAGCAGGGCATGGAGGTGAGTCCTGCTCAGATCCAAAAGAGCTTTCCGTCAGTGGATGGGACCATCCGTTATCTTGTGGAGATGTTTGACGGCGAGAGCGTTGAAACAGTCTGGATGCCCGAAGGAGACGGCGGCGAAGCTGCCGATGGCAGCGAGGCGGGCGACGAAATCGCCGAAGCCGGTTTTGATCGCGCCACCATCTGTGTTTCCAGCCAGATGGGTTGCGCCGTCAATTGCCAGTTCTGCCTCACCGCTCAGCTCGGCGTGAAGCGTAACCTCACCGCGGGCGAGATCGTGGGCCAGGTTATCGCCGTTCTGAATGATCGCCGCGTGGATATGGAACGCCAGCGGATCAATATCGTCTTTATGGGAATGGGCGAGCCTTTCCTAAATTACTGGGAGTTTATGAAGGCTGTCCGTCTTCTGGTTGAAGGAGTGGGCTTTTCCGAATCGCGAATGACGGTTTCGACCTCCGGCATCGTACCGCGAATTCACGATTTTGGCTCCGAACCCGTTCGCCCCAAGTTGGCCATCTCCCTCAATGCTCCCAATGACCAGCTTCGCGAGCGCATTATGCCTCTCAATCGCAAGTGGAACCTGGACAAGCTGATGCAGGCGGCTCGCGATTTTCCGCTGCGCAACCGCGAACGTATTACCTTTGAATACGTGCTGCTGCGCGATTTCAACGACCGGAAGGAGCATGCGCGCGAGGTGGTTGAGATGCTGCGCGGCATCCGCTGCAAAGTGAACCTTATCGCCCTGAACCCCGGCCCAGGGATCGCCTTTGCCACGCCTGAAGAGCAACAAGTCCATGACTTCCAGCAAGACCTTATTCGCGCTGGAATTCCCGCGTTCGTTCGCCGTCCACGTGGCCGCGATATCTACGCGGCTTGCGGCCAACTCAAGCGCACCGTCGCCTGATAAATTCCGAATCGTTTGGCCGCCTCACAAGGAGTGAAATGCGGGTTTTCGCGGTGGCAAACTGACCTGCGTATCCTCTTGACACGAGCTTTTCTTCATCTCACAATAAACCGCTATGAGTAAACGCATACTCTCGGTCTCCTATGACGTGAGTCTGCTCGCGACTCGCGGCATGTTGTTGGAACAAAGGGGTTACAGCGTCACGTCTGCTCTCGGCTTTTCCCAGGCAATCGCGCGTTGCCGCGCCTCTGGTTTCGATCTGTTCATACTGGGCCATTCCATCCCAGATACGGACAAGCTCGAGTTGATAGAAACCTTCCGCGAAAACTGCCCAGCACCTATTCTCTCGCTCGAGCGGCATGGTGAGGAACGTGTACCGTCTGATTTTCATGCTTCACCCGACGATCCAGAACGATTAATGAAAACCGTGGATCGGATTTTGGCTGTGAGCAAAGATGATTCTCAGAGCAGAGAAGGTCACAACGGGAAGAGCCTACTCATCTAGAAGATTCTTAACTCCATACGAGCGAGAAGCGTGCGAACTACAGGTAAATCCTTAAGCGCCTTGCGAGGTGAGACGCGGGTAGGTATGATTAACTTCTTTTCAAGCCGCATCCTGCCCGCGGCGAGCGATTGTGGCTGAAGCGATCACAGAAATCGATATCCTTTGGATTACCGCCGCGCTCGGGTGCGACGGCGACACCATCTCCATGACTGCGGCCACCCAGCCCAGTATTGAAGACGTTCTCAGGGGCGGTATTCCGGGTATCCCTCGCGTCAGGTTGCACAACCCTGTTCTAGCCTACGAGGTGGGCGATGATTTCTTGCGCAGCTTCCGTCTCGCCGCTGACGGCAAGCTCGGTCCTTTCATTCTTGTCATCGAAGGCTCCATTCCGGATGAAAGCAACAAGGCGGAAGGATTTTGGGCTGGCCTGGGCTCTGATCCGGCCACCGGCCAACCCATTCCAACGTGCGATTGGATTGACCGGCTTACTCCCCATGCGTGGGCAGTTGTTGCGGCGGGAACGTGCGCTGCTTATGGCGGCATTCACGCCATTGAAGGCAATCCCACAGGCTGTATGGGCCTGCCGGAATACCTTGGGGAGACCTGGAAATCCTCTGCCGGCATCCCCATTGTTTGTGTGCCCGGATGCCCAGTGCAGCCGGACAACATGATGCAGGTCCTGCTGTATCTGCTTCG
>DATNDP010000293.1:0-3887 GCA_035553195.1 Candidatus Acidiferrales bacterium
GCCGCCGATCCATTATGGAAGTAGGGCGCCCGTGCGGCCAGGCCGCGAAGCACCGGTCCTTTGAACTTGCCGATATCGCTCCACTTGCCTGAGATCATCGCTCGTCCGGGATCGGTGGTTTGCACGCGCTCACCGGTCGAGTTGTTGATGAGCGTGAACAGCGGCTGGTCCGGCGTGCGCCGCGAAGCGTCCGTCACGCCAATGTTCAGCGGCACG
The DNA here is from genome assembly GCA_035553195.1 of Candidatus Acidiferrales bacterium. Taxonomy (GTDB): domain Bacteria; phylum Acidobacteriota; class Terriglobia; order Terriglobales; family Acidobacteriaceae; genus Angelobacter. The sequence continues at coordinate 217 of DATNDP010000293.1, forward strand.
GAAAGCGAGTGATCGCCGACGTTGGGAGTGTTGTGACAAGTCCCGCAGGTTCCCATAATCACAGGCTGGCCCGTCGCATCATTGAGTCCCGCAACACCGGAAATGGGAATCACCATAGTATTGAAGAGCTGCTCGCCGCGGACAATCGATGCGCGCGCCTCCTGCTCATCTCTATTTCCTTTGCGTGAGTTCGCCCATGAAGAAAACAGGCTGAAAACATTCTGGTCGAATGCGGCTCCTGTGGGATTCCCGCCAAGAGGATCGTTGATGCCGAGGAAGAATGCCTGCTGCGATAGTGCGATTGGTCCGCCATTGGCGCCGTCGGCAAAGAGAATGCCCGCACGTTTGTCCAGCACCTGAGCGGTAAACAGGTTGATTTCAAAATCGCGGATCGCCTGCGCGGTAGCCGCATCAGGCGCAGCTGCGGCTTGCGCATGGCCCAGAGTCGCATCAATCGCCTGCTGCGTCAGGTCATCAGCAATGCTCTTGCCCGGCGCAGTTTCGCGTCCGTCCCACATCACGGCGCTCAGGAATTTGAGGTTCGTCGCGGGCAGCGGCCGCCGATACACGGAGATGTCGGTCGGCTTGGAGCAGTTATACGGATCTGCGGCAACCTGGATGCTGAATTCCGCGCTTCCAGGCAGCGGCATGTCAATGCGAAGCAGTCCTTTGTTCAGCAATTGGCTGAAAGCAGCGGCATCGCCGGGGCGGGCGTTTGTCGGACAGTTGGCTCCGTCCACCGGGCGGAAGATCGGATCTGTTCCCTTGCTTTGTTTGAATCGCTGCTGGACGCCGGCAGCGGAAACTCCCCATCCCTCCGTGGGCTGATGGCAAGTGACACAGGCGCGCCCATTCGTTCCCAGGCTCTTAAAAAATGGATTATTGAAGTCAAACGTCCCAGACGTGGTCATCGTGGCGGCAACGCCCGATGGATTTTTTGCAGGAAGAATATTTCGGTCCTGCGCAGTGAGCGTGAGCTGTGCAACCATGAGTCCTACCGCCATGGCGGCACACTTCAGCCCGATTTTGCGCGTAGATTTCCTCTGGCTGGCGCGTGCCAACCAACGGAACTGTACAACTGTCATTCCGTGTCTCCTGATTTGGATTGACTTGCAATGCCCGCTGAAAGTGCCCGGGAGAGGCAGCAGCGCATCTTGATGCCCGGCCATCCTCACATGAGAAGTGTGACGCTGTAAAGAAGCATTACAGGCCCGGAAGTGAAATCGCCAAAAGTAATTTCAGGTTGGAAGTACGTGTGCTCTTAGTTCTGAAACCGGAAATTTTTTTTCTTGCTTGCGCAAGATCACCACCTTCGTGTTTAAAGACGAGTTGGCGCGGCTACCGGCTCTGACTGGTAAAATAGGTATGTGATTCTTCCCTTCGTCCGCGAAGTCCTGGCGGACGTGGAAAAGAGCTCTGGTTTCCAGCAGGCGGCCGCATATCTTAAGCAGCGTAGGGGGGAGTCAGCTCCGCCTGCGGGGCGCATTCGTCTGTCCGGCCTTGTTCCTGCCGCCAAAGCTCTCCTGATTCCATACCTGCACCGCGCGGCGAGCCGCCCCCTGATCGTCGTAACCCCAACAAACCGCTCTGCCGAAGGCCTGTTTGCCGTGGTGCAATCATTTTGCGAGCTCACCGGCGCCGCCAATCCGCAATCTGTGGTCAAGCTGCCCGCTTATGACGTTCTGCCATTCGAGAACATGTCACCTCACCCGGAGATTCAGGAGGAGCGCGCCACGGCGCTGTGGAAGATAGCTACTGGCGTGACGGAAATCGTGATCGCTCCCATGGAAGCGGCATCCATGCGCCTGCGTACTCTTGAGCACTATGCTGCTCTGGCGCGCGTGATCCGCCGCGGAGAAACCCTGGAAACAGAAGACCTGGTGCAGCACCTGAACACGGTGGGCTACACCGCGGTAGATGTGGTCGAAATGCCTGGGCAGTACGCCGTCCGCGGTGGACTGATTGATGCTTATCCGCCGGAAGCAGATCGTCCGCTGCGCATTGAGCTGTTCGGCGATGAGGTCGAGTCCATCCGCAAATTCGATCCCGGCACGCAGCGCTCCGCTAATCCGGTGGATGAAGTCGTCCTTTTGCCGCTCACGGAGATTCCTGTTCGCGAAGAAGTGCTCACGGAAGTCCATGCGCGGCTCTCCGGTTCCCGTGTTGAAGGTGATGCTGAAACCAGGCGCAGCGCGCTGGCCGAAACCGGCGTGACGGTGTTTCCCGGCTGGGAGTATTACGCCAACGCCGGAGGGCCGAACACGCTTTTTGATCTGCTGCCCAACGCGGTTGTCTTTACTGACGAGCCTTCCGCCATTGAAGCCGAGCAGGAGCGCTGGTGGGAAAGAGTGGTTCGGCGCCACGAGCAGAGCCTGGTAGGAAAGCTTGCTACTCCTGAAGATATCTTTCTTCCGCCGGAAGCGTGGGATGCGCGCGTGGAAAAGCTGCCCGGAGGCTCCATGGAGCAGCTTGGGCTGCTGCGCATTGCCCGTGCTGAAGCCGATCTCGGGCTCACTGACTCGCCAGCGGCTGAAGAAACTTCGCTGATTGAATTCGCATCGCAGCCGTCAACACGCTTTCACGGATCTGTTCCCGGCATGGTGGAAGAAGTACGCAAGCTCACCGCCGCCGGGCAGCGTGTGATCTTCGCCGCGCCCAACACCGGCGAGATGGAGCGCCTCGCCGACATCTTCACCGAATACCAGGTTCCGTTCCGCCTTGGCTCGCGCACTCCCATGCCGGGAAGCGAAACTTACCTGGACGAAACCGCCTACTTCTCCGGCGACCTCACCACAACCACGATCGTCCGCGCGCCACTGCCGGACGGCTTCGTTCTGCCTGAATCGCACCTGGTGGTCTTCGGCGCCCGCGATCTCTTCGACGATTCCGACGTCGTGGTCAAAAGCCCGCTGCGTCAGAAGTCAAAGACCGCGGCCTTCATGTCTGATTTCCGCGATTTGGCGGTGGGCGACTACGTGGTCCACATCGAACACGGGATCGCCATGTATCAGGGCCTGAAGGAGCTGCAGCAGGGCGAAGCCACCGGCGAGTTCATGGTGCTCGAGTTTGCAGAGTCCGCCAAGCTTTACGTCCCGCTCACCCGCCTGGACCTGATTCAGAAGTATCGTTCCAGTGAAGGTGTGAAGCCACCGCTCAGCCGTCTCGGCGGAAGTGCGTGGGCCAAGACCAAAGCGCGTGTGAAAAAGGCCATGCAAGACATGGCCGACGAGCTGCTCAAGCTCTACGCCACGCGCAAAGCCGCACAGGGTTACGCGTTCGCGGGCGATTCGCAATGGCAGAAGGAGTTTGAAGACTCGTTCGAGTTCAACGAGACTGACGACCAGATCACGGCCATCGCGGACATCAAACGCGACATGGAGTCGACTCTCCCCATGGATCGTCTGCTCTGCGGCGACGTGGGTTATGGGAAGACTGAAGTCGCTATGCGCGCCGCTTTCAAGGCCGTGCAGGACAACAAACAAGTCGCCGTGCTCGCGCCCACCACGGTGCTCGCCTTCCAGCATTTTGAGAATTTCAAACGCCGCTTTGCCGCTTTCCCCATCAACATAGACATGATGAGCCGCTTCCGAACGACAAAGCAGCTCAAGGAAATTGCCGAGCGCGTGGAGCAGGGCAAGGTAGACATTCTCATCGGCACGCACCGCATTCTT
>DATNDP010000294.1:0-24259 GCA_035553195.1 Candidatus Acidiferrales bacterium
AATGAACATGGTGGAGCCCTCGCCCATCTCGCGCAAATCGACGTTCCCGGCGTGCGGGCCTGGAGGCACAGAACTGGTCACGCCAGAGCTCAGCGGCGGGTAATAGCCGTCCGGCGGCGCCACGCCCAGCGTGCCCTGGAAGGGCAGCAGAGGAACGTGAATGTTGGGCGCGAATGCAGCAGTCATCTTCTTCAGATCGAGGTCCATATACTTTACCTGGCCTTGCTCAAAATCCTTGGCCAGCAGACCAGTGCCCAGCGCGCCGGGATTGTTAAAGACAGCGCCCCAGCTTTCCGGCTGAAGGCGCTTGTAGCGGACCTCCAGCACGTCTCCCGGCTGTGCATTCTTCACGGCGACCGGCCCGATGATCGAGTGTGGACCCTTTCCGGGGTTGTCCTTCCGCAGTTGTGCGAGTTTGTCCACCGGTACGCCTGGCTGCATCTCGTTCAGGAAATGAGACCAGGTGTTCGGATAGCTGATGGTGTCACCGGATTCGACAGTCAGAACCGGGGGCAGGTTCGTGTCGAACACCCCCAAATGAACCGTCTCCTTGTTGGACTCAACGGTGTGAACGCGACCCGTTTCTTCCTTCTTTGTACTGGACGGGTGTTTGGCAGCTTTCTTCTGCCCGGTGGGTCTTTCCGGCAGGTCCATCGCGTGTGCCAGTTTGCTGAACCATGGCCCGACCGCAGCCAGCGCTCCCATGAAGCTGCTGGCGCGAAGCAGTTCGCGGCGACCGCGACCGCGCGCCGTTAAATGGCCGTCAAGCGTTTCTTGATTGATCTCATCCATGTGCAGGAGGCGGTCTGAGGTGCGCCGTGTCAGCGCGACATCTTTGAGATCCTCGCGCAAGATGCCGGTGCCTTTCTCGTCGCCGCATCCAAAAAGGTTTCCGCAATCGTGGTGGTAATGGCTCACCGGTTGGTGTTCGTCGGGAGCATGGTGGGTTGGCATCGGTTTCCTCCTGGTGAGGTCAGGAAATCACCTCACTTTGGGCCCCGAAGATTTCGGCGCGCATTCTACTCCCAAAACCCAGGAATGGGTCAACAAAAAAATAAGGGACGGACGGATAGGTGATCAGTGCGAGACGTCGCTTGTGGCGGTTGCCGACTGTTGTGTGAGCTTCACGGCCACCACGCCGGCATCATTCTTTTCGAGTGATGGTCCGGTAAAGCTGTGGTTGTGGCCATTCGCATCCGTAAATTGAATCTTTAACTGACCCGTGCCGAGCACTTTGATGGGGTATTCGTATGTTGCTCCCGGATCGAGCTTGTTCACCCCGAACGTGGCGGTGGGGTAATCGACAACAATCACTGAAAGCGGCTGCGCGCTGGTGTTGATGAGCTTTACATTAACTACGCGCGACCGGCAACCGCCGAGCACAGCGAGAGCCAGCAGAGAGATTGTGAATCCCAGGCGCTTCATTTTTTCTCAATCACCCTTGCGCTCAACACCACGCCGTTGCGGTTATCGTGGAGCTTCAGTGGAAAGACCAGGATGTTCCAGTTCCAGCGGCGATGCTTTTTTGTCGGCAAGTGGGGAAGGCCGCGGAAGCTGCGGTCTACGTAAGTCTCGCGCGTGTCCGCGACGGTGCGGATAATGTCCTTCCACTCACCTCCGAGTTCGGGAAATTCTTCAAAGCGGTTCTTGCCGATAAACCAGGAACGCTTCTTGTCGTAAAGGCGGGCAAAATATTCGTTCACGTACTGCCAATCGCCATCGCGATCGAGCACTTCCAGAACCACATCATCGCCCATGGCCATTGCAATGCGGGAATAGAAGAAGTCGCGTGCGTCCACCACTACAGGCTTGCCGCGACGCTTGGCTTCAAATGAGCGCAGAGCATCCAGCAAATCGTCCACTGAACTGTAGCCCTTGAGCAGGTGCATATCCTCCACGCCGCCAAACTTGCGCTCCAGAGTGGCGGAGAGAATGATGATGGGAACTTCCGGCCGCTTGTCACGCAGAGACTGGGCGACCTCGGTGCCGAACTTTCCGGCGCCCAGGTGGTAATCAAGTACAGCGATGTCGATTTTCTCGAGGTATGTTTCGGCTTCTTCGACGGAAGCCGAGGTCACGGCCTCATACCCGTGACTGCGCAAGATGGCGGCGCGCAGAATCAGATTGTCGTATCGGTCGTCGAGCAGAAGGACCCGAATTGGTTTTTTACCCTCAGCTTTGCTGCCGTCCATCCAGTCTTATTTTTCCTTTCCCTGTTTGGCAGCAAGCTCGCGCACGGCGCGGGCAAGCTCGGGCAGACGGTTAAACACGGCTACGCTGCGCAACCATTGCTTATTGTCAATCGCAGGAAATCCGCTGATCAAAGAACCGGGAGCAATATCGCCGTGGGTCCCGCTTTGGGCTGTGATGACAACTCCGTCGCCAATCTTGCAATGCCCCGCTACACCCACTTGGCCGGCCAGAATCACATTGCGTCCGATCTCAGTTGAACCCGCAAGGCCAACCTGAGCGCAGAGGAGCGAGTTTTCCGCCACAACACAGTTGTGTCCCACCTGGGTAAGGTTGTCGATTTTCGTATTGCGGCCAATCCGCGTTTCGCCCATGCTGCCGCGGTCCACGCATGAGTTCGCCTGGATCTCAACATGATCTTCAATGACCACTCTGCCGGATTGCGGGACCTTATACCACTTCCCCTGGTCATCTTTGGCAAATCCGAACCCGTCGCTTCCAATCACAACGCCGTTGTGCAGAAGAACGTTGTTGCCAATCTGGCAGAACTCGCGCACGCAAACCTGCGCGTGAGCAAAAAAGTTGTTGCCGATCGTCACCCCGCGGTAGATCACCACGTGCGGGAGCAGTGTGCAGTTCTCGCCAATGGCGACATCCCGGTCAACTACAACGTACGGACCAATAGAAGCGCCGGCGCCAATTTGGGCTGAGGGATCAATGACCGCTGTGGGATGAACGCCCGGCGCATAAGCGGGCGCATGGAAGAACAGCTCCGCCGTACGTGCGTACGCGAAATGAGGATTCCGCGTACGCAGAAGGGGTGTGCCTCCGGAAGGGAAGCTCTCATCCACAATGATGGCGGATGCCTGCGTGGTTCTCGCGGCAGCAGCATACTTCGGATTCGCAATGAACGTAATGGTGCCGGGGGCGGCGCTTTCAATCGGCGCCACCCCGGAGATTTCTGCATCTGCATCTGCAGGTTCCAGCCCCGCGCCAATTCTGGCAGCAATGTCCTTGAGCTTCATCAATGGTCCTGAATTCCCGGCGAAATAGTGATTGTAATTTGTAGACCCGCAAGTGTCAGGGCAAAAAGGGTCATTGTTCGCTGAACAGGCGCTCCTGGCCCACCTCTTCGGGCTTTGCAGGTTTGCGACGCGCGTCAGGACGTCCGATGACGGCCAGCACATTCATCTCTTCCAGCGCTGTCTTGGGAACAAAAACTCTTTGCACGTTGCCGCGTGTATCGGGAGGAGTAATAAGGTAACCGTCAGGAGAAAGCTGGACCAGGTCATTGGGTAATATGCCTTCAAGAACATCATTGTCCGCAAACCTCAGCCGGACCCACAGGCCCTCTGTCCGCGGCCGGGTGACAAATGTTTTCCTTCCCGGAGTGGCGGGATCATTGAAATCGCGCACGAAGTCCACGCTCTTGATCTCATGGAGATCAATCAGAACCACCTTTCCGGACTGGTTCAGGAGTTCGAGCTTGCCGTCCACAATGAAGTTGGAGCCAACGTATCCTCGCAAGGAATCGCGCCCGGATTTGCGAACGATAACTTTCTTGTGTGTGGAAGGCATGGCAACCAGTGATTTTCGCATGATTACGGGAGCATCAAAGGCGACACCACAGCATCCCACGCGCAGGGTAGCCAAAGGGTTAACGTTTATGATATTGTGTCGGGTTTACGCAGGTCCCTGCTGTAGCCGTCTAAGTCTTGTATAAAGTGCAACTTACGCCGAATCAGGAGAAGGGTTGGCCAGTTCGGGGACTCCCCCCGGCTGGTCAGGGTGTGCCCGTTAGCTGATGCCAGATTTCATCTATTTGATGGAGACCCGGCTTACCCCGGACCAACAGCGCGCTCTTGCGCTGGTGACCGAAGTTGCGCGTGGCCATGAGATGAATGTATTCCTCACCGGCGGCGCGGTGCGCGACATCATCAGTGGGTTCATTATCCGCGATCTCGATTTTTCCGTGCAGGGAAACGCGCTCAAGCTGCAGAAGGATTTTGAGAAGGCAGGCGCAGTGACAGAGGGCAGCGATGAGAACACGCGCACGCTGATGCTGCTGCTGCCTGGCAATGTGCGCGCCGAGGTCACCAGCACCCGCTCGGAAAGATACGATAAGCCGGGCAAACCCGCTGAGATCACGCCAGGAACCATTTATGACGACATGCGGCGGCGCGATTTCACCGTGAATGCCATGGCGCTGTCGCTCAACCCGGGATCGCGCGGGCTGCTGACAGACCCTTTCAATGGCGTAGCGGACATTGAAGCCAAGCTGCTGCGCGTTCTGCATAATTACGCTTTTTATGAGGACCCTTCCCGGCTAATTCGCGCCACTCGCCTCGCAACCCGTTTCCACTGGACACTCGAGGAGCGCACCCAGGCGCGTTACGATGCCGCCAGGGAAAACAATTACATCGAAAACATTGCCGATCGCGCGCTCGGACATGAAATCGAGCAACTGGCGCACGAAGATCAGCCGCTTGATGTCCTGAAAGCGCTCGAAAAGGAAGGCTGGCTCAAGGTGCTGGTTCCGCATTTGTCCGTAGCCAAAGTCGATGCCAACGGCCTGAACCAGATGTTCAAGGTCAAGCAGCAGCTTCAGGAGCTGGGAGTCAACCCTGACGCGAGCCCCATCGTGATGTACTACCTTACGAAGAAGCTGCCGGACAAAGATATCTCTGCCATGCAGCGTCAGATCCCAAGCAAAGGATTTGTGGAGCGCTGGCGCAACCTGGAATCTGATGCAAAAGATTTCTCCAAGCGACTCGTGGCCAAAGATCTGGCCATGCCTTCGGCAACCTGGAAATTTCTCATGCAGAGCCGGCCGGAGACGGTCCTGTTCACGGCCACCACTTCAAGGCCTGCCGCAGTCGAGCAGAAGCTTAAGAACTTCCTTACTAAGTGGCCGCTGCTGAAACAGAAATTGCCATTTCCCGAGATGGCGGAGATGCGCATTACACCTGATCTTCCTGATTACAAGAAGGTCATGGATGAAGCGTTTCTTCTGCTGCTGGACAGCAAACTGCGCTCGCATAACGAGATCGTAAAATTTCTTACGCCCTATTCTCCGCCGGAGCCGCCTCCACCACCGCCACCGCCGCGCCGCGGCCGCGCGGCCAAGAAAGAAGCCGCCGCGGTGGGACCAGACGGCCAGCCCCTGCCAGGCACACCCAAGAAGCGTGGTCGCAAGCCGAAAAGCGCGCTCGCTGCGGCGGTGCCTGGACCTGCGCCAGTTGTCGCCGCTCCCGATGCTGCTGCTGTACCGCCTGCGGGAAAGCCAATGCCAGTAGGGAAGAATGCCCCTGCGGCCGCTCCTGCAGCTAAGACACCTGCACCGTCTTCAGGGCAGCAAAAGCCGCCCGTGCAGAAAGTTGTCGTCGGAAAACAGAAACCTGCTGCTGCAGCGGCCAAGGCCGAACCTAAACCCGCGGGAAGCAAGCCTGCGAAAAAGGTCGCGGCCAAGAAATCTCCGCCCAAGAAAAGCAAACGCAGATAAGAGTTCTCTCACGCAAATTTAAAGCGCGGAATTTGCCGCCGCTGTATATTTCGTGCCCCATTCTGCTGCTCTACTGCCTAACAGCACAGCGAGCAGAGCCCTTTGGACAGCCAGAACCCATTCCGAATCCACAAGACGCAAAGACTTATCGAGGCTTACTGCCCGTCGTGCGGTATGTTCATCGCGGCCAGTCCGAGCGAGACGATTCTCGAATTACTTGAACGGATGCACTCCTGTCCACCAAACACCTGTGATCCGGATCATGCCGCCAGCTTTGGTCGCGCCCGAATCATCAAGTATGGAAGCAGATAAGAATTCTCTTAAATTGATATAGTTTTTTTCTTATCCACCTATATTTCTGAAGTGTGAAAACTGTCCTTATGAGACAGCGGGCTATCTTCCTTTTGTTCCGCTGCACAAACAGCTAGAGTTTTTCGGAGCAGGAAGATGTCCTTTTTTAGACGGCTCACATCGACGCGAGCTGAGCGTGGCGCAAAATCCTCCGATTTTTTTCAAGTATTTCCGCGGATACCAACGTTCTTTCCCTCCAAATGAGAGTTCCTCACCGGTTGATGGTGTCATTAGAGTCCCCGATGGTGATGAATCTTACGCTGCTAGCCAGCGGCGCTATTGCAGGAACGCTCGAATTCATCACTCACCTGACTGTGATCCGAATGAAGATGCCGCCCGCATTTGATGCCATTTTCGATGCCGGCGTAGTTGCATTGATGACCATTGCGCTTGTAGGAGTGTGCATCAAGTACGCGGCCGCGCGGCACAGGGTGATGCTCCAAAAAATCCGGACTGCTTCAGATTTGAATCATCATTTGCGCAACGCCCTCCAGGTGATTACGCAGAGCCGCTACCTGCCCGAGGAAAAACAAGCTCAGGCTGTGTACGCGAGCATCGACAGAATTGAAGAAGCTCTAAGACGACTCAATCCGCAATGAGCTAAAACGCGCCAGCCGTGGGACATCCGTTAAACTAGCCAGATGAAGACCAACGCTGTCCGACTGCTTGACGGGCTTTGCGTTATCTATGAACTGCGAGAGTACTCGGTAGATCCTGAAGACCTCGCAGCCGAATCCGTCGCCGCTAAAATCGGAATGCCCGCTGACCAGGTCTTCAAAACACTGGTTGCGCGTGGAGATCGCTTCGGGCCGTGCTTTGCGGTCATTCCGGGAAGCAGCGAGCTTGATTTGAAAGCGCTGGCGGCAATTTCAAAGAATCGAAAGGTGGAACTTGTTTCCTTGAAAGAGGTGCAGCCGCTTACCGGCTACATCCGCGGCGGGGTTACCGTCCTCGGCGCTAAAAAGCCGTTTCCGGCATATGCTGACGAAACAATTGAACTCTGGGACCAAATTTCCATTTCCGCAGGCATGCGCGGTCTGCAGATCATCCTTTCGCCAGCTGATTACGTGCGCGCGACCGGCGCGCTGCTGGGCGACATCGCCCGGACCAAGGGACCGCGCGCGAACAGGTGACCGCTGCGGGGTCATGAGAACGAAAACCAACCGGAACGTGATCGTGCTCACAGCCATGGCTATAGATTGTTCATTATGTTTGTTGAACAGTCGTATAGGAGGTGGGCATTGCCTGTTCTTGTTCTTATCCCACAAATTAAAGTGAGTCAGCCGGACGGTTCGGCAATGGATGAATACCGGGTCAGATCGGGCCGGGTTGAAGTAAGGGCACTCGATAGCAGCGGCCGCACTTATCCCGGATACAGTGAATGGATCGTCCTGACGCCGGAAGAGATCAAGATGCACTTCGTCAGGCAGACTCCCGTCGCTCAGTGGTTGAAGGAACTGCTCGCCCGAGCCGCAGAGAACAATTTCGATAACCCCAAGGCAGAATAAACTGCGCTCTGCAAAGCGGTTTCAGGAGAAGGCTTGCGGCAGGCTTGATTCATAAACCTGCAACTCTTCCGAAGGTTCAGCGGAAAGCTGATATCCAACTCCTCGCTCTGTATGGATCAACGGTCTTCCTGATCCATCATCAATTTTGGCTCGTAGATAATTGATATAGACGTCCACGATATTCGTGAGTCCCCGAAAACCGAGGTTCCAGACGTGTTCTACGATCATGGTGCGCGTCACAGTGCGGCCTGCATTCCGCATCAGGTACTCAAGAACTCCATATTCGCGCTGAGTGAGGCGGATGGGCCTTCCCGCGCGTGTGACGAGACGGTGGGCACGATCGATTTCCAGATCGTGGACCCTGATCTTATCTCGAAGTTCCTGGGGCCGGCGCAACAAAGCGTGGATCCTGGCGCGCAGCTCCTCAAAGGAAAAGGGTTTGGCCATGAAATCATCAGCTCCCGCCCGCAGGGCCATCACACGATCAGCAACTTCGTTATGCGAGCTCATGAACAGAACCCGTGCCGCAGAGCCGGCTTGGCGCAGTTTACGAAGCACGGTCATTCCATCTAGTTCAGGGATTTCCCAGTCGAGGAGGATGATGTGGTAGTCCACTTCCACCGCAAGTTGCAGACCTTCGCGGCCATTGGACGCCAGATCGACGGCGAAATGATCTGCTTGCAGACCTTTCAGCAGGATTCTTGCGACCCTATGATCAGATTCAACAATTAAAATGCGCATACTCACCACACCGGCAGCCCAGGCAATGGGCCGCAAACAAGAAGCGTTTAGCACTAAATTCAAATCAAACCTGTGGCTGGGCCGGGGAAGGTGGGGTTAGCTCCCGAGGATTTGCTTCGCAGATAAATTTCTCACGAAAGAAAGATCTACTCCGTGACTCCCATCATGCTCACGTGTGATGACAATCACACCGCCGAGACGAGCGTTGGCGGAGACCAGTGACTTCAGAGAACAGAACATTTCGAAAGTTGAGGTGCTCGACGGCTGGACTCCGCTGCCAGGAAGCTGCATTATGTGAAAATGAGAGGGCAATCAGAACACCCCAAGCAGCGCGTTGTCAGCGGGCGTTTTGAAATTGAACGCGACAGACAAACCGCGTTCCTCGAATACAACCTGGCCGGCAGTGTTCTTCAGTTGATTCATACCGAAGTCCCCCGCGCGCTTCAGGGCATGGGATTGGCATCTGAACTCGCGCAATCCGCGCTGAACTGGGCGCGTGAACGCGGGCTGAAGGTGGATGTGATTTGTGAGTCAGTTGCAGCCTATATCAGGAAACATCCCGAGTACGTGGACCTGGTACTCCACTAGGCCGGGGTTATCTAATGTCTCTCCGATGGTAGTGCGCTCGTGATCGCATCGCGCACTGCCTTCATTAGATCCTCACGTGAGGAGACCTGTTTAGGATCAATCGGAGGGTGAAAGACCAGGGTCGCTGTTCCGCTCTTCGCGATATAGCTGCCCTTCGGCATCATCTCTTCCGTTCCGAGGATCGTGACCGGCACAATAGGAAAGCCGGTCTCCAGGGCGAGATGAAATGGGCCCTTTTTAAAGGGAAGGAGCCGGCCATCAGGCGAGCGCGTGCCTTCAGGATAGATGGTCATGTTGATCCCGTGACTCATCACTTCGCCGGCACGGCGTATGCTCCGGATCGCCGCGTCCCGGTTGTGCCGCTCCACCGGTACGATCTCGGCCAGATCGAGCGCCTTTCCCAGGATGGGAATCCGCCAGATCTCTCTTTTTGCCAGAACCGACGTGCGTCGCGGGATTAGAGGGACCAGCACCGGAGGATCCAAATTGGAAACGTGGTTCGACATAAAAATGTATGTGCCTGTCGGATCGATGTTATTCAGCCCCACCAGCTTGATCCTGGCGCCGGCAATTCGCGCGCACCAGTGCGCGAGGCCCATGCCCACCGAATAAAGAAAATTGGCGTTTCGGGTGATGAACGTCCACGGGAAAGCAATCAATGCCCCGACCGGCACCAGCACGACCAGAAAGAGCACCGCCAGGCATGTCCGAACAGCGCCGACTGCGGTTCGCATCATGTGCGCGCGGCTCCGCGCAACTGTTCCAGCTTGCGCGGAAGCTTTTCGTAGATTCCCCCAAACCCGCCATTGGAAAGAATGGCCACTACGTCTCCACTCTGCAACTCCGGAGAGACTGACTCGACGATCGCGTCGGCATCGGCCAATTCGCGTGCGCGCTTTCCGTTCTTTTTAACTCCATTCACAACTGATGTTGTCGTCAACCGCTCATTTTCCGGCACAGCTTCAGGCCTGAAGATGCTGGCAATCACGACCTCATCCGCGATGGAAAGGCTGCTGATCACGTCCTTTTGCAGAACTTTTCTCCGCAGAGTGTTCGAGCGCGGTTCGAAGACGGCCCACAAACGTGCCGCGGGGTAGCGCGTGCGCAGCGCTTTCAGCGTCGCCGCTATAGCGGTGGGATGATGAGCAAAATCATCGATGATGATTATCCCGTCGATTTCCGCCCTGATCTCCAGGCGACGCTTCACACTTTTGAATGACATTAATGCATCGGCGATGACCGCCGGTTCGATACCATAGTTCGACGCCATGGCAGCAGCGGCGGTGGCGTTCAGCACGTTGTACTCGCCTGCCAATGCGAATTCAAAGGATGACCACGGCTGGCCATCGCGCAGGACCTGCCATGTTGTCCTATCAGAAGAAAACTGCAGATCGGTGATGCGCCAGAAGGAATCCTCGCGCAACCCGTAACGTTCTACCCGAGTGAATGCTTTGGCCAGGCACTCATCCACGTTGGAGTCCGCATCGTAGGCGATGATTCTGCCCTTCCCGGGGACCAAGTTGACCAGGCGTTTGAAAGCCGTCTTGACCGCGTCAAGGTCCTTGTATATGTCCGCATGATCGAACTCGACGGAAGTAAGAATGATGGCTTGGGGAAAGTAATGCAGGAACTTGGGTCCTTTGTCGAAGAAGGCCGTGTCGTACTCATCGCCTTCCAGGATGAAATGCCTGCCCTGGCGAAGGGCAAAGCTGCTGCCGAAGTTTTCCGCGATGCCACCCACAAGGAAGGACGGGTCTTTTCCCGCCTGCTGGAAGATCCATGCCAGCATGGATGTACTGGTGGTCTTGCCATGCGTGCCGGCAATCACAATCGGCTCGCGGGTGCGCAGAAAAAAATCATAGAGCGTATCCGGCATGGAGCGGAAAGGAATGCGCTGGTCGAGCACGTGTTCGAGCTCGACGTTTCCGCGCGAGATTGCGTTTCCCACCACCACCCAGTCGGGGCGCGGCTTCAGGTTGGTTTCTGCGTAGGGCTGCGCAACCGGAATCGCCATGGCCGCCAGGAAATCAGACATCGGCGGATACGCGGCAACATCCGAGCCCGTTACTTTCAAACCTCGCTGCTTGAGTAGTCCCGCCAGCGACGCCATGGCCGTGCCGCAAATTCCAATGATGTGTACGTGCTGCTGATCCATTGAATCCAGATTAACGGATAATTGTAGAGGCTTCCAATATCTTCAGGGCTACGCCTTCACTTCCGGCCGATAGCTCCACTTCAACGCCGATTGGCAAAGTGATATTGCCGCTGGAAACGTGGCCGGACTTCAACCCGTACACCACAGGCACGTTGTATGGCCGCAGCACACGCATGATTACATCCTGTAACGTGTAGCTCTCTCCCGCAGGCGGGCGGCAATCGAGCATCTCGCCAAAGACAAAGCCGCGTACGCCCTTGAGTGTACCGGCCATATGCAACTGCATCAGCATGCGATCGATACGGAAGGGCTTTTCGCCAACATCTTCTATGAAGAGAATCGTTCCCTCGGCTCGAATTTCGAAAGGCGTTCCCAGGGATGCAGCCAGCATGGAAAGGCACCCGCCATAGAGCCGGGCTCGCGCGCGTCCGGCGCGCAGCACCTCCACTCCGGCGGTAGAGACTTCCCAGTCGTTCGCCCCTCCCAAAGCATAGCCCCAACTCAACGTGTCAAACGTTCCATCCGCAATGTCCTTGGCCACCATGGGACCGTGAAAAGTCACCAGGCCTGTGCGATCGTTCACGGCTGTGAGCAGGGAAGTGATATCACTGCATCCAAGAAAGATCTTCGGATGACGCGCAAACAACTCAAAGTCGAGCTTCTCCAGCAGGTAGTTGCTTCCGTATCCGCCGCGCACGCAGATCAGCGCCGCGATGTCAGCGCGTTGCAGCAGATTGTTCAGATCTTCGACACGGCGTTCAGCGGAGCCCGCAAAATAGAGATCGCGTGCGAAGAGTTCCGGGGAATAGACAGGTTCGTAGCCCATCTGTCGCAGACGCTCACAGCCGCGCTCGAATGCCTCCTGATTGAAGCTGCTGGCCGGGGCGAGCAGACCGATTTTAGAGCCGGGCTTGAGTGCCGGTGGCTGAATGGTTCTCATGCTAGGCAAACAAGGTACCGTAACAGATCAGTTGCGCGGGACCGCGCAGAAAAACTTTTCCTTCTTGCAGCCGTACCGTCTGGGATCCTCCCTGCGCATCCACGGTGACGGGCGATTTCACAAGGCCCGCAGCAATGGCCGCGGCTGCGGACGCGCAGGAGCCGGTGCCTGATGAGAGCGTCTCGCCCGCTCCACGTTCGAAGAAGCGAACCTCAATTGTGCTCGCATCCTTCATTCTCACAAACTCCACGTTCACGCCCGCTTTGAATGCTGCGTCTTTCTGTATCTCGACGGCCTTCGCTTGCCATGCCGGAGGGAAGTTCTCTACAAACGTCACATAATGCGGATTGCCGGTAGAAACCGGCGTACCCTTCATCTCCCCATTGCCGGTGATGATCGTAAATGGCTCTCCCACTTCGGCCCGTCCCATCTCGGTTTCGAATTCAAAAGTTACGCCACTGTGTGAGATCAGCTCACAATGCTTTAGTCCGGCGTCGGTGGCGATTTTCAGGTGACGGGAACCGCTATTCGCCGCGAGATATGCGGCCACGCACCGAGTGCCATTGCCGGAGATCTCCGCCTCGCTGCCATCCGCGTTGATAAGACGGATTCTCGCATCAAGGTCTCGGGCCGCCATCAGCCACTCCACACCATCTGCTCCTATCCCGTTGTGGCGATCGCAAACCCGGCGTGTGAATCCATGAATATCTGTCGGTGCATATTGCGCCTCTATGATCAGGAAGTCATTGCCGCATGCGGAAGCTTTGGTGAATGGGACCTTCATACGCTAATCAGTGTCGTGGCCGGGAACAGCCTTGAAGTCGCGCAGGTCTTCGGATTGGCGCAGGCTGTCCTTGATCTCGTCCTGTTCTTTGCGCGTACCATCCACAGTGAAGACGATTTTTTTCCTCCCATTCGTGCGAATCAGCTTCATGCTTTCCATTTGCTTGCCATGCTCCTGCAGGACGGCGTCAATCTCGTCCATCACTTCTTCCGCCACTCGATCGGTCAACAAGCTGTAGTGCACGAGAGAGGATTTCAGGTTGAATCGTCGTTCCAGCGCGCCAAGCACCTGCAGGCATATGAGGAGCAGCACGCTAGCGAAAACAGCCAGACCATACAGTCCGCCGCCGCATGCCATCCCGATGGATGCCACCACAAAGATTGTAGCCGCCGTGGTCAGGCCTGTAATTGTCTTTTGCGCGTGCAGAATCGAACCGGCTCCAATGAACCCTATTCCTGGGATAATTTGTGACGCAATGCGGGTGTGGTCGCCTCCCGCCATCGAGGCAAGCTCAAGCGACAAGACGGTAAACATCGCGGCGCCGAAGCAGATGAACATATTCGTTCGCAGTCCGGCGGGCCGGCGCTTCAGTTCGCGCTCAATTCCCACGATTCCGCCCAGCACGGCGGCCAACAGCAGCCGCCCCAGGTCTCGCGAAACGACCTCAGTAACGGAACTGTGCGCAAATGGATTTGGCAAGACCATGATTCTTGAACAGGAAAGCTGTCGCGATTCTAGCATTGAAGTCAGCGGGACGACCGATAGATGCTGGCCTGCGTCGCCCCAGCCGAGCCGATCACAGCGATCCTTGTGAGGCGTTGCGGATGCATCCGGATAGAAGTGGCTACTGCATCATCATCGATGGCAACGACGTAATCGGCGGATTCGGCCGGCTTGCTCAACGCGGCCTCCCAGTGCGGAGGATTGCTTTCCCGAAGTACGCGCCGGAAAGGAATGCCGGCAGCTTCCACGGCTCCGGAATGAGAGCTGCAGTCCATCATGATTGTTGCGTTATCGGGCAGGCTTTTGAGCTCTTCTGCGAGCTGATGTTCAAACCGCATTCTGGCGGCGCCATTCACCTCCGCTTCACGCAAGGTGATGGGAGTCGCTCGCCAGACAGCGACGTAACTCCAGCCGGCAATCAGCAATAGACCAGTCATGATCGGAAATTGGCGCCGCGGAAACAACGTTCCACTTAGCTCGACAAGCAGAGCGGTGAAAACTGCCGCCGCAGGCAGCATCTGCAATCCATAACGCACGTTGTAATACGTGAAGGGCCACCAGTCAGGAAAATAAATGGGGACGCTGCCCCAGGCGATGCAGGCGGGATAAAAAATTACTGGTGTCCACAGCAGCGCCAAGGGGAGGAATCGCCGGGCAAAGAACACTACACAGAGCAGGGAAATGAAGGCCAGAGAGAACAGCAGATATTCGCTTCGGCCTTGGGCCAGCGTGAGCCGGCCGATTTTTAAGAAATAAAGGGTTGCAGTGCGGGGCGAATTCTCACCTGGATAGCTGGTCCATGTCGGAGTCCAACTGTGTTGCAGGATCGCGCGAGCGGAATATGGGCCGGTGGCGAAGTCCAACGCGTTACCGAATTCAGCGTAGTTGTAGGCGAGCCAGAGGGCCGCAGTCGCGCCGGTGATCAACAGGAACTTCAGCATGCCGGGCTGGAGGTGAGGACGGATTGCTCGTTTGCGAAATATCACGAGAGCCGCTACAACCGCCATTGCTGCTGCCAGGAACCAACCGTCGTAGCGCACCAGCATGGCCGCTGAAACCAGCAGCCCGCATTTCTGCAGTGCAAGAGCGGCTTGCTGACGATCATCTGCGGCATGGCGCACGAAATCGGCGCAATAGACAACAGCCCAAATAAAGAACGCCAGGTAGAGCGACTCGGTCATAGCCGTCGCCTGCATGTAAATCAGGTTGGGATTCAGTGCATAGATCAGTGCGGCGGTCCAAGCCGTGAGGCGAGAAGCCAGTCCGCGCACAAGACGGAAAATGCCAAGTGCGCCCGCAACGTAGGCGAGCATCGAGGGAATGGATCCGCCGAGTCCCGTCTGCCATAACCGGTCATTCAGGATGAAAGGGATATCGAGCGCATGGGGCAGAGGCAGCCAGACAGTTCCAAGCTGGAAAACACCCGGAGTCCGCGAATCAAACACGCGCCGCGCGATGTTGATGTGCGCCACCGCGTCGCCATAAAGCAGGATGGCATTGTGGCGGTAATAGAAGGTCAGCGCGGCGATTGAAATCGCAGCCGCGAGCCATGTGAGCACAACATAGTCTGCGGCGTCGACGAGGCCGGCGGTTGCTCGGTTGGCATTTTCCTCTGGCATCTGCGGCAGGGGAATTGTACAGGCCAGGAGGCGCTACTCCAGGTGAGTTAATTCACGGAAGGTCTTGTAGCGCTCATCAATCTCCTCGCGCGTCAGTTTCTGCAGTCGCTCGGTGCCGAACGCCTCCACGGCGAATGATCCCATCACCCCGCCATAAAACATGGCGCGCTTGAAGACGTCGCGCGTGAGCTTTTCCTGAGACGCGATGTAGCCCATGAATCCCCCGGCAAAACTGTCGCCCGCGCCCGTGGGATCTATCACCGCTTCAATCGGGAGAGTCGGCGCGCGGAATGGATGACGGCCGATGCCGAAGGCGCCATCCTTGAAGAATACCGTGGCGCCGTATTCGCCGTGCTTGATCACTAGCGCCTGCGGTCCCATCTCCAGAATTTTGTGGGCGGCGCGAGCCAGGCTGGGATCGCCCGCCAACATGCGCGCCTCGCCGTCATTGATCAGTAAGGCGTCCACCTGCTTGAGCATTTCCTTCAGGTTTTCGCGGTGACCGGTGATCCAATAATTCATCGTGTCGCCACCTACGAACTTCGCATGCGGCATCTGCTGCCGTACTCTGACCTGCAGCACTGGATCGACGTTGGCCAGAAAAACGTAATGGCTGTCCTTGAACTTCTCCGGGATCTGGGGATTGAAGCTGCCGAAGACGCCGAGCTGCGTGTCCAGCGTTTTGGCTTCGTTGACGTTTTCGCCGTACTCTCCTGACCAGAAGAAGCTCTTGCCCTTCTCATGCACGATACCACCGGTATCAATGTGGCGCTGGCGAAAAACGGCTTCTTCCTTTTCTGTGAAGTCTTCACCCACAACTGCAACCACCCTCACCTGGGTAAAGAAGCTGGCGGAAAGAGAGAAATGGGTGGCGGCGCCACCGAGGATCTTGTCGGTTTTGCCGTAAGGTGTCTTGATGGCATCAAACGCTACAGAGCCCACTACGAGCAGTGACACTAGGCTTTTGCCTCCTGGCCTTTTTTCAGATATTTATCCAGCAGCAGGCTGAGCTTCTGCCGCGTTCCAGCGGGAATTTTTTCCGGATCCGTCAGGATCGCGTACTGCAGCGCCGAACTACACTTGCATTTGCGTTCCTTCGGCATCAGTGCCACCGCCTGTTTCACCACGCGTGCAGCATTATCGGCATTTGTGTGCAGGACTTTCACGATCTGGTCCACCGTCACGGAATCGTGTCCCGGGTGCCAGCAATCGTAATCTGTGACCATGGCCATGGTTGCGTAGCAGATCTCGGCTTCGCGTGCCAGCTTGGCTTCCTGCAGGTTCGTCATTCCGATGACGTCCGCGCCCCAGCTTCGGTACAGATTTGATTCCGCCTTGGTTGAGAACTGCGGCCCTTCCATACAAACGTACGTCCCGCCCGCTTTGCCCACTACTCCGCTGTCCTTGCAAGACTGGCCAATCGCGGCGGAAACTTCCGAGCAAACGGGATTGCCGAAGGACACGTGGGCAACGATTCCGTGGCCGAAAAAGGTCGCCGTACGATTAAAGGTGCGATCAATAAACTGGTCAGGAATGATGAACTCGGTGGGCTTGTGCTCTTCCTTCAGAGAGCCAACAGCTGAGACAGAAACAATGCGTTCAACGCCCAGGTCTTTCATGGCGTAAATGTTGGCGCGGAAGTTCAGCTCAGTCGGGAGAATGCGATGGCCACGTCCGTGCCGCGCCAAAAATGCTACCTTGCGGCCCTCCAGCATACCCAGGATGAACGCGTCTGATGGTTCGCCGAAAGGCGTTTGGACTGTAACCTCGCGGACATCGCTGAGTCCGGGCATGGAATACAGGCCGCTGCCGCCGATAATTCCGATTTCAGCTTGTTGCAAAAGAGGGCTCCTGATGGGTGAGTTAACTCGTGATTATAACAATGGGAGCTGAACCGCCGCTGCAACGCAGCAAAGGCCGGAGCTTGCGCTCCGGCCGTGCGGGAGGATGAAACCTTCTTCAGGCGCTTCTGCGCGGACGTATGCTCAAATCACGCACCTGGGCCAGCAGACTGGATTTTTGCATGGCATCGAGCTTGGAAAGCAGCGGCACGACCTCGGCGATGAAATCGTCCTGCATCAATTCGGAAATCTCATCTTCACGCGTGCGGCTGCAGCCTTTCAGCAGGTCGCCCACAGAAACTTCAAGCGCGGTTGCCAGGCGCTGCAGAGAGGAGAGCGTAGGCACTGCTTTCTCGTTTTCAATTTTAGATACGTACGTGCGCGGCACCTGCATGCGCATAGCGAGCTGCCGCTGACTTAGTCCCGAGCGCTGCCGCAGGCCGCGAATGGCCGCAGCAATCTGAAGATGGGAATGATTGCCCGCCGGAGCTTCAATAATCGGCGGCTGCTCCGCAAGGATCGGTTCAGGCTCATCGGCATCGAGCGACGTACGACATTTTCTGCAAAGATTGTTATTGGTCCGGAACTGAACCAGATGACAATGGTCACAACGTACAACTTCCCGGGAATCCACCGGTGCCAGAGTTGTCGCCATGATTTCTTTTCGGAGGGGCCAGAGCAGGCGCGACTCCAAAAACTTTACTCCCGAGCCCCCTTGTCTTAAGGGTACTCTCACGCGTAGTGTCTAGGATGATCCACAGCTTGTCAACGGAAAAATACAGGTAAAACACGTAAAAATGCCGGAATTACATAGGGAATAAAAGGAGAATACAGGTAAAAAGACATGATTGACCGCGCTACCGCATGGAACCTGATGTGCGAGTACACCCAGTCGGAGAGCCTTCGCAAGCACATGCTGGCCGTTGAAGTATGCATGCGCTCCTATGCGCGCAAGTTCGGCGAGGATGAAGAAAAGTGGGGCATCACGGGCCTGCTGCATGACTTCGATTACGAGAAATACCCCACCCAGCAGGAGCATCCGTTCGTCGGCAACAAAATTCTGGAGGAGCGCGGTTATCCGGAGGAGATCCGGCGGGCCATCCTTTCCCACGCCGACTACAGCGGCGTGAAGCGGGAGACCAAAATGGAGAAAGTTCTCTACGCGTGCGACGAACTGGCCGGCTTCATCACCGCCAGCGCGCTGGTGAAGCCGAACAAGTCGCTCGCTGAAGTGGAAGCGAAATCGGTGCGCAAGAAGATGAAGGACAAGGCATTCGCGCGTAGCGTAAACCGCGACGACATCATCAACGGCGCTGCCGACCTCGGCGTTGATCTGGAGGAGCACATCGCGTTTTGTATTGAGGCGATGAAGGGGATTGCGGGCGAGTTGGGGCTGGCGGGAACTTCTTGATCGGGTGATCGCGTGATCGGGGGATCTTCTTCCGTGTAGCGACTTAAATTCAAATAACCCGATCACCAGATTACCCGATCACCCGATGATCTACTCGTATCTCAACGCAACCATGGGATCGACTCTTGTCGCTTGCCGCGCTGGGATAAAGCTGGCTAGAAGCGTCACGACAGCGAGAATCACAGTTACAACGGTGAAGATCAACGGATCAGCAACCGTTACTCCGAACAACATACTGCGGACCAAGTAAGCAGCAATAACGGCCGCTATGGCGCCGATCACAATTCCCGGAACAATCAGACGCAGCCCTTGGCTGAGAATCATGTTGAGGACATCGCGCCGTTGCGCCCCCAACGCCATGCGGATGCCGATCTCCTGTGTGCGTTGCGAAACCGAATAGGCTACAAGCCCATAAAGCCCAATGCTTCCCAGGAACAAGGCGAGGATGGCAAATCCCGCCGCGAGCCATGCGGGATAGCGATGCAGAAATGCCGCCGGAGAGCGCTGAATTCGTTCGTCCATGGTTTGAATATTGAATGTGACTGCATCAGCATCGACGGAGTGGACCGCGGACTGGAGCTCAGGGACCAGTGTGGCCGGATTGCGGCTGCTCCTTACCACCACATCAAAGTAGGTTCGTGGCGACTGCTCGATGGGCGAGTAGATCGCCGGCCTCGCGGGAGAATCGAGCGGACCTTCTTTGATGTCCTTCACCACCCCCACAATTTGCCTTGGCTTTTGTTTTGCAGAAAATGTAAACCGCAGGCTCTGCTTGAGCGGATCCAGGCCATTCAGATACTTGTGCGCAAGAGTTTCGTTCACAATCAGCACCTGGGGAGAGTTGAGGTTATCCCCACTGTTAAACCAGCGACCGGACCCAAGCTGCGCGCGCAGCGTTTGCAAATAGTTGCTATCTGCGGAGCGGGAGTTGGCTTCAGAGCCGCGGCCGTCGCACCGCCGGCCTTCAACACAGAACATCACGGTATTGCCGCCGTTGGAGACCGGTCGAACACTGCCGCTCCCGGCTGATTCCACCCCTGGAACCGCACTCAAGCGGTCCACCAGTTTGTGGTGGAGCTGGACTTGGTCCGCGGTCTTGGTGTAATGCTCATCAGGAAAACCAATCGACAAGCCAATGAGGTTCTTGTGATCGAACCCGGGATCAACGGTGAGCAGCCGGTACAGGCTTTTTACCAGCAATCCAGAGCCAGCCAGCAGAACCATGGCGATGGTGACTTCCGCCACAACCAGTCCCGAGGCAAACTGTTTCCAGCCAGCAGATTGTGAGCTGTGCGCGCCCTCTTTGAGCGTGTGCTGTACATCTGTGCGCGAGGCCTGGAAGGCCGGCGCCAGAGCAAAAATAATTCCTGTAATGATCGCCAGACCCAATGCGAAAAGAACGACGGCAGTATCCGTCCCGAGATTGTGCAGATAGGGCATTGCGTCCATCTGTCGCTCTGGAATCAGCAGAACGAAGCCTTTCACCAGCCACTGCGCCAGTACGGTTCCGAGAATGCCGCCGATAAGGGAAAGGGCCAGGCCCTCACTGAGCATGAGATAAATGAGGCGGCCGCGGCTCGCGCCGAGCGCGCTGCGGATGGCCATTTCCCGCCTGCGTGAGGCAGAACGCGCCAGGAGAAGGTTGGCCACATTGGCGCATGCAATCAAAAGCAGCAACGCCACCGCCGCCAGCAGCACCAGAAGAATAGGGCGGATTTGGCCCACAACAACGTCGTTGAGCGGGACCACACTGGTCAGCAGGTCCTTGTTGGAGTCCGGATACTGCTGCTGCAGATGGCGTGCTACCACGTTCATTCCGGCAGCGGCAGCGTCGCGTGATATCCCAGGTCGGAGCCGTGCCACCACGCTCACCCAGTAAAGATTTCGACGCTGCAGCAGTTCTCCACTGGCATGCAGTGTCAGCCACACGGCAGGATCGCCCACCGGAGCAAAGTGAAAGTTCTGTGGAAGCACTCCGACGATCGTGTTGGCTTGGCCATCAAGGTTGAGCGTTTGACCCAGCACGTCACGGCTTCCACCGAAATGCTTTTGCCAGAACCCGTAGCTGAGAAGCACAGTTCTCGGCGCCGCAGCCAAATCCTCTCCGGCAGCGAAACTGCGCCCGAAGATGGGCTTGACTCCGAGCGTCTGAAAAAAATTATCGCTGGCAACCGCACTCGGCAATGCTTCGGAGGTCCCCTTGTCTTTGAGAATCACCCCGTTTTGGCTGTATCCTGCCAGGCTTTCAAATACCTGGTTCTCTTTGCGCCAATCCATGTAATCGGGATAAGACGCTTCAAATTGCTGGTTTACATCCATCTGCTTGCTGCTGTAGACCTCCACCAGCCGGCTTGCGTCGTGGTAAGGAAGCGGACGGATGAGCGCGGCGTTGACAAAGGTGAAGATGGCCACATTGGCCGCAATGCCAAGGGCAAGGGTGAAAACCGCCGTCAGTGAGAACCGGGGTGATTTCAGCAATGCGCGAACAGCGTAGCGAAGGTCTTGAATTGCGTTGGCAATCACGGTTGAGTCCTCCGGTTGCGATCCAGCAAAGCAAAAAATAATAACGTGCAATTCTGCTGCCACCGATGCCATGCGGCTAAGCCTTTGAACCGCTTTGCCGAGCGTCTATTATCTTTGAAACGCCGAGCAAGGCAGTGTTCACAAGCGCAAAGCGGTGTTCGGAAGTGAACAGCGCTACAGCAGAGCTGGGAAGCGTGGATTCCGGTGTGTCAGGACTGAATGCATTTTTTCGGAGGACAATATAGATGCCACTGGTTCGAATCGAACTCATGGAAGGCAAGTCAAGCGGTTATCGACAGAAACTTGGCGATGCGGTACACCGGGCCATGGTGGAGACCATGAATGTGCCCCCGCTGGACCGCTTTCAGATCATAACCGAACATAAGAAATCGGATTTCATCTACGGTGCCCAGTACCTCAACATCGCGCGCACGGACGATCTGGTGATGATTCAAGTCACGCTGAATTCCGGCCGCTCCACCGACCAGAAAAAGGCATTTTACAGGCGAGTTGCCGAGCTGCTCGCGGCGGAGTTGAAGCTTCGGCCTGAGGACGTGCTCATCAACCTGGTGGAAGTGGTAAAAGAAAACTGGTCATTTGGAAATGGCGTGGCGCAGTATGCGACGTAGAATCTTCAAATGCAAGCCACATCTCAAGCGGATTCGAGTCTTCTGGACTTGGTGGCACAGGCGCCCTCGCCTGTGAGTCTCCCCCTCTTCAAGCAACCATCGTGAAGACCGTCTCACAATCAGGGTCGATCCTAAACCTGCGCACAGTAAGGCTACGGGGCCAGATCCACGGATGTTTGATGAGGGTGAAGACCGACTCCGCTGCTGGGTTTCGCGACGATCAACCACAGCCGGGGGCGGCTGTGCCACACCATTGTTTTTATTCGAGAATGTTTCTTGATGCCGAAAAATTGTAGCTCGCGAGCTTGCTTTGAGAACCTATTCCACCAGCAATAATCCCGCACGAATCACTTCCGCCAACCTGGCAAACTCACCGGCAAACACGCGGTCCTGCTCGATTCTGGGGCTCACTTTGCGGATGGCTGCATGTGTCCGCTGCAGCAGAGGACTGGTTTTGAGCGGTGCCAGGAACTCAATCGCCTGAGCGGCAGCACAGGCCTCGACCGCCAACACATGCGTCGTGTTGGCGACAACACGCTTCAGCTTGTTGGCCGCTGCCATGCCCATGGAAACATAGTCTTCTTTGTTGCCGGATGTCGTGATCGAGTCCACTGAGGCGGGATGGGCCAGCACTTTGTTTTCGCTGGCCAGGGCGGCGGCCGTAACCTGGGGCATCATAAAGCCGGAGTTAATGCCCGCATCCGCCGCGAGAAATGCGGGCAAATTCTCATTCAGCGCGGGATTTACGAGGCGTTCAATCCGCCGTTCGGAGATCCCAGCCAGCGCCGTTAAAGCAATTGCCAGATAATCCAGCGCGAACGCCAAGGGCTCGCCATGAAAGTTGCCGCCGGAGAGCACATCACCCTCATCCGAGCCCTTTCGCACAAAGACCAGCGGATTATCCACGGCGGAGTTCATTTCAATCTCAAAGGTGCGGCGGCAAAAATCAATGGTGTCGCGGACCGCGCCGTGGACCTGGGGAATGCAGCGCAGTGAGTAAGCGTCTTGCACGCGATTGCAGTCTCTGTGCGATTGCCGGATCTCGCTGCCGGCGATGAGCCGCCGCAGGTTGGCCGCGACCGTCATCTGGCCGCTATGCGGCCGGGCGGCGTGGATACGTTCATCAAACGCGACGTCGGTTCCGCGCAGCGCGTCGAGCGTCAAGGCGCCAAGCACGTCGGCGGTGGCGGCCAGGTTCTCCGCCGCGAGCAGCGCCAGGCTGCCGACGGCCAACATGGCCTGCGTACCGTTAATTAGGGAGATGGCTTCCTTCGCCTCGGGCACGAGCGGTTTGAGCTGCGCGCGACGCATCGCCTCGGCGCTGTTCATGCGGGCGCTTTCGTAAATCGATTCGCCTTCGCCGATCATGGCCAATGCCAGGTGCGCCAACGGGGCCAGGTCCCCGCTCGCGCCTACACTCCCCTGGGAAGGAATAACGGGATGGATTTTGCGGCTCACCATTTCGCAAAGCAGGTTGATCACCTCAGCGCGCACGCCGGAATATCCTTTGGCCAGGGAGTTGGCGCGCAACACCATCATCGCCCGTGTTTCCTCTTGACTCAGCGGCTCGCCGACACCGGCCGAATGGGAACGGATCAGGTTCACCTGCAATTGCCGGTTCTGCGCCGGTTCTATATGAACATCGCTGAGCTTGCCGACTCCCGTTGTGATGGCGTAGGCCACCCGGTTCTCGTGCACTAGCTTGTCAACCACCTTGCGGGCGGCGTCGACCTTCTGGCGCGCATCGGGCGCCAGCAGCACCGGCCGATGCTCGTACACTACCTCCCTGAGTTCGTCGAAAGTGAGCGTGTCTCCGTTGAGCTTGAGCGGGTTCATGAATTTGGTTCCTGCCGGCTCGCGGCAAAGGCCTTCAGGTACTTCTCAGGAAGGGCGCGGCGCTGGAATTGATTATCGACAATAATGTGCATGGTCTCGCCTGTGGCCAGCAGGGCGCCATCGCCTGCGCGCAGTACTTCGTACCCAAAATGCAGCAGGGAAGAGCGAACATTGGCCAGCCGCGTGCGGATCACGATTTCATCATCGTACAGCGCCGGAGCCTTGTAGCGGACACGCAGGTCGACCACGGGAATATGGCAGTCGTCTTGTTTTTCCATTCTGGAATATTCGAAGCCGAGCTGCCGTAAGAGCTCTACGCGGCCCACTTCAAACCAGATGACGTAATTCGAGTGGTAGACCACGCCCATTTTGTCGGTTTCCGCGTAGCGGACGCGCAGCCTGGTTTCGCCGATGACGTTTATCTTGTCCAACGGGGTTTGCGTTTCTCCAGAAATGAGCTTATTCCTTCCTTGAAGTCGGCAGTCTGACGGATGGCTGCATTTTCCTGCACGGCCGAAATGAGACGCCGGTCAAGTTCTTCTTTTGTATATCTGCCGAGCAGTGCCTTGGTCGTGGCGAGCGAGCGCGGGCTGTTCTGCATCAACTCGATAGCAAGTGCATGAGCACGCGCCATGAGCTGGTCTGCAGCAACGATCTCCGTCACCAAGCCGAAGCGCCATGCTTCCTCGGCGCTGAAAATTCTTCCGGTCAGCAGCAGATCGTGTGCGCGTTTTTCTCCCACGGAGCTGACGAGGAACGCTGAGACGATCCCCGGCACAAAGCCGATGCGCACCTCCGTATAGCCGAATTTGGCCTCGGGGACAGCGAGCGTGAAATCGCAAAGCGTCGCCAGGCCGGTGCCGCCAGCGATGGCTGCGCCGTTGACGGCAGCAATCGTTGGCTTGGGAAAATCGTACA
>DATNDP010000295.1:0-23601 GCA_035553195.1 Candidatus Acidiferrales bacterium
TCACGCTGGCAATTGTGGGTACTGCTGGTTGCGGCTGTTGTTTTCATCGGGTGCATCATTTCACCTCCGGGACTGATGGATGACGTTGATGCATCGCACGGCCAACTGGCGTGGAACATGCTGAAATCGCATGATTGGGTCATCCCACATCTGGACGGCGTTCCTTACATCGAGAAAGCGCCGCTGCCATATTGGCTCATTGCGGTCTCGTACCTCTTTTTCGGTGTACACGACTGGGCTGCGCGCATTCCTTTTGCGTTGGGCGCAATCTTGTTGTGCTGGGTAACTGCTCTATATGGCCGATGGGCTTTCGGCCGGGCCGCTGGATTTTTATCCGGGATCATCCTTGCTACCTGCATAGGGCTGTTCCTTTTTACCCGGATCCTCATTCCTGATGTCTTGCTGACGCTCTGCATCACTGTTGCCTTCTGGTCATTGCAGCGAGCGCTGAATGAAAACGGGGAAGAAACGCATAGCCGGCGCTGGGTAGCGCTGTTGGCCGCGAGCATTGGCGTGGGCGTGATGCTCAAAGGCTTTATTGCTGTTGTGCTGCCGGTCGGCGGCGCGCTGTTATACCTTGCTATTACTCGGCAACTCTGGTCACGTCAAACCTGGAAGCGGTTGCACCCCGGGATGGGGCTGCTGGTCTTTTTATTGATTGCAGCGCCATGGCATGTACTGGCGACCTTGCGTATGCCGCCGCATTTCGCGTTCACGCTGCATAGCGGCCCCGGAGAGTATCACGGGTTCTTCTGGTTCTACTTCATGAATGAACACGTGCTTCGGTTCTTGGGATTGCGTTATCCGCACGATTACAACACGGTACCGAGGCTCGCCTTTTGGCTGTTGAATCTGGTGTGGCTGTTTCCGTGGAGCTTTTATCTGCCGGCCGCGCTGCAATCCAGTTACACAGCGCCGGATCGCGCGAGCCGCACACGACTGATGGCGCTTTGCTGGAGCGGCTTCCTTTTGCTATTTTTCACATTCTCGACGACGCAGGAATACTATTCCATGCCGCTCTATCCCGCACTGGCGCTGCTCATCGCTTCAGCCATGGACTCTCCTGCGGGCCACAAGTGGTTTCACGCTATAACAAAGGTTCTGGGTAGCATCTATGCCGCTGGTTTTGCCACGATTTGCACCATTCTTTATCTGGTGCACCGCATTCCCGTAGCAGGCGACATTTCCTCAGCGCTGCAGCAGCACCCAAACGAATACACACTCTCTCTCGGCCACATGGGCGATCTCACGTTGCGGTCCTTTGCATACCTAAAGACACCGCTTGCGGTCGCGGCAGGAGCATGCGCTTTGGGAGCGCTGGGAGGCTGGCTGCTGCGCAGACGGCACGCAGTGTTCGCTCTGGCAGCGTCGATGATTTTGTTTCTGCACGCGAGCAGGATTGCGCTGGTAACCTTTGATCCGTATCTTTCTTCGCGGCCTTTGGCGGAAAAGCTGTTGCAAGCGCCCGAGGGCCGGATCATTATCGATGGAGCGTACTATCCATTTTCGTCACTGCTGTATTATTCGGGCCGGGATGCATTGCTTCTGGATGGACGCTTCAACAACCTGGAGTATGGGTCCTATGCTCCGGGCGCACCCGAAGTCTTCATTGATGATCAACAGTTCGCGCGTTTGTGGTCGTCGCCTGCGCGATTCTATCTGGCGACGGACGGCAAACGCCTGGATCAACTGAAGAGTTTCGCCGCGCCTGGAAAGTTGTATGAAGTTGCCGAGAGCGGCGGGAAACTCCTGTTCACGAACCACCTTCTGGAAAATGGCAAGGTTTCGAGGAAGGAGAGTTTGATCCCAGGATGGTAACCATCATCACGGCGACACTCGCCCTCCTGCTCGCAGGCTCTCTTGTCTATTGTGTGCTGGTGATCGTGGCGACACGACGCTACCTCAGAGTGGTGCCGCCGTCGAGCACCGGCACGCCGGGAGTGAGCGTGCTAAAGCCGCTCTGCGGACACGATGAGGGCCTTGAGGAGAACGTGGCCAGCTTTTTTGCTCAGGAATATCCGAACTACGAAATTATCTTCGGCGTGCACCGCTCAGACGATGCCGCGGTCGCGGTGGTGCAGAAGATCGTGCAGCAATATTCCGGCGGGCGGGTGCAAACACGATTGATCGTGACAGGAGAGTCGCCGCTCCCAAACGCGAAGGCATTCAGCTTGAATCGGCTCGTTCGCGAAGCCAAGCACGAACTGCTGGTAATGTGCGATAGCGATGTTCGTGTGGAGCCGGACCTGCTGAGCCGGCTGACACGGGAATTCCAGGACAGCCGTGTTGGACTGATTACATGTCCGTACCGCGCAGTGGCGGGACGAAGCGTGTGGTCGCGAATGGAAGCCATCGGCATGAACACTGAGTTGTTAGGCGGCGTGATGGTCGCGCGGATGGTGGAAGGAATGCGGTTTGCGTTGGGCTGCACGCTGGCCGTGAGACGAAATGTGCTCGACGCGATGGGCGGATTTGGCTATTTGCAGGAGTTCCTTGCCGAAGACTTCGTTATCGGGCAGCGTACGGCCGAAATGGGACATGAGGTGTTGCTGTCGTCGGCGATAATTCAACATCGGATCGGCAGCCAGAGCATGCTGCACAATTTGGCTCATCGGCTGAGGTGGGCACGAAGCACCAGGCGCTCCCGTCCGGCAGGATATTGGGGACAAATCTTCACTTATCCACTGCCTCTTGCCATTCTGTTATGCGCCCTCTGGCCCGCAACTTGGCCGCTGCTACCTGTTACGCTGGTGCTCCGAGGCTGGGCGGCGGCCGCTACCGCCATGTTCGTCGTGCGTGATCCTTTGTTTCGCGAGCAATGGTGGCTCCTGCCTGTGCAGGACGTGCTGGGATTCCTGGTCTGGTTCGGTGGCTTTGTCGGAGACACTATTGTCTGGCGCGATCGCAAATGTACCGTGCTGCGTGATGGCCGTCTGCAGGTTGGTCCCTAAAAAATACATCACAGCGCCACAAAAAACATGCCCCTGAAGCTGATCACTTCAGGGGCTTTGATATTGCGATCTATGTTATTTGGTTCCGGCGCTGCAGCTGCTGGAGATCATCTTCACTTTTTTCACGTTGAACGTGCTCTGTGAAGAAGAGCCCATGCCAGAGGCGGAAGAGGAGCTGGCGCCGCTGCTGGGGCTAGACGCGGAGCTGGAGCTGCTGGGGTTCGATGCGGAGCTGGAGCTGCTCGGGCTGGTTCCGGCGCTGGAGCTGCTGGGACTCGTGGAAGAGCTGGCGCTCTCGCCGCTGGCGCCTGCGCCGCTGCCTTCCGATCCCGTAATCCGCACTTGATGACCCACATGGTCGCTCAGCTTGGAGGTGTCTCCGGCCAACTGATAGGTCTTGCCCGACTGGTCGGTCAGTGTGAAATTGCCGGCCGAGCCGCTTAGGCAGCCTTCAATCGTCTGACTGTTAGTGTCCGAAGAGGAAGAAGTCGTGGTGGTCTGTGTGGTGGTGCTGGTTGTAGAACTCGTGTCAGGCGTCTGGCTCGACGGCGAGGTGCTCGACGGCGAACTCGTCTGCGGATATCCGCTGCTGGGAGCAGTTGACTGCGGGCTCGAGGTCGACGGTGAAGTGCTGCTGGGCGACTGTGAGCTTGGTGATGATGATGAACCAGTCTGGGCAGCAACCCAAACCGCTGACAGCAGCAGGATCGCTGTGATCAGAAATGACTTTCTCATTACATCCTCCTGGTACTTTCGGCCTGATCTTTTTGGCCTTGAGTATTGGGAAGTGGCGACAGTCACTTTAGATAAGCGGCGGGCTCTCCGGTTTGCCTCACGTGAGTTGCTCAACACAAAAGAATCCGGAGCTGCTCCTCGTCCATGCAGAATGTGCTCAAATCCGAAAGTGAACAGCTCAAAACAAGAGCTCCACTAGAACTAAGAGTATTAATGGCGCTGTTCCGGGCACAAGTTTAGATTGGCACAAGCAGCGTGGGCCTGACCTCATGCGGCACGCGGGCCAGTGGCACGCGCAACTTTCGCCAGTTCGGCTTTGGCCTTCTTTTCCGCGGTTTCCCGCGTGTCCGCTTCACCCGACGCGAGCTTTTGTTCGGCCGGTCTGACTTTGTAAAGAGTAAATTTCCATTTCGAACGGAGCTGAGTCAGCGGATCAACCGGTTGCTCAAGGTCATACGCGAAATCACCTTCATGGATGCGCATAAAAAACTCTCAGGAAAACGTTCGATGCGTTCCGGCAAGAACAGGTTGATAAAGATGACCAAGCCGGCGTGAGTAAAGGGCGTTGCGTGTTGGAACAGAGAAGATCGTGTCCAGAAGAAAACTTTCACAGACTCGTCAAACATCTTAATTAATGTTCAAGAGCTTTCCTGCATTTTCCGCACCGTCCCTGCCTTCAGGGAAGTCTCCTGCGAACCCCAGAGGACGCTAACATGAGAAACGCAGCGGCTCACTGGTTCCTGCCGGTGATCGTGGCCTTGGCTGGATGGATCACGCTGATGAACCCTGTCCGGTGCTGGGGACAGAACGATGAAGGGGACGATGCCAACGTGCACATTGTGCCGCGCGCGATTGCGCCCGTGTTACAACCGTCCCCGAATACCACAACGACCGGCAAACCTTTTCGGGCGGAGACCAACCTTGTCCTTGTGCCAACAACAGTGACGGATTCGATGGACCGCCTTGTGACCGGGTTGGACAAAGAAAATTTTTCCATCTACCAGGACCACGAGAAACAAAATCTCCAGGCGTTGTGGACCCAGGACACGCCGATTTCTGTCGGCATTATTTTCGACGTGAGCGGGAGCATGAACGATAAGATGCTTAAGGCCCGCGAGGCCATCCGGACATTTCTAAACGCGGCAAATCCACAAGACGAGTTCTTCCTGATTACCTTTTCCGACCGGCCGAGGCTGGCATCGAAGTTCAGCAGGAAAGTTGAGAACCTGGAAGGACAGTTGATGTTTTCACAGCCGCATGGAATGACGGCGCTGCTCGATGCCATCTATCTTGGCCTGGCCACAATGAAAGGAGCGCGCTACCAGCGCCGGGCACTGCTGATCATTTCTGATGGCGGCGACAATCACAGCCGCTACACGGAAAGCGAGGTCAAATCGCTGGTGGAAGAGGCGGACGTTCAGATATTTTCCATCGGGCTTTTCGATACTTTTGCGCCTACGCCGGAAGAGCAGTACGGGCCGCAGCTCCTGTCCGATGTTACATCCGTGACTGGAGGACAGAGCTTTACCATCTCCAACCTGAATGACCTCTCTGATGTGGCGAACAAGATAGGAGTGGCGCTCCGCAACGAATACATTCTGGCTTACCAGCCCATGGTCAAGCCACACGATGGTAAATGGCACAAAATCAGGGTGAAACTGCATCCGCCCAAAGGACTCCCGCCGCTGCACGTTTCCTCGAAACAAGGGTTTTATGCGTCTTCGAAGTGATGCCTAAATCAGGCAGACTTGCGGCTGTGAGCAGCGGAAACCGCCTTTGCCCTGGCGCCTGGGGCTGGGCTGGCTTTCTCAAGAACTTCCTGCAAGACTTCATCAATCTGGTCCACGGCGCCCCGTACTGAATCGGTGGCCTGGGGATGCGAAAGGTAGGTCACGCATTCAATTGTCTGGAGCGCGTTGCGGATCCTGTCATTCATCTCCAGGATCATCTGAAATCGCTTGACCATCTCCTGCTCGCGTTGGTAGACGGCGTGCTGCCGGCGGAGCACAAAAAAGAAGGTTATGAGCGTGGCAATTACCGTCCCAACAATGCGCAACGGGCCGGTCTTGTGCAGCCAGTCGTCATAGACCAGCCGCTGGATAGCGAGGGAGACAAACAGGACGAAGGAAGATGCCAGGAACGCATAAAGCACCAGTTTCAGCATTGTTCTGAAATGGCCAGGCGCCCGGCTTTGGATTTCCTGAGACCTCATGATGAAGAGAGCACCTGAAAGCATCTTATCACCCGAACCGCGAATCCTAACCGCGAATCCGGTAATGGCAGCACCTGCTGCGAATGCCCAGAAAAATCACATTCGGTGAAGCCTGCAAGGCGGTTCAGCGTTTATCCTGATCAGCTCACATGAATGCCATTGAATTCGCGCTGCTGGTATGGATCGCTTCATTTTTTGCAGGGCTCCTCGGGGCGCTCACGGGGTTGGGCGGCGCGGCTGTGCTGGTGCCGGTCCTGACACTCTGGTTCCACGTCCACATCCATTACGCTGCGGGGGCATCTCTGGTTTCCGTGATTGCCACGTCATCAGGAGCGGCAGCGGCCTACGTGAAAGAAGGCTATACCAATATTCGCATCGGGATGTTCCTGGAGATCGCGACCACTGTGGGCGCCGTGCTGGGAGCGTTTCTGGCGACGAAGACATCGGCGGAAGGGATCGCCATCATCCTCGGTCTGGTGCTTCTTTATTCGGGATACCTCTCCGGTCGAAAGCAACCGGAACATCCGGTGGCGACCAAACCGGACCCGCTTGCCGACGCGCTGCGGATGCATGGCAGCTATCCGACACTGGAAGGTCCTCGCGAGTATAAAGTTTCGTCCGTGCCGTCGGGCTTTGGCCTGATGTTCGGCGCAGGAACTCTTTCCGGCTTGCTCGGAATCGGTTCTGGGGCGGTCAAGGTGCTGGCGATGGACCAGGCGATGAAGCTGCCATTCAAAGTCTCCACCACTACGAGCAATTTCATGATTGGCGTGACGGCGGCGGCAAGTGCCGGAGTGTATCTGCGCAGGGGATACATCGATCCGGCGCTGGCCATGCCTGTGATGCTTGGGGTGGTGGCGGGATCATTTCTTGGAGCGCGATTGCTGGCGCGCGCAAGAACACAGTGGCTGCGGCGCCTGTTTGCCCTGGTGATAGTGGCCATGGCGATTGAATTGATTTTTGATGCGTTGGCGGGGCGGCTATGAGTTTTTCGTGGACAGATGAAAAAACCGAACACGTCATTGGTAACCTGCTGCGCGCGGGTGTGCTGATTGCAACTTTTGTGGTCCTCGCGGGCGGAATTCTGTACCTGGCGCACTATGGCGCCACTCCCGCCGACCATCATGTCTTCCGAGGCGAGCCGAACTATCTGCGCACAGTGGATGGCGTTGTGGGCAGTGCGTTGCAACTGGACAGCCGAGGCATCATGCAGCTTGGCCTGCTCTTACTGGTGCTCACTCCCATTGCCAGGGTGGTATTTGCCGCAGTCTCTTTCGCAATGGAAAGAGATTTTACTTATGTCGTCGTGAGTCTCATCGTTCTGGCAGTGCTGATGTATGGACTGATGGGACCAGGGTGATAATCGGCAGCTCAGAACCGTCTAACTAATGTGGCATCGCCTTCGCAGGCTGATTGTTCGCTGAAACAGGCGCATCTTTTTCCAGGATCTGGTATGCCTGGGCGAGCGTAAGGTCGTCCGGGACACGACGAAATTCGCTCTGGGTCTGGTGCTCTTTTACAGCAATATTCTTGAAGAGAATGGCATGGCCGGACATGTTCACATCCAGTGACACCATGTCCCAGTGCCCCGGCCCCACTTCTCGCATATTTACCACAAACGTCCCTCCCTTATTGAGGCGGGCGAGAAGCCCCCAACCAAACGTGACGTCCTGGAAAAGCTGGCCTGAAATCCGAAACACATGTTGCTTTACGGGATCAATCCACATCTTGCCGCTCAAAGCACGAAAGACACGCAGCTCGCGTGTGGGCGGATCATAATTCGGGTTAGGGAAGAACGCGAGGCGCACAAGGCCATTTTCCAGTCCGTCGTATTTGAAGATGAAGGCGTCAGGTATGGCCTTGAACATCTGCTGGGCCTTTTCGCTATCGTCTTTTTCACGCTTCACGCGCTTGGCTTGCTCGTCCGGGTCGGAAGCCAGCTTCTGCATGCGCGCCTGATCTTTTTGCCGCTCATCGGCGGTAAGGGGACGTCCATAGATGAGCAGCGTACGCGCCATCTCACCTTCCTTGGTCTCAATAATGTCGCGATCGGAGTTGCTCTTTTCGTCCTCGCGATGAGCGCGATACCGCCAGTGAGAATGATCATGCTCTTCAGCATCCAACTCGTGACGGATCACTTCACGCACAAATTGCGTAGCATCCTTGGGAAGGGGAGGCGTTTCCGGCTCGGCTGCACTCTCACCGTGCTGACCCTGCTGCCCAGGGGTGGCTTGACTGATTTGTGCGGCTACGCGGCCGGTGTGCTTCACATGCGGAGCCGCTGGATGCCGCATTTGCGCAGACAAGCCAAGCGGGAAAGTAGCCGCGCAAATGAACAGAAAGGCACGCAGACGAGTTTTCGACAACATACTAAATTTTAAAGCCAGTTACTCTCTTGTCTTTTTAGACGCGGCCAGCCTTGGGAGTAGTTGCATTTTAACACTGTCTTAACACCTCCAATAAGCTCCTTGAGCAGGGCACGCGAAACTTTCGGCACGCGAAACTTTCATAGAGGCTGAGAGGCATCTTCAGTGATCTCATTCGATGCAGGCAAAAAGAGAAGGCGGCTCGAAAAGCCGCCTTCCTGGAGCATCGACCATTTCGGAAAAGGCAGTCCCATTGGCTCAAATCGTCACGACTTCGTGAGGCCGCTGTTCCCCTGGTTTTCGGCCTCTTCCCGGGCCGTGACATTTTCCGTTCGGTCGACAGTTAACGGAATTGCAAATAGATGGCCAAACGTGAACCAGAATTCCTGGTTCAGAGTTGATGTAACTGGTTGATAAATCAGGGCTGTTTTTGGATGTTCATTCTAGTAACTAATTAGTAATCCTGCTGGGAGATTCGCTCCTGGAAAACTGAGAATGCGCGTACCGCGAATCGGCACTGGTTTACCTTTGGGGTGCAAGCCCCAGAGTAACTACTTCCCAAGCGATTTGCGGCGTACACTTACGGGCAATCCAGAGTTCAGTAGCAGCAATAGTGATCAGCAACCATTTTCCTGCACGCGGTGTTCTTCCGTCGCGTGCTTCAGCGGGGATTGATGATCGCTCATGCGAGCCGCGCGGCAAGCTTGCGGGCCAGGCGGCAGACCGTTCCTGAAAGAAGATATAGAGCTGTTGGTGGCTGGGAGCGGTGTGGAGCGCAAGCGCAATGTCTAAGAACAAAGGAACAGATTGTTATGTGGAAACCGAGACCTGAAGACAATTCGCCCACGAGCACGAACCAGCCGTCACCATCGGCTCCTGCCAATGTTGCTCCAACCATGATGGCGCCGCCGAAAGAGCAACCAAAACCATCAGCCGCTTCAAATGACCGCACTGACGTCGGGCATATTGGAAAATCGGTAGTCATTCGCGGCGAACTCACCGGCAATGAAGACCTTTATCTCGACGGCGAAATTGAAGGCAACATCAACCTGCGCGATCACAAACTGGTGATCGGGCCAAACGGAAAAATCAAAGCTTCAATTACTGCGCGCGACATCGTGCTGCACGGGCGCGTGGAAGGAAATGTCTCTGCCACCGAGCGCGTGGAGTTGAAGAAGGCGTGCACGCTGGTGGGCGACGTGAGTACGCAAAGGATCGTGATTGAGGACGGCGCTTACTTCAAAGGCTCCATCGACATCAAGGACAAGGAGAACCGCAGCGAAGGCCGCAAGCCGGTGGCGGTAGCTGCCGCAGCGGGTGCGGGAATGGGCGTGAGCTCTTCCACAACTTACAACGCGAGCTCCGGCTCGCAGGGTTCCTTTCTGGAACCGAAATAAGGTACGATTAGGGGAGCATGAACTCCCCCAATCACAATCTTTCGCGCTGGTTTCGCGGAACTGAGCCCGCAACGGGGCAGGCGGAAAAGACGAAAACCGCACCGCGGAACAGCAGGCGCTCGATTGGATTCGGGGAGTTCATGCGCAGCCTCCAGTCCGACCTTAAGGCGGCCGGCGAGGGAAAACTCGCCATTCTGGATCTGGGTTCCACATCACCGGCGAATATTTCGTACTTCACGGAACTGGGTCTGCGCGTTTCTACGGAAGACGTTCTGCGAGCGTCAAAAGATCCTGATTACATGGTTCGGCAGGAAGACGGTTCTGAGCAGTTCAGTGCGGAAAAGTTTCTGGCCGAGAATCTCACTTATTCTGAGGGCCAGTTTGACGCAGTGCTCTGCTGGGACATTACAGACTACCTGCCAGAATCGCTGGTCAGGCCTTTGGTAGAACGAATCTACTCTGTGTTGAAACCGCACGCCACCCTGCTCGCGTTCTTCCATGACAAGGATCCGGGTCCGGGTTCTCCCACATACCGCTACCACATCGCCCAGGCAGACACGCTGGAGATGGAGCCGAGGGCGAACTTGAGCCTGCAGAGAGTCTTCAACAACCGGCATGTGGAACAGTTGTTTGCCAGCTTCGCGTCGCGTAAATTCTTCCTGGGTCGCGACAACCTGCGCGAAGTCATCGTAGTCCGCTGACCAAGGTGCAAACGCAGCCTTAAGACATTTTCCTTCCGAAAAGTGGAATCAAAGTACTCTATTGTGGGCACCGCAGGCACTCCAGAGCTGGACCACTTCGTGACGATCCCTTGGACAAAATGGCGACCCGGTCATGGTTATCCGCTAATCCCTTTGAAATCAGCGACTTAATTTTCTATGCAAAACTTCATAGAGGTTACGTTCCATGGGCATCCAGATTGCATTACCAGCACTGCGTGCCACTTGAAGCGACAAATTTTGGACCCTCCCCCAAAAGGGCAGAAAAGAGGTAGATCGAAAATGGCAAGCAGCTTTCAAGGCGTACTGGGAAACCTGATGGTACTGGCTCCCGCCGCCAGACGAGAAAAAGCCGAATATAGCGAGATCTACAACGAGCACTGCCACAGAATTTATTCTTTGGCCTTCTATCTTACCGACAATGAATTGACGGCCGAACAAGTGGCCGCGAACACATTTCTGCGTGCTTTTTCAAGTGCGCGGAAGCCAGCGACGGAACACGTGGATCAAGCTTTTGTCACCGAGGCACGGGAGTTTATGCCGATTGGCACGCTCACGCTGAACCCAGTTGCCTCCAATGAAACCACAAACATTCGCGGGAACGTAAAGCGCGTTCACCTGGAGCGGGCTGTTGTTCAACTACCCGCGACAGAGAAGCTTGTTTTTCTGTTCCATGATGTGGAAGGGTACCAACACAAGCGTATTGCCGCACTGCTCGGGCTCAGCGAGGAAGAGTCTGTTCTGGCCCTCCACAATGCGCGAGTCCAGATTCGTGAACTGTTGGCGCAACAGATTGGCTGATCGCCTCATCTCCTCTCTCCTTATTGTCTCCGGCCCCTCCGTAGGGAGGGGCTTTTTCTTTGAGCTTCTTAATCGGAATTTGCCCGTTTACTTGTGAGAATGTTTATTTATGTTAATTTCAAAAGAATTGGAAACTTTTTCATTTGGATTTCGTCTATTTTGGTAACAACATACGCAGTACCCCCACGTGGGCGTCGCCCCTATACCGACGCCCACCTTCTTTTTTGCGAATCCAATTTTCTTTATCTCTTCGAATCCTCTTGCCGCTTCAGCTTTGTCGAAGAAACTCTGTTGCACCCCACATGCGTGCAAGTGAAAGCGTTTCTCAATTGGCTGATTCATCCTGTGACCAGATCAGATTTATGAAATCAAGCAATGATTATCAGGGAGCGTTGTTTCAGGTGACTTGCCGCCGAACCTGCAATTCTCGGTGAGGCAAGTGCGATCCGCCTGAACGGTACGCTGGGAGAAAGGGCAACAAAGGAGCCGAAGCTTTGCTCTAATATGTGGGTGTGAGATTAGTCCCAATTATGGAGGGTCGGGATGGACTGGAAGAAGGTACTGATGTACGGCTCGTTTGCTGCGGGGGCAATTCTTTTCTTTACCGGGCGCCGGCCGGTCGGTTTGGCGGTAGCGGGAATTGGAGTGGCAACTCTTGCATCCGAACATCCGGAGAGATTCGAAGAAATCTGGGAGCACATGCCGGAGTACATTGAAAAGGGCAGTAAGTTCGTGGATATGGCGGCCTCGTTCCTCGAAAAGATCGGCGAGCGCCAGGGTGGCGGAGTGCGCAATATTCCTGTCGCCGGTGGGGGACGGTATTAGTGAAAAACCGGGCTTGATCTCTCGCGCAGCGGTGATGAGCTCCCGATATCGAGAATGATCTGCTGGTGTTCGGCTTCACTAATCTCTTCAGAAAAGCCACGGAATTTGGGATAGCTCTGCGCCTCAATTAGCTGCACCGGGATGTCAAACTGGCGCGCCACATTGAGCTGCCCATCCGCATGTGAGAACTTCACGGCGTAGTCGCCAAATTCAGAATGAATCGCAAAGTCACGCGGCAGAGCCGCCACGGTCACTCCTTGCGGAAGATGCAAGTGAAAAACCGTGTTTTCCGAGAATGCTGATTCCAGCAGCAGAGGAGAACGGCGGGTCGCAGAGTTTGTAAACGCATTGCCCAAACCGAGCGGTGGCGCCAGTTGCCCTATTTTTTTACGTCCGTGCTGCATGTCCACATATTGCGGAACATCGCATTGTAAGACGATCTCCAGCGGCTGCTCCGGATTGCTGAGATGGAGAATCTGGCCGTGAATGTGTGTTGCGCCGGAGAACAGGCGTTGGGCAAACTGTTCCAGAAGGCTGCGCCGCTCTCGATCACTCCCTGACCGCAATGAGGCGCGGATTTCCTGAGACCGGGCGGATCCCGGCCTGATATGAATAGCAGCCGTTAAATCACCGCGACTGTCGAGGAAGAGATCACCTTCGCCCACACTCCGCTCCTGCGCAGGGCTGGACGACACGGCGACAATTTGAGGCGTGTGCGGCATCTGGTCTGGAGGATGCAATGGAAAAGAGATCAGCAGAGCCTTGCTGCGATCCATTGCAGGAGGCACAGCTCCAAACGCGAGGCCGTCAGCTTCCGCATCCGTATCAACCACTTGGCCATCCAGCCAGAGGCGCACAAGGGGTTCGGTGTAGCAGGCCAGGTCCTCAGTGCAGCCGGAGCCAATCTTTCGGGCCAGAAGCAGAGCGGCTTTTATTCCGGCGGCGCGCGCCAGAGCCAGGAACGTAGATGTTCGGCTGCCTTCACCGGCAGCCAATGAGTCCTCAGCCGGAGTGTCCATAAAATCGGAACCGGTGGATTCGATTTTCGAAGTAACGAACCTGTAGAGCCGGAGGGCCTTGTCGCGATCACTTACTGCAGCTTGAGGATCCTCCTCGAGAAGAGTTTCTGTAACGTGCGGCCCAATCCGCGTTGAGTCCACTAGCGAGTCGAGCACGCGGTCTATAGCATTCTGAGCTTCCCTCACTTGCACCGCAGGCAGCGGCGCAGAGGGCGAGAACGGCTCGGCAATCCATGCAGGCAGGTGGTCCATTTCCCACGTCAGGACCACGCGATTATCCTGAGTTTCAGTCCTGGCGGGCTGCGGCGCACCATTTAGCAGCTCAAACTTCAATTCCTCCGGCTCGGAAGCTATCACCACCAGCCGCGTTTGCAGCACAGGAGCACCAACAGCACCCAGTTGAAACAGCAATGATGACGCAGGCAGATGTCGCCAGTCCGGATAATGCGTTACAAATTCCTGCTCGATGCTATCTCCAGGTTCCAGTGCGGGCATGGAAATATCCGGCTTTTGCTGCGTGAGTTCCGGTTCAATCACACGGCCATCCCTTTTTATGGTTCGCAAGTGGAGGAGGTCGGCTCCACGCGGGATGGTCACTTCACCATACTGGCTGATTGCCTGAGGGGTGAGAAGCCTGGTTACGCGATGAGAATAGAGTGAGGCGGTCCCGTTCTTGCGCACGTCCAAGACCTGGTCGGCGAGCAAGACCAAAGTGGAAATTTCAGTCCCGTCCGCTGCATCTGCTGAGCGGCGAACGGCCACGATGCCGTCGCGGTGGTATTTCGAGTAAAACTCGCTGCCGGCTGCAAAGCCCTCCGCGCGCTCACTGCGGCTGTCGAGCACAGCAGCGGGGTCGGAGGCCAGGCGGGCATAACTGGCGCTGCCAGGTGCCATCCTATGCAATTGCAGCGCCTGATTTTTTGCTTTCCGTAGATCGCCCGCGAGCACCAGTTCCTGCACCAGCATGTGGCGCGCGCTTCGGTTAAGCGGGTTGTGTTTCAGCCGGCGCTCCAGAAAGGCAATTGCAGCACGGTGGCGGCCGGAGTCAGAAAGAACATGGGCGTAGTCCAGCGATTCCGGAGCGCATCGCGCCAACTGCTGTTCTGTTGCTTCTGCACTTGCCTGAGCGCCTTCCGAGTCGTATAGCTTGAGCGCTGCCGAGAGCGAGGCGCACGTGGGATGAAGCCGAATCAGCCGCGCCAATGCCGTTGTCATTGACTCCGGATTCGCACGCGAAAGATTTACAGCGAGCTGGGTCACTGCTTCCGAATCAGGACGCAACTTCTGCAACGTAGCCACCTCACTTCGCGAATGCTCAAAATCCGGGTTCTCCGGCGAGGAATCGGCGGCCTTGATGCGAGCGAGAACCGCCGAAGGCTGTGCCACGGCCAGGGCCTGCCATGCGGCGTGGGCGCGAGGAGAATGATCGTCCGCCGTCGACCAGAGAAGCGCACGAAGATAGAGAAGCGTGTTGCTGGTACTGTCCCGAGCAGGCGCAACCACCTGAGCGAGCTGGTTCAAGTCGCCACGAAACCAGGCAAGCAGGCCGCGAATGTAGTTTTGTGCGGGCACTGAGAGCGCCAACGGTACCACTGCGCGCCGCTTTCGTGAAAATACGGGATGAAGGTCAATACTGAAAGGCGCAGCATCAGATGTGAACTTTACAGTTAGGCGGTGCGGGCCTGGCTTTAGACGAACTTTAAGTGACTGGCGGTTACCAGCGGCGCTGGAACGGGAATCATTGGCCAACACTTCTCGACGGTCCACGAGGACGGTGTACGGCCCCGGACTGAGAACGTCAAGCTGAGCGGTTTGACTGTATTCGATTCTTAACTGCGACTCGGCGTAGAAGACTCCTGGGCCTGAGAAATAGTCCGGAAGTGCAACCATGCCATCGCGGAACCAGAACTGCTCGGCAGAAGATGGTGCAATCCAAAAGTGTGATGATTCCGCGGGCCACCTGTGCTCGAAATCGAGGTTGCTGAAGTGCCCAAAGGGTCCGGCAATGCGCCACCGTGTGAGAA
This sequence comes from Candidatus Acidiferrales bacterium, assembly GCA_035553195.1. Classification (GTDB taxonomy): domain Bacteria; phylum Acidobacteriota; class Terriglobia; order Terriglobales; family Acidobacteriaceae; genus Angelobacter. The sequence goes on from DATNDP010000295.1 coordinate 15,050, forward strand.
GACCGGCTGACTCGGCAGTTTTGTCCAGATCCAGGTGGGAAATGCCATCCGCCGCGGCGGCAACCATGGCAAGACGGAGGTTGAAGGTGCATGCGTTTGGTTCCTCCGTGGCCAGACCCACGCGGCGGAGCACGCCCGCGAAAACACGGGAATTACCGGCGTTCTCAAGAATGCGGCTGGAAGCAATTTCCTGAACATCGGCTGGCGCAGGCATGGTGCAGAGCCGCACCGCCGAATCGAGAACGTCGTCCGTCCGTTGTTCAAGGGCCGCCGTTTCCATTCGTACGAAGAGCGCGAGTACGTCACCCGGGTGCTTGATCAAAATTTGATCCGCTTCCGCGGCTGCAGAGGCGATGTGGAAGTCAGAGAAGAATTCCTCCTGCAGATGTTCGTCAGCATTCTGGTTGTGAGCCGGCGCGGGCTGGGCAAAAAGGCTTGCGCCAAGGCAGCAGGCAGCGCATACGAAGAGGACACGCAGCCGTGATTTCATTCCGGCATCTCCACCGTGACTTCCTCCCGGAAGCTGCGCTCCATCTGCAGGCAGAACTCACGAAATTGAACGTAATCTGCCGCAGCCACGCGCGGCCTGTCGAACTCCACTTTGCTCTGCACAAGAACTGCGTCGGCCAGCTTGCGGTAGCGAAGCCGCATAAAGCCGAAGGGCGTGTTGATGGCTTTGTCGCGGGGAAGTTGGAGTACGCGCGCGCCGGATGGAAGCGCGATGTGAATCTCCTCCTCTGTCGTCCAGGGCGCAAAGAGCATCAGGTCCTGCGTACGTGAGCTGGAGGTCGCCAGGACGGCCGTGTAACCGCGTGGTATCCAGCTTGAGCCGAGCGCAACGACGTGCTTGTGAACAAACGAGTTGAAACTGCCCCGGAAATCAACGTTGATTTCCGCGGCGGCCTGTGGTTCGTGCGATTCAATGGGCCACTTCTGATCGCGGACGCTGAGGCTGTAAACCTGAACGCTGGGAAAGACCTGGGCGAGATCGCGCCGCCAGGTATCGAGTTGCTGATCGCGTACCGAGAGCTCCTCGCGCAATCCCGGAGCATCTTCTCCCCGCGCAGTGGTGGAACCGGAAAAGCGCACGGCTCCATCGCGGCCAAGCTGCGCCTGAATGGTGTGCCTGGTGTAGTTATCACTCGCGCGGCTCAGCGGTGTGTGGCGGAGCTGGGCTGTGCCGTCAAGCCCCACCACCAGGGCCAGAGCGCCCTGGTCTTCCAGGGGCAGTTCACGAACGGCGAATTCGGCAGTTCCGTCGAGCCACAAGTCATACTTTGGAATATAGATGATGGCGTGATCGAAAACCGCCATCGACGCCGGATGTGGCGCCACGGCGCCCAGCGACCGGGTACGCACGAGCGCGAGACGGGCCTCAATCCCGGCAGCCCGCAAAAGGGCGATCATGAGGCTCGCTTTGTCCTTGCAGTCGCCGAACCGCCGCGCATAAATCTGCGATACCGGATAAGGCTTATAGCTGTAAACGCCAAACTCCTGCGCGATGTAGTGCGTGCTGCCAAGAATAAAATTCTGAATAGCGGCAATCTTCTCTTTGTCACTATGCCTGCCTTTGAGCAGGTCAAGAAGTTTCTGCTGGAGACTCTCATCCAGCGCGAACTGCGGACGCACAAGATCGGCGTACCAGCCGCCGAGCTGCTGCCAGTCAGCAAAGGTGGAGACGTGCAGATAGGGAGCGAGTTCTGTGATGCCCGGGCTCCGAGGCTCGCGAACCACAGCCGGGAGGAGGTGCGTCTCCCAGACGCTGATCCGGGAGCCGTCGTGCAGCAGCACATGTGGGGGCTGAAGTTTCTCTGCGTGTGAATAGATGGACTCGGCGGCAGGCGCAATCAGCACATAGCGTTTCAGGCTGGTCGGCGTGGGCGCCGCGAAAGAGACCATTTCACCAAAATAATGACCATAAGGACTGGAGCGAAGCACCGGAGTGAGCGCGTACTCAACTTCAAGTACGTCACCCGGTGCAAGCCGAGCGAACCGAAGCTGGCGAGTGCGCGAGTCGTAATACATGGACGGCGACGAATCCGACGGCTGGTGATCACCCAGATCCTGCGCGTCAAGGACCTGACCGTCCGGCTTCCAGTCTCGCGCATGGATTATGCGCAGAGCGTCAGAGGATGGTGTGTAAACCAGTTCGGTGAGTCGATGGGCGTCGACCGCAGTTTCTGAGCCTATGTAAAAGATCTGCTGAATATGCTGGCGGTCGAGACCGCTTGCGTAGAGCTCCTGAATGCGAATATCAGCCAGCATCGTTTCCGGCGACTGTGGAGGATTCAAAAGAGCCGATTTCACCACGGCGTTCGCATCTTGTAAAAACTCGGTATCGGCTTCGGAATGCGCGGTTTCCATCCGGACGCGTTCGGCAGCAGCCAGTTCCGCGCGCGCATCTGCCTGCATGTTGAGCGCCTGATAGGTTCTGGCAAGCAGGCGGTGGGCCTCGGCGTCACCGGGCTTCAGTTCCAGAAGGCGCTCCAGGGAAGATCGGGCGCCGTTGACGTCACCGGAATTCAGTTGAACACGTGAGAGGTGATACCACAAGTCAGGTAAGTCCGGCTGAAGGAGAGATAGGGCCAGATAGTCGCTCTCCAGTTCCCGCGCCATGTGGCGGCTCTGATGAAATCGGACGAGCAGCTCGAGCATCGGCCGGGCAGCGCTGTCTTGTGAGAGCACAGACGTGGCCAGGGCTGCCGCATCATCGTGCAAGCCAAGTTGCTCGTAATCCAGCGCTAGCCGACCTTTGAGCCAAAGAGGATGTGGCCATTGCTGCTGTAGCTTGTTCAGATCGCGAAGAGCTTGTGAGCGGAGGCCGAGACTTAAGTACAGCGCGGCAAGGCGCTCGCGAACAACAAAATCACTCGGCGATGCCGCAATCGCGCGCGTAAGCAGGTCGCGCGCCTCTTCCAATTGATTGCGGCCGATATAGTAGTTGGCCAGTTGCAAAGAGAGTTGAGAATCAGAAGGGGCAAGCGCCAGTCCGGATTGCAGTGCGGCAAATTTCTGAAACGGATCGCTGGTGAACACAGCGAGTCGTTGCCAGCGCCCGGGGCTGGGCGAAAGCTGTGCCGCACGCTGCATATGCTCAGCGGCATCGGGCGAGCCGGCCATGAATTCGAGTTCGGCGAGTGTCTCATAGCTCTCCGCCGTGGCGGAGGAATGGGCATCTTGCAGAGCTTCCTCCAGCACTTGTTTGCGGCTGTTGTTGGCGACGTACCAGCGGTTCGTCGTTGAGTCACCAGTGCCGTCCAACTGGACAGTGAGAGCAGAGGCTTCCTGGCGGATGATCTGAGGCTCACCATCATCCTTAGCGACAGAACCAAGAGCGTTTGCAATCTCAATGCGATCGTCCACGTAGTCGCGCAGACGGAAGATCTGGTCAAGGAGAACGAGTTTCTCGGATCTGTCGGCCGAATTCCAGCGAGTCTGGAGCTGATGAAGTTGAAGATCGTAGCTATTTGGGGTCTGGGCAGAGAGGCGTCCCAAAGGCGCAACAAGACACACGAACAGCCAATAGTGCAGCAAGGTTTTCATGGCTTGTCTGCCCTAACCGCGTGGGGAGGAAAAAACGAACCCCGGGTGGCCGTTTAGCCGTCCCGGGGAAACTCGTTTTTAATCAATCTGAGTTCTTCCGCTCCCTGCCGCCGTTTCCCCCAGGTTTTTTGTTCGGCGACTGGGGCAGCCTGAACTCTTCATGATTGGGTTAAGGTGAGGCAAGTATCCAGCTACATACGATTTACGAGAATTCATGGAATAACTTAAGGCCAAGGCAAATTGACCTTAGCCGGCATACTGCGGCATGACATCCTGGTAATAAGGTAGTTCATCTCACCGTCAGCACCTTCAGGTGCTTGCGCTGGCTCCTCCCATGTCCAGGTTTTCCATCGCCGCCTTTCTGTTTTTGGCCCTTACGGTGGCCGCGGCCGCGCAGGATACGCATTCCGATGAACCCGGCACCCACGCCTTGTTCACCCGCTCAGCCTTCGCCCATGGATACCGCCACGGCTACGAAGCGGGGTATCACGAGGGCAACCTGGATATCAATATGGCACGACAGGCGCGGACCCACTTCAAACAGTTCAAAGGGCTGCCCTTGGGATACAAGCACAGCTTCGGTTCGAAGAAATCCTTTGAGCAGGGCTTTGCTCTAGGACTTGAAGCTGGCTATGGCGACGGTTACGCGGGCAGAATGTTCCGGGCAATCGCCAGCCTGAGGACGATCGGCGAGTCTCTGAAGCCCGCGGCGGAGGCGGGCGATGCCGGCAATACATTCTTCGATCGCGGCATGACACTGGGCTACCAGGATGGCTTTGCCGCCTCACGCTTCGGCGGCGGCCAACATCAGGGAGTTCTCCCCGTCGATATGCAGTCAGTGAAATGCAGCTTCCGGGCCGGCGAAAGGGCGGAAGCGGCCGCTCAATCCAGCTACTGCAATGGATACAGGCGCGGCTTTGTGCTGGGCCAAAGCGACAAGCTGGACCTCTCTCCCGAGCAGGTGCTGCTGGAAGCCAGCAAGTAACCCCTAAACAGAACACCTGAGTCTTGCGCCTCGTCGGGCGTACATGTACCCTGCTGTGGAATGGGCACGGGCCGAGGTTCATGATACCTTTAGCCCTGACCGAGTTATATTGTACTTAAGTTCCACCGCGCCACCGTCCGGGAAGGAGTTCTGATGAAGGTAGCCATGTCCAAGAAGCCAACCATTCGCATTGCGGTAGTGGAAAGTGATCCACTGCGGTTTATCGGACTGAAGTCGCTGTTCGATACGGAGCAGGACCTGGAGTTGATATCGTGCAGTCTGGCAGAGCTGGGCCCGCGCAAGGACATTGACCTGGTGCTGCTTGGTACACGCGCGGGTCAGAACCTTTTCGACGTGATGGCAGGCCTGAAAGCCGCGCGCCCCGATCTGAGGATCATTGTCACGGGCAGCGGAGCCGATGATGAAACCATTCTCAAAGCTCTGGCCGCAGGCGCGAAAGGCTACGTGGATGAAGCCGCGTCGCCGGCCGAATTCATTCAAGCCATGCGCATTGTTCACCAGGGATCCGTCTGGGCGCCGCGGCGCGTGCTCTCAATCTTTATTGAGCGCGTGACTTCATCTCCGGGGCGTATTTTCCCCGCAGGCCGCGTGACGTTCACCGATCGCGAAAAGGAAGTTCTGGAGCTGCTCGTCGCGGGGCGCTCGAACAAGGAGATTGGCTCCGTGCTCGGAATTGAAGAACGCACGGTCAAGGCGCACGTCGCCAAGCTGATGCGCAAGGTCGGCGTGCAGAACCGCATTGCGCTGTCGGTGCACGCAATTACGCACTCGCTGGTGACGTCCTCGAAGTAACGTTGCTGTAGTTCCGAAGGAATCGAAAAGCCTGCTGATTTCAGCAGGCTTTTCAGTTTCAAAAAAGTTGCGTTTCACTCCGCCCGAAGCGCCTGCATTGGGTTCGTGGAAGCTGCGCGGCGTGCCGGCAGCAGGGAAACAATCACAGCCAGCAGCAACACAGAGACCGTCGCAAGCGCCAGAACCAGAGGATCGAACGGGCTCACACCAAACAAGAAACTACGCAGAAGTCCTGAAGCCAGCAACGCTCCTGCCAGTCCGAGAGCGCATCCGGCAACGGCAAGCCTTGCACCGGACATGACCATCAACCCCAGAATGCCCGACCGCTGCGAGCCCAGAGCCATGCGGATGGCCATTTCCTGCGTACGAAGCGCGGCCGAAAAAGCGATGATGCTATAGATCCCAAGAAGCGCCAGCAGCACTCCGGCAACTGCAAAAGCCGTAATCAGTCCAGTATTGAAACGACGCGGCGCTTCGGTTGCGGAGACGGCGTGCTCCATGGTTTGCATCTGTGTGAGGGGCAGCTGACTGTCGATGGAACGCGCAGTAGACGCCATCGCATTTTCCATGTGCTCCGGGGGAAGAGCGGTGCGCAGCACGACGAAGCCAGCATTCCCGGTGAGCGCAAACGCAGCCGATGCGGAAGCGGCTAGTGAACCGTAAGACACAAAGGCCTGCTGCGCCGGCTCGTACGCCTGCTCTTTGGTTTCCTGGTCAGGAGCGCTCTGTTTCACATCGTCCACTTCGCCGACCACTGTCAGCCACGGCGTGGGCGTTTCCTGCATCCCCCAACGAATGCGTTTGCCAATGGGATCCTGACCGGGCCAGTAATGTTCCGCGAGCTTGTGATTCACGATCACCACGAGCTGCGCGTGAACATTGTCAGCTTCAGTGAACGTGCGGCCACGCCGCAGTGCGATTCCCATGGCGCGGAAATAATCACCCAGCACTTGCGATGTCCAGGCCAGATTCAGCCCTGCGCCTTTCGGAGGAACGTAGCCGTCCACCACGAACGACTGGTTTTCGTTGCCGCCAGATTCCGGCAAAAGCGAGGCGATGCCGACCGATGTGACTCCGGGAAGATGCTGCAGGCGGTTTAGAAGCTCCTTATCGAATTCGTCCACTGCGGACTGTGTTGCATATTGGTTCACCGGGAGTGAGTAGAAGGCCGTCAATATGTGATCGGGGCGGAACCCAAGCTGGACTGAGCGCATCTTTTCGAAGCTGCGCAGCAGCAAACCGGATGCGCTGACAAGCACCATGGCAACGGCAATCTCCGCTACAACAAGCGAGGAGCGAAGCCGCGCGTGGCCGGTACCGCTGCTGCCGGTTCGGCCACCCTCTTTCAGGTCCTGACTCAGGCTGGTACGGATGGCGGCAAATGCCGGGGCCAGTGCGCAGATAACGCCGGTGAACACACCCAATAGCAGCGCGAAGACGGCGACCCGCCAATCAATATGGATTTGGTCGATGAGCGGCAAAGTTTCCGGCAGAAGGCTCTTGCCAAGTTGCAGGGCATACGCGGCCATTCCCAGCCCAAGCAGGCTGCCGGCAAGACTGAGGATGAGCCCTTCCATAATCGCCTGCCCAAGCAGCGCCGAGCCGCGCGCGCCGAGGGCAAGCCGCACCGCGATTTCACGCCGGCGGCGAATCGCCCGGATCAGAAGCAAGCCTGCAAGGTTGGCGCACGCAATCAACAGCACCACGATGACAGCCAGAAACAGGGTGCGGACCAACGGTCGAGCCTGTTGAACCGTATCTTCCTGGAGAGAGCGGACAACGGCGCTGATGCGCAGGCTGGACATGAAAGACGGATAGTTGCGCATGGTTTCCTGCGCGACGCTCTCGGCATCGGCTTGCGCCTGCTGTGGTGAAACGCCGGGCTTGAGCCTGCCCACCATTTGCGAATTCCAGGATGCCGCGCCGATCGTAAGCTCATCATGGGTGAAACTCATGGGAACCCACAATTCCGTGCGGTTCAGTTGGCCGGGCAAGAGCGGGAACTCGAAACCGCGCGGCATGACGCCGATGACGACATAAGGTTTGCGGTCGAGCAGAATCTTGCTTCCCAGCACCTGCGGACTGCCGTGAAAGCGGTCTTGCCACATGCCATAGCTAAGAACCGCGAGTTGTTGCTTCTGATCGTCTTCCTCTTGGGTGAATACGCGACCCATCAGCGGGCTTACGCCCAGGGTTGGAAACACTCCCGCCGTAAGGCGCGCTCCGCTGATGGTTGCAGGCTCGCCGACGCCGCTCAGCTCATAGTTGGATTGCTGGTATCCGCCGAGGCTTGTAAAGCTGTGGGTGCCGCGTGTGTAAGCAAGCACGTCAGGCGCGGTCACGCTGATTCCACCGCCATCAGATGCACCCTGAAGAATGTCGCCCACCGCCACCAGCCGATTGGGTTCAGGGAACGGCAGCGGCCGCAGCAGCACGCCTTCGACAATGGAGAAAATTGCGGTGCTGGCGCCGATGCCAAGCGCGAGCATCAGCACGGCCATGACGGCGAATCCGGGCGATTTACGCAGAACTCGAAAGGCGAACTTCAACTGGCGGAGAAAATTCATAATGGCTCACACGCTCCAGTGCCCTACGTCCAGGCGACGGGACATGCCTCTAATACGCAGAACTATGGGAGTTGGTTCCAATCGGAATGAATTGCAGGTTTACTGCCGAAATCAAAGAAAGCCTAAGCTCTTGAAGTCCATCGGCTTACGATCATTGCCATCCATGGCGATCCGGCCGTTGGTGTGCGTCGTCGAACGTTGCTGTTCGGAAACGAACAACAATTACAAAGCCGAAAGCAGTCCTGCGTCATTGTTTCCTTCGTGCAAGCAACGCGGATCGCGCGCGTGGAACGCTGGCTGTGAGTTCTGATCTCGGCTTGCAACGCATCTCACTTATGCGAGTACATGGCGTTTGTACAGCGGCTGCGAGTACATGTCCTAAGTGCCCTGTCCCTGCAGCACCCCGGTTACTTGCCGCAAAAACGAGGTGAGTAGATACTCTGTTCACCTACCACAGAACCTGGGAGACGGGGGTTGGAAACGGTCACGAGGGTCGCCGTATCCAACCCTTTATTATTTTTCCAGCATCTCTCACCTGAGCTGAACTCGTGCTCTACAATTTCATTGCTCTAAAAATCCTTCATTTGAGGAAATTATGAAAAAACTGTTCTGGGTAGTGCTGTTCGCACTTGCGGCCGGCAGTG
>DATNDP010000296.1:0-51764 GCA_035553195.1 Candidatus Acidiferrales bacterium
GGCGTTGTTGCGCACATAATTGACGTATAACTTGTGGTTCTGCTGAAACTGAGGATGGAAGGTGACCCCCAGCAGACCCATTTCCGTTCCGGAGAAGTTGGGGACGATCTCGCTGCTGATATCGAGGAACGGCTGCGACAGCAGAGCTCCGTTCTGGATGATTTCAATTTGGCCACCCTGTTGTACAACAAAGAGCCGTCCAGAGCCGTCTGGAGGTGATTCCAGATCGAGCGGCGAACTGAGGCCAGTGACGATGGCTTGTAGAGCGATGGAGCCAGCAGCCAGTGGGGGCGAGACGTGGTTAGCTCCTCCGCAGGAGCAGAGCACCGTGAGTGCCCACACCGTAATTACCGCTTTTGCCCTCACAACTTACTACTTCAACAGATCACGGCACGGATGGCTATCGTAATCCTGAACTCTCGGTTCGCTCGCCGTGGCCGCAATATCTAAGGGCTTCTGACTCAAGGAGGTGCACCCTAACACTGCCCCCGGTCTTAGCCCTCCTTTTTTCCCGAAACTGCTTCCAACCAAGTAACGAGGTTTTGTTGGGTGCTGCGGAAGCTTACCAGATACGCATGTCTGCTCATTGTGACGGCAGCATTTGCCGCAGCTCAGGAACCTAACAATACCAGCCCTGCTCCTGATTTGAGTACAATCGTCTCCCGAATGTTGGCTGCACAGCAGCGCAACAGTGTGCATGCGCGCGCATTTACTGTGAAGCGCGATTACCAGCTTCTCGACAAAGAGCAAGTCCAGAAGGCACAAGTGATAGCCCACATTACCTATGTTCCCCCGGACCAGAAGAAGTACCAGATTGAGAGCAGTCGCGGCGGCTTGGGAGAGCGAATCCTGAAAGACGTGCTGGAGAAGGATATTCAACCGCCCAAAGATCCTGATCGGCACGAGCTCTCAGAAAAAAATTATGACTTCCAGTTGCTCGGAACTGAAATGGTGGACGGCCACCCGTGCTATGTGCTGGGTTTGAATCCGAAGCGGAATGACAAAGAGCTCATTGAGGGGCAGGTATGGGTAGACCAGCAGACCTATAACATTCGCCGCCTTGAAGGCAAGCCCGCGAAAAGCCCGTCCTGGTGGGTGCACGATGTGCATCTGCTGATGAGCTACGCTGACGTGGACGGGATGTGGCTGCGCACCTTCACCTATGCCGTCGCCAATGTGCGCTTCAAGGGCAAATATGAAATGGTATCGCGCGATCTTGAATACCACGTCGCTTCAAAGCAGGTCGCTGGTCGCGTGAGCCGCCACACCCGCCCTGCCATCGTGACAGGCGTCATCGAGCCCTAGCGCCCGTATTCTTTACCCTGTTGCTTTTGTCCAACGGACACCGCATGTCACCTCTGATTTGGACGCGTTTTCAGCACAGGTCTGGGTGGCTTCGGCGGTGGGGCAACCGGCTCAAGGCTGGAGCGTATGTATCCGTCCGCATTCGTTACGTAGCAAGGCAGAGGAATACGTCTGCGATCCAAATCTTCTCTGGGCACATGGCGAGAATAAATTAGCGGTTCATGCCGTTGGGGCAGGCTCCGTGCTGTTAACTGCGCGACAGTCTCGTCGCAGTCGGGATCGCGCCAGGCTGACATCTCGTGAACCACTGAGTAATCGAAGCCGGATTCCGAGAGGCGCGGTTGATAGGGAAGGAATGTGAACACGAGCTTGATCAGACTCCATTCCTCGCTGCCAATCTCCCTTTCTGCCACGAACACCTCGTGACTGGAGAAGAAGGAAGAGCGCGGGTCGGATAAGGCAATGGCAACCAGACGCACGCGCACCGGCGCCTTTCTGGGCGGTTCGGGCCATTGGAGTTGCCCTTGGGCCTGCCGGCCTGAACCCGCAAGGCAACTCGCGGCCAGGAAAAGCACGGCTGTAGTCCACTTCTTCATCCTGAAGCTAATTTATCCTCTGCTCGATTGGATTTGCCACATGAGCATTGAACCTAATCCGCAACGCAGAAATGCTCCAACAAGCCGACCTTTTCTGAGATGCTCCTTCGAGACCCCCGGAAACGTGGAAGCGCTTGCCTAGCGGCAATTCCGGAAGCTCTGTACAAAGGCGGCACGTATTAAGGAAGACGTCTTAATTGGGGCCGAGAGTCCCGACATTGCGGCGGTCAGCAGCCCTGAGCGGGCAAGTGCGGCGATGCTATAATCATGTGAGTTTCCCGCTGTATACCCCATATTTTCTTGCAGCGGTGAATCCATCCGTCGGGACGTGGCTCAGCCTGGTAGAGCACTCGCTTGGGGTGCGAGGGGTCGGCAGTTCAAATCTGCCCGTCCCGACCATTTATCTTTTCACACAAGTGCAGCCCTTATTGGTACGAGAATTCTTCCAGCCGACCCACGAAGCACCCCAAAGATTCGCGCAGAAGCGGAAAGCGGATGCGCCCGGAATAGAAGCCTTGCGTGGGGGCGGGCACACGCCCGCAGGTCGGCAGTTCAAATCTGCCCGTCCCGACCATTAATCTTTGCACACAAGTCCAGCCCTTATTGGTACTTGGTACGAGGATTCTTGCAGTCGACCCACGAAGCACCCCACAGATTCGCGCAGAGGCGAAGCGGATGCGCGCCGGATAGGAGCCTTGCGAGGCGGTGGGCCCACGCCCGCAGATCGGCTGTTCAAATCTGCCCGTCCCGACCAGTTCTTACATGCGCCTGAATGACGACGCTGTATTCGCTTCTGAGCCGCGAAATTCCGGCACGACCAAGGCCTGTTCTAGCGTCGGTTCGTACCAGTTTGCCAGCGTTCGGCTGAGTTCTTCCGCCACTTCAGGGGCGCCCATCTTGCGATAGCTCATGACCATCAGTCGCATGGAAAGGGGGTTGCGGTTGTCTTCCTGGAGGTGCGGTAAGGCCTGCTCGTACTTGCCTTCCGCAACCAGAACGGCGCCCGCGGCCCCGTCATATTGGAGTTGGATAACGGCGTCGTTGCTGCTCTCGGCGAGTTCCTGCAACCGTTTGAGCTCTGTCCGGCCCAGCGAAGCATTTCCATCGTGGGCCGCGCGCTCGATGCGGCTGCGCAAAATCAGCGCCAGTTCCTCCTGGCGGTTGATGCCAGGCAAAGGATGATTGTGCTGCAAGACTTTTTCGGCCTTGGCGAGAAAGCCCATCGCATCCTGGTGATTGGATTGATATGCCGCCATCATGCGATAGGCTTCCGCCTCAGGAACCGCGAGTGCATCCTTATGTGCCTGTACGGCGACGGCGCGAAAAGCGTCGTCTGCGGCCAAATAATTCTGCTCGCGCAAGTAGGTGATCGCCGATTGCAGAGTCCAGTTTGCGGCTTCCATCTTTGAACCGGCATGTTTTATGGAGATCGTGTATTCGGCGCGCGCGCGTTCTTCTTCGCCCATCAGCGCATAGGTGTCTGCGATTCCGAGTTGTGAGACCCAGAACGTCGGATCAATCTTTAGCGACTCGCGATAATGAGTAAGCGCATCGTCAAATCGGCCGGCCATACGCAGGATTTCAGCATAGGAGTCCTGCGGGTTGGATTCATTGGGCAGCAGCGCGATATACCGCTGCATCACCGCGAACGCGCTGTCAAAGCTGCGGACGCGCGCGTAACAGTAGCCAAGCTCGTTCAGTGGAGCAGCAAAGCTGGGATCGAGCTTGGTGGCACGCTCAAAAATCGGAATGGCGCGGGTAATCTGCTGCTGATTCTCCAACCACACGCCGCCCAGCCACGCGAGCATTTTGTCTTTCGGATACGCGTCCAGGACGGAATTCATTGCCTGGATGGCTGGCACAATCTTGCCTTCGCTGGAATCAGCAATCCAGTCAATGACTAGTCGCTCCCCCGGACTCACTTTGGATCGCGCCGCTTTCGCCTTCTCCCGCTCGGCAACCTTCTCTTCCGGGTCCACCACTTGGTCGACCGATTCGAATGAAATCAGGATTTCAGCCATGCCGAAATCGGGATCGAGAGCAGCTGCCTTGCGCAGATCCTGCATGCCTTCAGCGCTGTGCAGATTTTCCAGCTTCAGCAGCCCGCGGTCGAAAAGCCTGTGGGCCTCTTTGGAACGCGTGGTGATCGGGAGTGTCCCCGGATTTGCTCCCGATCCCACGGCTGCGCAAAGCGGTTCGGCGGTCAGTACTGCGGTTGCAGCCAAGCCAAGAACGATGGAACGCAATGTGAATGACATGACCTCTCCTCAATGTCGTCGCTATCGCAACGGATAGCCCTGTTCCAGCGGAAGTTTTCCATCCACTTTCAGAACATTGATCGTGCTGGTGATTGAGTACACGTCGACGACGCCGAGGGCGCCGGGAGTGGATTCGACCGTTTTCAACACGTCCAGTTCGGAACTGGCGGTGATAAACGAGTCTTTATGGGTGGCCAGGAATTTTCGCGCGCCTGCCTGGTCCATTTTGAAGATGCGCTGCACGACTATCTCTGCATCTTCAGAGGACATGCCGCCGGGCAGCACAAGGATTACGCTCTTCCCGTCCGCCCATTTGCGCGAGCCGGCGCCGAAGAACTTTCCCAGCTCCGTTGAGCTGATATTCCCGGTGTTGTTGGATTTGGGTACAACGACGGCCACGTTCTTAGCCTGGCATGGCCGCCAGAATACGCTTGCAAACAAAAGCAAGGCAATACAACGCCAATAAACCTTCATAAATCCTCGTACCCTGGACTTCACCTGGACAAATTGGAGCTACTTTCCCGCAGTTGTCCGGTAGGAGCAAGTTACAGACGTAACCTCACGTTGGCGAAGAAGTACCTGCCATTGGGTGCCAAGAAAATCGGCCTGAGTCAAGAAGTGGATGGTCAGTCAAGGATTTTGGAGGGATTCACCGCCCCGGCGGGGGCACGTATTCTTTGGGCAATGAGGAGCCGGGACCGAAAAAGTAGGCTTCCATCTGTTCCACAAGAAATTGCTGGGCTTCGGGCTTCCAGGGCTGAAGCCGGTATTCGTTGAGCAGCATCTTGGAGTGCTCGGCCCACATACGCCAGGCTTCAGCGCTCACGTTCTCATAGATCTTCTGCCCGAGCGGGGTGTCGAAAGGAGGCTCATCCAGACCGGGGAGCTCGCGCCCCAGCTTCACGCATTTCACCATTCGCGCCATGAAAAATATTGTACAAGAGCGTCCCGGAACCGCGTGATCTCGGCCCTGAGGAGGCGGAATTTGTGGAACCAAGCCGGCTCAGTGACCGTATTCAGCGGTATGGAAACGTTGCTGGCAGATATCCGCCATTCCTTGCGAATCCTGATCAAGAGCCCCGGATTCACCACCGTCGCTGTACTTGCTTTGGCGCTCGGGATCGGTGCCAATACCGCTATCTTTTCCGTAATTGACCGGGTGCTCCTCGCGCCGTTGCCTTATCCCGATTCGGAGCGGATCATGCGCGTGGAACGTAAGTTCCCTGACGGCAACGGATCGTCAGTTTCCATTCCCAAATTCATGGCTTGGCGTAAGAGCCAGTCATTTGTAGCCATGGCGGCTTACGATTTCGGCAGCGTGAGTCTAAACCTGGGCACTGGCGACCGCCCGAATCCGGTAAACGGCATGCGCGCAACAGCCGACTTTTTCCGTGTGTTTGGAATTTCGCCGATGCTTGGACGGACCTTCACGGCGGAAGAAGACCTTCCCAATGCCGGAAAATTTGCCGTTCTGACTTTCAATTTGTGGAAGAACCGCCTGGGCGGCGATCGCGACATCGCGGGCAAAACCATTGTGCTCAGCGGCGACAGCTATGAAGTTCTGGGCGTGCTGCCGGAAAATTACCAGCCTGATCCGCCGACTGATGTGTATCTTCCTGAACAATTCGATCCCAACAGCACGAACCAGGGACATATCTATTATGTCGCCGGACGGCTGAAGCCCGGCGCCACAGCCCAGGGCGCGCAATCAGAATTGGCCGTCATCGCCAACCAGTTCCGGTCAGCCCATCCAGAAATCATGGACAAGACGGAGAGCGTGGCGGTTGTTCCCTTGCGCGTTGCTATCGGCGGCGACGTTCGCCTGGCCCTGCTGATTCTGGCGGGCGCTGTCGGTTTTGTGCTTCTGATCGCGTGCGCCAACGTTGCCAGTTTGTTGCTTGCACGCGCGGCCGGACGGCAACGGGAAATCGCCATTCGCACAGCCATCGGCGCGAGCCGCGGCAGAATCGTCCGTCAGTTGCTCACAGAGAGCATGCTGCTGAGCGTGGCCGGCGGAATCGCCGGACTCCTGCTGGGCGGCGCGGGCGTACGTGCATTGCTTGCGCTGAGTCCAGGCAACATTCCCCGCATCAACGATCCGGAACATTCGCTTAACGGCCTGGCTCTGCTGGATTGGCGCATCCTGCTGTTCCTGTTTGCGATTTCTCTTCTCACTGGTGTGCTGTTCGGCCTATTCCCGGCTTTGCGCATCTCCCATCTGGACGTAAATGCCACGTTGAAGGAGTCCAGCGGACGCTCCGGTACCGGACTGAAACACAGCCGTGTGCGCGGACTGCTGGTGATTAGCGAAGTCGCGCTCGCTGTGGTGCTGCTCGCAGGCGCCGCGCTCATGATCCGGACCTTTGCCGGTTTGCGGTCAGTGAAACCGGGAATCGATCCCACGAATGTTCTGACAATGAGGACTGCGATTTCCGGTGGACGCTACAGCAGCACCGCCCAGGTAGCGGCGATGGTGCAGCAGGCCACTGACCGTCTTCAGGTGTTGCCGGGCGTACAGGTGGTGGCGTGCGCCATTTCTGTACCGATGGATCAGGTAGGAATCGACATGCCCTTCAACATCGCAGGCAAAACTCCCGAAGGTGGGGATAAGTGGGTGGGCGATGAGTACTGGCGCTTCGTGAGCCCCGGCTACTTCGAAGCACTCCGGATTCCATTGCTTCGCGGACGCTATTTCACCCGCACGGACACAGATAAATCCGATCACGTGGTGATCGTGAATGAAGCATTCGCCCGCAAGTACTGGCCGAAGCAAGACCCGATCGGACAACGGATGACCATTGCTCATGGACTCGGCCCAGAGTTCGAGGAGGGAGAACGACAGGTGATTGGAGTGGTCGGGAGCGTGACTGAGGCTGGCTTGGCCAAGGGCATGGTCCCGGTCATGTATGTCCCTCAAAGCCAGGTCACCGACGGAATCACACGGCTGGGCGCAAATCTGCTGCCGCTAAGCTGGGTTATCCGCACCAGCGCTGACCCGCTTGCCGTCGCGGCAGAAGCCACGCACGAATTCGACAGTCTCGATCCGCAACTAGCTCCGTCACATGTGGTTACCATGAAGCAGGTGATCGCCGAATCGAACTCCCGCCGAAACTTCGACACGCTGCTGCTGACCGTGTTTGCTGGCATTGCACTTCTGCTGGCAGCGGTGGGGATTTACGGACTGATGGCCTACTCGGTCGAGCAGCGCACGCAGGAAATTGGCATCCGCATGGCGCTGGGCGCAAACCAGAACAAAATCATGCGTTTGATCCTGGGCCATGGATTACGCCTGGCAATTATTGGAACCGTCGCCGGACTGGCTGCCGCGTACGGGTTGACGCGTGTGCTGGCGAACTTCCTGTTCGGCGTGAAAGCAGGCGATCCAGTGGCTTTCTCGCTGGTCGCTGCGGTCCTTATTCTGGTTACGCTCTTGGCCGCGCTCGTTCCCACCAGGCGAGCGATGCGCGTTGATCCTATTGTGGCGTTACGACAGGAATAGAGTTGAGAGGCCATGCTCGTGTGGCACAGGCACTCCCGCGTGTGCTTGGCTGTTTCGTGAAGGAATTCGGCACAGACAAGAGTGTCTGTGCCACGCGATTCTCAAAGCCCTGTCGACCTGTACCGGGGCACATTGATTGATGTCTAAAGTGCCTTTGCGCGTAGAAATTGTCTGACCACCTCCGCCGCGTCCTTCTTCTCTCCATCCACGGCGTAGTTCATGCGCCGCATTTCTTGTGCCGAAATGCGTCCTTGCAGTCGCAAGAACACTTCTTTTACCTGTGGATGCCGTTCCAGAGTTTCTCTTCGGACCACGGGCACGGCCTCATAGGGCGGGAAATAACGTTTGTCGTCTTCGAGCACCACCAGCCCCAGTGCGGCGATGAGCCCATCCGTATTGGATCCCACTGCCACATCGACCTGTCGGTTTTGCAGCGCTCGATAGAGCAGACCCAGGTCCATCACCCGAGGCACCTCGGCGAACTTCAGTCCGTAAGTACTCACCAGTCCCTTGTATCCGTCGGGGCGCTCCATGAACTCGTAACCCACACCCATGCGCAAATGCGGCGCCACGCTAGCGAGCTGCGATAGCGTGCGAACACCTTCGCGCCGAGCCTCCTCTCCCCGCATTACGATGGCAAAGCTGTTGTCAAACCCGAGCGGTGGCATTACCTCCAGCTGAAATCTTCGCGCGTACTCGCGCTTCACCGTGGCGAAAACCTGAGCCGGATCAGACATTGGTTTTTCCTTCAACACCGTTGTCAAGGCTGTTCCCGTATACTCCACGTACATATCGATTCGACCGGCCAGCAGAGCCTGCTGGGAGATGTAGGTGCCGGCAAGATAAAACCGCCGCTCCACCGGCTTGATGCCGGATGACTCGAGCATCTGCGCCAGCAACTCTCCCAGGATCAGTTGTTCCGTGAAGTTTTTTGAGCCCACGGTGACGGCGCTTCTGCCTCTGCAGCCCAGTACCATCAGCAGTGCTCCCGAGAGAAACGCTCTTCGATCGATCACCGGTGGACCCGCGTCAGCTTGTGCTGCAGCAACGCCAGCAGGCCATCGGCGATCAGCGCCATCAATGCGGCGGGAATGGCGCCGGCGAGAATCACGTTATTGTTGACCATAGCTAGGCCACGAAAAATAAATTCTCCCAGTCCCCCGGCGCCGATGGCCGCGGCAATTGTTGCCAGTCCGATCGCGAAAACCGTGGCGACGCGAACTCCCGCGACAATCGTGTTGGCGGCCAGCGGCAGTTCCACTTGCCACAAGAGCTGCCGATTTGTGAGTCCCATGGCCAGCGCAGCTTCGCGCACCGGCGCTGCAACCTCACTGATGCCCACATATGTGTTCTGAATAATTGGCAGCAGCGCATAGAGCGTGAGGGCGACAATGGCCAGGCGGTCGGCGCGCGCACCCAACCAGGGTAGAGGGAGTAGCAGTCCGAACAGCGCCAGGCCGGGGATGGTCTGAACCACGCTATTGCTGCCCAGCACCACGGTTTTCCATCCCGGCCGTCGCGTGAGCAGGATCCCGAGAGGCATTCCAATAGCGACCGCTAGAATCACGGAAATCCCCACTAGCCACAGGTGCTCTCCTGTCAACGTGGCAATCTCGCGTTTATGGGCGACAAAGAATTCGAGCATCGTCGGTATTACCTTCTGGTTTCAAAAACCTGTTGCGCTGCCCGGAACGCCTCCAGGTAGCGCTGGACGAGAGGATCACGGCTATCCACAAATTCCTGTGGCGTGTACACGCCGTGCAGCCGTCCTGATTCCATCAGTGCGATCCGGTCACCCAGCAGCAACGCCTCGCCGACGTCATGGGTGACAAAAACCACGGTCTTGCGGAGGCGCTGTTGCAGTTGTTTGAATTCCCGCTGAAGTTCGGCCCGGGTCAGCGGGTCCAGCGCGCCGAACGGTTCATCCATCAAAAGAATGGGAGGATCGGCCGCGAGTGCCCGCGCCAGGCCGACGCGCTGTCGCTGCCCGCCGGAAAGCTCGTCAGGATAGCGTTGCGCGAATTCCTCCACCGGCAAGCCGACCATTTGCAGGACCTCCTGCACTCGCCGGCGGATTCGTGTCTCCTCCCATCGCTCCAGGCGAGGTACCAGCGTCACATTCTTCTCCACGGTGTAATGCGGGAAGAGGCCCACATCCTGGATGGCGTAGCCGATGTGCCGCCGCAGCCGGGTGATCTCCCAATCCGAAATGTCGCGGCCGTCCACGGCAACGCGGCCTTCGCTCACCCTGAGCAGGCCGTTGATCAGTTTGAGTGTGGTGGTCTTACCGGAGCCGCTGGGCCCCAGCAGCATGAGAATCTCGCCGCGAGCGACAGAGAGAGTAAGGTCAGCGAGGAGTACGCGATTCCCGCTGGTTCGAAACCCGGCGTGCTCGAATTCGATTGCCCACGGCGGCTCGTTCATCGCCATTGTGCCGTCCCATGTTCCGGCAGGCTACCCGCAGCTTGTGCATGGCGCCGGTTTGCGCCAGGGCTGCCTCTTGCTGGATCAGCCTATCAGAGACGCCCGGCGTTGCGGATTCATTCTCCGGAGAACGCCATTTCCTTATGTTGTACAGGTAGATAGCGATGCAGAAGGCGTTCGCAGGCACAAAACCCCACTGTCCGGTCTTGATCCCGATAACCGAAATGATGGCGCTGTTCGCTCCAGCCACCACCCAGCCCTCCCACTTGCGCCGGCCCACCATCACGGTGGAAAGAATCGTCAGCAGGCAAGAAAGATAATCGAGTCGCAACATCAGCAGGTTCGCGGGAATCCAGAGTTCCTGCTTTCAGTTGTACGGCATGCCACATCAGCGGCAACATCAGAGAAAGACTCTAGCTGCGTGTCGGTTTTTACTGGTGACGGTAATCACACCAAAGGTGGGCCGCTTGCACCAAGTATCAAAACTCCTGCTTAACCTTTCACGCCTGCCGCCTCTCTGACAAAGTCCTTAAAGCCTTTACCTGTCAGCGCCAGCTCCTTCAGCAGAGGCGCGGGTGTCCATAGATCCCCGTGCTGCTGCTCAAATTCACAAATGCGGCCATAAACTTTTTTCAAGCCCACCGCGTCCGCGTACCACATGGGCCCGCCACGGTATGCGGGAAAGCCGTAACCATTGATGTAGACGATATCGATATCCACAGCTCGCAGCGCGTAGCCTTCCTCCAGTATGCGCGCGCCTTCATTCACCAGCGCATAAATGCAGCGATCGACGATTTCTTCCGCCGAAATCTGCCGCTGTGGGATGCCCTTCTCAGCCGCCCACTGGCGCACCAGTTTCTCCACTTCAGCGTCGGGTATGGCGCGCCGATTCTCGTCATACTTGTACCAGCCGGCGCCGGTCTTCTGGCCATAGCGGCCCATCTCGCACAGCCGGTCTTCGGCAATCGGCTGGCGGACGCCTGGTTTTTCCAAATGCCGATATTCCTTGCGGATCCGCCAGCCCACGTCCAGTCCGGCAAGGTCGGCCACGGCGAGGGGGCCCATAGCCATTCCGAAGTCGTAGAGAGCTTTGTCCACCGCCGGGACGCTCGCGCCCTCTTCCACCAGAAACTGCGCTTCACGTCGGTACGGGTGGAACATGCGATTACCGACAAACCCTCGGCAGTTGCCGACCAGCACACCCACCTTGCCTATCTTCTTGGAGAGCTGCATGCAGGTGGCGATTACTTCCTTGCTCGTGGCCTTGCCGCGCACAATTTCCAGCAGCCGCATCACATTCGCCGGGCTGAAGAAGTGTGTTCCGATCACTGCGTCGGGACGGGATGTGGCCTGAGCAATCTCGTCAATGCTGAGCGTAGAGGTATTGCTAGCCAGAATTGCGCCCCGCTTGCAGATCTTGTCCAGCTCGCCAAAGACCTGCTTCTTGAGAGCCATGCCCTCGAACACAGCCTCGATCACCATGTCCACGTCAGCGAAACCGTCATAAGTCAGAGTGGGCTTGATCAGCTTCAACCGTTCGTCCATAAACTGCTGAGTGAATCGCCCGCGCTTGACCGACGTCTCGTAATTTTTGCGGATGGTGGCGAGACCGCGGTCCAGCGCTGTCTGCTCGGTTTCCTTGAGCAGCACCGGGATGCCGGCATTGACAAAGCTCATAGCAATGCCGCCGCCCATGGTTCCCGCGCCGATGATTCCGACCGTTTTCACCGGAAGAATAGGGGTCTCTTTAGGTACATCAGGAATTCTGGCCACCTCGCGTTCCCCAAAGAAGACATGAATCAGAGCCTTGGATTGATCCGAGAACAGGCATTCAGTAAATAGCCGGCGTTCCTCTTCGCAGCCCTGATCGAAGGGGAGCCGGGTCGCCGCCTCTACTGCCTCAATTGCCGCGAACGGCGCCATTTGACCGCGGGCCTTTTTGCGTGCAGCTTCGCGTGCTGCTGCGAAGATGGGCGCGTTCTGCTCCGGCGTCCCCAGCTTCTGATTGCGCTCGCGGGTTTTTGGCGCAGGCTTGGCCGCTACTTCGCGAGCAAACGCCAGTGCTCCGGTCAGCAGGTCGCCTTCGATGATCTTGTCGATAATCCCGAGCTTCAATGCTTCCGGCGCTTTCACCCCATTGCCTTCCACGCACATCTCCACCGCTTTGGCCACGCCGGCCAGCCTCGGCAGACGCTGCGTACCATGGGCTCCGGGAATCAATCCCAGCTTCACCTCTGGCTGGCCAACCAGGGCCGCGGGTACGGCAACGCGGTAGTGGCCTGCCATCGCCAATTCCAGACCGCCGCCAAAAGCCGTGCCGTGAATCGCCATCACCACGGGCTTGCTTGAGCCTTCAATACTCCTGAGCATTTGGGGAAAGATGCTGACCGCGCCGGGCGTCTTGCCGGAAGTGATCTTGCCGAACTCATTGATATCCGCTCCGGCTACAAACGTCTTGGCGCCGCCGATCAGCACCGCAGCTTTGACGCTCGAATCGCTCTGGATCTGCTCGATGGCTACGGCAATGCCCTCCGGCACGCCTGGGCTTAGCGCGTTCACCGGCGGATTATTAATGGTGATGATGGCGATGTCACTATCTTTTGTCAGTTGCACCAGATCGCTCATTCAAGATTCTCCGCGACTAGGAAGATTTATTTTATATAGCTAATGAATCGGGGAAACGCCAGTGTGCGCTCCCGCCCAATGTTCCGATAGAAACTTGAGAACTGCCTTGTGCGCCGCTTCCGGCTGGTCAGTGGCAAAGATGTGGCTCGCATGCGGCAGAAGAACGAATTCCGCGCCGGGGATGTGCTCGGCGATTAGCTTGCCATTCGCGTGCGGAATCAGTAGGTCAGATTCTCCGTGGATCACCAGAGTTGGGGCGGTAATCTGCCGCAGCCGGCTGTACGATTCCCAGGAAAGTATTCCCTGCAACTGTGCCGCGTAGCCCTCCGGTTTGGGAACCCACTTGCTACGGATCCCCAAATCTTCTTCAATCTTCTCGACCGGTGTGAGGGAATCGTAAACATAAGGGCGCATGGCCTGAGCCCTTTCATCGGGCGTCAGGTCACGCGACATGAGCACGCGGTTGACTTCAGCTTCCGCGCGGACGGCCGTGGGCCCACCCGCCGCGGTGCATCCCAGAATCAGCGAGCGCACGCGCTTCGGATACTGCAGAGCAAATTCCTGGGCGATCATTCCTCCCATGGAAACGCCAAACACATGCGCGCTCTCCTCGCCGGCGGCATCGAGTACCGCAGCCACGTCAGATGCCATCACCGACATTGGGTACGGTCCGGGCGGAACGTCGCTCAGTCCGCTTCCGCGATTATCGAGGGCAATGGTCCTGTATTGTTTCGCCAGCACTGGCCGCGAACGATGCCACATCACTGAAGGGTAGCCCAGGCCCATGATCAGCAGCAGAGGCTCCCCCCCGCCTTGCTGGTCCCAGTAGATTCGCGCGCCCTGATTCTGCACAAAAGCCACATAAGCTCCCGAAATGAACAGCCATTCATCTTACGCGAGAGCCGCGAGAGCGTGAAGAGCGTGAAGAGCGACGAGGCTTTCCTCGCTTTACTTAGTGAGTGAGCAAATCAGGTAAGCGTGTCAGTTGCCGGAGTTGTTCGTGAGTAGTGGATTTCAGGTGAGGCAGAAGAACTGTGATTTTGAAGAGGCTACGGCTAACTGCTATTTGCCAGTTGCTTTTCTGGCGGAGAGGGGGGGATTCGAACCCCCGATAGAGGTGTTAGCCCCTATAACGGTTTAGCAAACCGCCGCCTTCAGCCACTCGGCCACCTCTCCGATGAGGATGCGACGTTGCGCTGCACTCATTGTATCAGCTTTCCGCGAGCGACCGATGGAGACGTTTACGACGCTCTTGCGGATGCGAACAGAGCTTTCCAGGCGGGATGCGCAACCTGCGGTTGTGAAGGCTCAAATTGCGCGTGCCTGGCGGTGTATTTGAACGCTTCCGCTCGGGCCGCGATCACGGTGCCGGCAGTGCATGCCAGCAGAGCGGCGGTCTCCATTGTCGAGTATCCTTCAAGCACTGAAAGCACAAAGACAAACCGCTGAAACGTGGTAAGCCCGGCAACGGCCCGCACTAATTGATCCAGTTCCATCTTTCCGGTCTGCGGATCAAAGGAGGGGATATGGTCCGAGGGCGCATCGGGTGAAGGCGCCACAGCCTTGATTGCGCGCTTGATGATGGCGCGTCGGCCCCAGGATCGCGCCCATTGCTTAAAGACCAGATTGCCGTTGATACTGTCATCCAGCCCGGCAACAAAGACCTGCTCGGCCCTGTCGCGGTCTGCCGTCAAGAGATACGCGAGCAGATGCAGCGCGGCCATATCTTCAGAGAAGATGGTCTGGAAATCAGAAGAGGTCGCATATTCATTCCCGATATGGCGCGTGCTGCGGCGATCTCTGAAGCAAAGCATAAAGTTCGCTTTCGCGGAAAATCACTTACCTATAGATTCGGAACCTGTCTTGAGGTTTCGGAATTTGGAGCCAATTTGGTAAATAGCGCCTTGCGATCGGGGAGGAAAGCAGAAGCAACTTGATCGCTCACTTGATTTGCAACCGCGCCCATCTCCAGGATGATTACGCAATCAACGCGCAGTCGGATTTCCATGACTCCGCGCGATGCTGAGCAAGCTTACTATTGTTTAGTGGGCGCAGATACAAGGACGTTTCATTTGCATTCGAGAAAAAAGCCTTAATCATAGTGGCAAGGCGATCCAGCCATTCTGATATCTTCTATTGTCATGATCCGTCGCCGCGCGGCGCTGCTGTGCCTCTTACTCGCTACTCTGTCACCTCTCGCTTCGGCTGCTGAGCATTACTCCCAAGCAGCTCCTGTGGAACTCACAAAGGACGGCCGCCGCTGGGCTGAGCACACGTTGAAGAAGATGTCACTGGAAGAGAAAGTCGGGCAGATGTTCGGCGTCCGCTACTTCCTCGACTTTGAAAACTTCACCGGCGAGAGCTACCAGCAATTTCGCCAGCAGATGCAGAAATATCATCTCGGGACTGTGTTGCTCACCGTGCATACGGACGGACCATTTCTGTTCAAGAGCCTTCCACTGGAAGCAGCCGCAATGTCGAACCAGTTGCAGCGTGATTCCAAGCTGCCTCTGCTGATCTCTGCCGACTTTGAGCGCGGACTTTCCATGCGCATGAATCAGGTCCCGATGTTCCCTGACGCAATGGCATTCGCGGCCACGGGAAATCCGCAGAACGCGGAGCGCTTCGGCGCCATCGTGGCGGAGAACTCGCGTGCGGTGGGCATCAACTGGGATTACTTTCCCATCGCCGACGTGAATATCAATCCGCACAATCCCATCATCAACACGCGCTCTTACGGCGAAGATCCCGCCGCCGTGGGACAGTTTGCCGCGGCGTTTATTCGCGGCGCGCGCGCACACGGAATGCTCACTACAGCCAAGCATTTCCCGGGCCACGGAGATACGGGGACGGATTCTCATCTGGGCGTCGCGCGGGTTGATGCCGATCTCGCGCGCCTGAACGCCGTTGAACTCCCGCCGTTTAAGCAGGCGATTGCCGCAGGAACAGATGCAGTGATGGTTGCGCACGTAAGCGTTCCCGCGCTGGAACCTGACCCGAACAAAGTGGCGACAACCTCCAGCAAGGTAATCACGGGAGTCCTGCGCGGACAGCTCGGCTTTCAGGGGGTCGTCGTAACGGACGCCATGGATATGGGCGGCCTCACCAGCCTATACCCGCCCACGCTCAGCAATCCCGCGGGACGCGCCGCGGTGGATGCCATCAAGGCCGGCAACGACTTCCTGCTGTTGCCCAGCGACCTCGATGGCGCATTCAAAGGCGTGCTGGATGCCGTTCACAGCGGCGAAATTTCCGAATCTCGCATTGACGAATCTGTCCTGCGAATTCTGGAAATGAAAGCCTCGGTCGGTCTTGATAAGGCGCGGCTGGTTGATCTCGATCAGGTCCCCTATCTTGTCAGCAAGCCGGCGGACATGCAATTTGCGCAGCAGGTGGCGGACGAAGCGGTCACGCTGGTGCGCGACAACAGCAAGGTACTTCCTCTTGCGCGCTTTATTCCGCCGCCGACAGCAGGACACTACGGCAGCGTTCCCGTTCAGCCGACGGCGCAACTTGTCACCATCATCATGAGCGACAACGCTCACGGCGGTCCCGGACGCGGATTTGAAGACGCCGTGCGCGCAAGACGGGCCGATGCAACGGTTTTTTACGTCGATCCGAGTCTCGCCTTTCCCATGGCGGGACCGATTCTGCAGGCGGTCAAAGATTCAGGGAAGGTGGTTGTCGCTACCTATCTCTCCCCAGTCTCGGGTAAGCAGGTGATGGTGGATGGCAAGCTGGAGAACAGTGTCGGCCTGGAAGGCGCAAGCGCGGAACTGCTCAAACAGATTCTGGACCTCGCTGCGCCCAAAACCGTGGTTGTTGCCATGGGAAACCCGTATGTGGCTCCTAGTTTCCCTTCGATCGAGAACTATATCTGTACGTTCTCCAGTGTTTCCTCGTCTGAGCTCAGCGCCGTAAGAGTTCTTTTCGGCGAGTTGCAGCCGCAGGGGAAGCTGCCGGTGACGCTGCCCGGCATCGCCAAGCGCGGATTTTCTCTCTCGTTGTCAGGAGCGCAGGCGCGGCATTAATTACCAGACCCGGCAGCGATCCTCGCGCACCATCGGCTGTCCTGCTTTGCAACTGAAGGCTTGCTGAAACTCCGGCATGTTCACCACAACCCCGTTGATCCTGTACTTGCCCGGCGAGTGCGGATTGGTAATGGCGCTCACGCGCAGGTTTTCCGGACGATTGTTTTCGCACGCCCACTGGGCAAAGCCGATAAAGAACCGCTGATCGGGCGTGAAACCGTCGCGATTTTCAAGCTGCTGGCCTTTGGTGGCTTCCTTCCACGCCACATACGCGAGAATCGTTCCGCCCAGGTCGGCCACGTCTTCGCCTTCCGTGAGTTTGCTGTTGATCTTGATGTCATCCACGATCACGTACTGCGCATACTGCTCCACTACACATTGTGCGCGCTTGGTAAATTGTTCCGCGTCCTCTTTTGTCCACCAGTCGCGCAGGTTCCCTTTGGCGTCGAACTGCCGACCTTCATCGTCAAAGCCGTGAGTCAGTTCGTGTCCGATGGTCGAGCCGGTGTTGCCGTAATTAGGCGCATCATCTTCTTTAATGTCATAAAGCGGTGGCTCCAGCACACCAGCGGGAAAGTTGATGTCATTCATCTGCGGGTTGTAGTAGGCGTTCACCGTCGGGGGAGTCATGCCCCACTCGCCGCGGTCGAGCGGCTTGCCGATTTTGTTGAGCTCGCGATGCGACTCAAATGCCACCGAGCGCTGCACGTTTCCGAGAAAGTCATCAGGCCGAACGATCACGGAGCTGTAGTCGCGCCACTTGTTCGGATATCCCACCTTATTCACAACCGAATGCAGCTTCAGCAGCGCCTGCTTCTTGGTTTCAGGGCTCATCCATGTGAGCTGCTCAATGTCCTGCTCCATGGCTTTTTCGATCTGCTGCGTCATCTCAACGGTGCGCCGTTTCATGTCCTGGCTGAAGGCGCGATTCACGAATTCCTGTCCCAGAGCTTCACCCAGCAACCCATCCACCAGGCCTACACAGCGCTTCCATCGCGGCTGGATCTGCTGCACCCCGCGCAGCGTGCGCAGGTTGAAGTCAAAATTTTCCTGGACAAAGGGCGAGGAAAGATAGTTTGCGTTAGCGCTGGCCACATGCCAGCGAAGATACGTCTTCAGGTCTGTCAGGCTGTTGCTACCGATCTCCTTGTTAACCGCCTGGAAAAAGTTCGGCTCCGTCACGTTGAAAGTCTGCACCGTGCCAAGGTTCACGTCTTTGAGGTACGTATTCCAGTCGAAGTCCGGCGTGAGCGCCTGCAACTGTTTGCGGTCCATCTTGTGGAACAGGTTGTGCGGATCGCGCCGTTGCACGCGAGTCAATGAAGCCTTGGCCAGGGCCGTCTCAATCCTCATCACGGTAGCGGCTTCCTGCTGCGCGACCGCCGGCTTGTCGCCCAGCAACTCCAGCATCTTTTGCACATGGATGAGGTACTTCTGCCGGATCTCATTCGATTTTGCGTCTGTCTTTGTGTAGTAATCGCGATCAGGAAGACCCAAGCCGCCTGCCGTAGCAAAGGCAATGACGCTGCTGGAATCGGAAAAATCCTGGTCGGAGCCAAAGCTGAACAGAAGGCCGCGGGTTTCGTTCCTGAGATGCTCATGCGCCAGGAGCGCTGCCAGTTGCTTCTTGGATTTGGTCGCGGCGATCTCATCCAGTGCTGGTTTTAGGGGCGCTGCTCCCAGCTTTTCCACGGCGGGCTCATTCATGCAGGCGCCAAAGAAGTCGCCAATCTTCTGCTGGTTGGGAGTGCGGCCCGTGGTCTTTTTTGAAAGATCATCCAGAATGCCCCACAAAAACCGCAGATTGTCCTGATGCAGTTTGCCGTAAACGCTCCATGCCGCCTGGTCGGGAGGAATGGGGTTGTTCTTCATCCAGCCGCCGCAGGTGTATTGGTAAAAATCAACGCACGGGTCAGCGGTCTTGTCCATGGAAGCCAGATCCAGACTCGGAGTGTAAGGGAGCGTAGTGAGTGGCTTCTCATCCACATTCAGCACGGGGTTGGCGACTCCAGGCTTTTCCGCCTGCGCCGGCTGGGTGGGCGGCTGGGTTTGAGCCATGGCCGAGGAAGCAAGCAAGAACAAGGGTGCGAGAACAGAAATCAGGGCGGACTTTCTCATCAAGGTCCCTCCGTGAATGAATCACGCGCTATCAGAAAATGGAGTGCTTACAATTCGACGGGCTAGTTTACAGGAAGAAAGAGGCCGAGGTGTATCGAATCGATTTGTTAGTCAGCTCCGGCCGAAGAATCCAGCCTTAGACAGTAGGCCGGAGTTCCATGGATTGAAGCCCCGCGCAGTTTCCTGCGCGAGAGTTCGAACATAAGTTCAGCGATGCTTGATGAACGTTCCGTCCTGGAGCTCGCCAATCGCCTGTCGCAACTGGTCGGACGTATTCATCACGATAGGGCCATACCACGCCACAGGTTCCTCGATGGGCTTGCCGGAGACCAGCAGGAAGCGGATGCCTTCCTCTCCTGCCTGCACCAGGATCTCATCGCCACGGTCAAACAGGACCAGCGAGTGATTGCTGGCATCGTAGCACGCGGGCGCGTTGGGATCAGCATGTTCGGTAAGTACGGCCTTCGAGTCTGATGAATCCCGGAATGTGCCGGAACCAGCGAAGACATAGGCAAAAGCATTGCGGGTGGTTTCCACCTTGATCCGCTTGCGCTGTCGCGGCGGTACCGAGATATCAAGATAGCTGGGGTCGGCGGCCACGCCCTCCACCGGTCCCTTCTTGCCCCAGAATTCTCCGCAGATCACGCGAACCTGTGTGCCATCGTCGTCCGTGAGTTCCGGGATGGCGCCTGACGGGATGTCCTGATAGCGGGGGGCGGTCATTTTTAGGTGCGAGGGCAGGTTGGCCCAGAGTTGAAAGCCGTGCATGCGGCCGCGCTCGTCCCCACGAGGCATTTCCTGGTGGAGAATGCCGCTGCCCGCGGTCATCCATTGCACGTCGCCGGCCGCCATTTTGCCCTTATTGCCCAGGCTGTCGCCGTGCTCCACCGAGCCAGCCAGGACGTAGGTGATGGTCTCGATGCCGCGGTGTGGGTGCCAGGGAAAGCCGGCCAGGTAGTCCTCGGGCTTCTCATTGCGAAAGTCGTCCAGCAAAAGGAATGGATCGAACTCTTTCGTTTTTCCGAAGCCGAATGCGCGCTGGAGCTTTACGCCCGCGCCTTCAAGCGTGGGCTTGGTCTGAAGGATCTGTTTAACGGGACGGAGCGACATGGAACCTGCTTTCCGCGCTTAAATATCAGCGCTTCCTTTTGATGCGTGAAAGCGGAAAAAGACTCCGGCATCGGCCCGAGGTTAATTTGACATCAAAACACTCTCACTCCGGTGGCTACCCCTTTATCGCCAGAACTGGAACATGGCAGGACCGAAAAGATGGTAATCGATCACCGCATTCGAGAGCAGGCTGCTGCACGCCGCCGTAAGCAGCCCATATCCGGCGTATCGTCTCCCCCAGCGGAGCAAAACGTGGTAGATGGGAATTACATAGCCGAGCTGCACCAATCCCAGTGCAGTGGTCAGCACATACACTGCGGGAAGGTTTTTTTCACTGCTCGACAACAGCACAAACGCGATTCCTAGTTGAACCAGGTTTAAGAGCCAACAGACCAGCATTCCCGAGATGAATTCCAACGCCGCCCTAAGCACTCTCCAGTATCTGGGCAATGGAGGTGAATGCCAAGCGTCGCCATACTCCGCGCACGCAATCGCAGCGCTGTAGCGTTCTTCAGCGCCTTGCAGTATATTCCAGCACTGGAAGTAGATCTGGAGGTCCATCATGCGCGGCAAGCACTTTTTCTTCCTGTCCAGCATTGCCCTAACTGCAACTCTGTTTGCACAGGCCCCACATGCGCCGGCTCCAATGGAGCCCCCCAAGACCCAGACCCATGAAGTCCGGGAAATGATGCACGGAGTCGAGATCGTTGATCCGTATCGCTGGCTGGAAGACCAGAACAGTCCTGAAACCCGCAAGTGGATTGCCGCCGAAAATGAATATTCAGATTCTCTTCTCAACAACATTCCAGGCAAAGATGCGCTGACCAAGAAGGTCGCAGCACTTCTCAACGTTGAAACCATGACGACGCCGACTGTGCGGGGCGGGCGATATTTTTTTCGGCGTCGCGGAACGGACCAGGACCAGAGCTCGCTCTATATGCGCAGCGGACTGACAGGAAAAGACGAATTGCTCGTCGATGCCGACAAGTTGAGCCCGCAACATAACGTTACAGTGGTGCTGAGCTCAGTAAGTCGTGATGGAGGGCTCATCGTCTATGGGTTGCGCCATGGCGGTCAGGACGAGATCATCCCCCATTTATACGACGTCAATGCGCATCGGGAGCTCGCGGACCAACTGCCCAAGGGACGATACAACGGTATTGCCATATTGCCCGATAAGAGCGGCATTTACTATTCGAGGCAAACAGACGAAGGGCCGCGAGTCTACTTCCACCAAATTGGCGTCAGTGCTGACAAGGACGCAGAAATTTTTGGCAAAGGCTACGGCCCGGAAAAGCTTATTCACGCGGCCGTTTCCCTGGATGGTCATTATTTGATTATTGAAGTGAGCTACGGTTCCGCAGCGGAGAAAACTGACATATACGTTCAGGACCTCAAAAAGAAAAGCACCATTGTTGCCGTTGTGAATGATGTTCCCGCGCAATTCTCGCCTTCGGTCGCGGGCGACAAGATGTATCTGGTCACTGACTGGAAGGCTCCCAATAGCCGCCTGCTGGAAGTGGATTTGAAGCACTCCGCTCGCGAGCACTGGCGTGAAGTGCTCCCCCAGGGCGATTCAGTTCTTGAGGGCATTTCCCTTATCGGCAATAAGCTTATCGCTAGGTACACAAAAAACGTTGTCACGACGCTGAAGGTATTTACTCCCGCGGGGAAACTGGTCCGCCAGATTGATCCGCCTGCGTTGGGATCGCTCTCCGGCCTGAGCGGAAGCTGGGACAGCGCCGAGGGCTTTTATACCTTCAATTCTTTTTACATCGCCCCGGCCATTTATCGGTACGACGTTTCCAACGGGAAGCAGTCGGTCTGGTTCCAGGCGAAAGTCCCGATTCAGGCGGACCGGTACGAAGTGAAGCAGGTCTGGTATACGTCGAAAGACGGAACCCGCATTCCCATGTTCGTGGCTCATGAGAAAGGGATAAAGCTGGATGGCTCGCATCCTACACTGCTTACCGGATACGGCGGGTTTGACATAGCTGTGGACCCCAGTTTTAATGCCTTCTCCGCGGCGTGGATCAGCAATGGCGGTGTTTACGCTCTGCCGAACCTGCGCGGCGGCTCGGAATTTGGCGAAGCCTGGCACCACGCGGGGATGCGCGAAAAGAAGCAGAACGTATTCGATGACTTCATCGCGGCTGCGGAGTGGCTGATTCAGAGTAAGTACACCTCGCCCCAGCGACTCGCGATCCGCGGGACCAGCAACGGTGGGCTGCTGGTGGGAGCCGCGCTGACTCAACGCCCCGATCTATTTGGGGCCGTGATCTGCGGCTATCCGCTACTGGACATGCTCCGCTATGAGAAGTTTCTGGTGGCGCGCTACTGGGTCCCTGAATATGGCACTGCTGA
This sequence comes from Candidatus Acidiferrales bacterium, assembly GCA_035553195.1. Lineage (GTDB taxonomy): Bacteria > Acidobacteriota > Terriglobia > Terriglobales > Acidobacteriaceae > Angelobacter. The sequence continues at coordinate 22,331 of DATNDP010000296.1, forward strand.
AAATGCCGACGATTTCAAATTTATTTATGCCTACTCGCCGTATCAGCATGTTAAACAAGGAACAAAGTACCCAGCAGTGCTCTTCCTGACTGGCGACTCCGATACGCGAGTGGCGCCTCTACACGCCCGCAAAATGACCGCTCTGCTGCAGGCAGACAGCGCTTCTGATAAACCAATTCTGCTGCACTATGACACTGACGCAGGCCATTCCGGCGGTGCGCCGGTCAGCAAGCAGATTGAAAACACCACGCGCGAGCTGAGTTTTCTGATGTGGCAACTTGGGATGACACCCGAAGAATCATCCGCGCACAAATGAAGGTGAGTAGAGACGCGGCCATGCCGCGTCTCTGCGCTGAACCCTTTATATTCCTGAACTGAAAACAGTGGGCGTTGGACTGTGACTTCGCTCTATCTCCATCTATGATTTATCCTCGTAAGTCCCCAGCTGACGTGTCTATGAAAGTGATGATCATCGGGAGCGGAGGCCGCGAGCACGCGCTGGCCTGGAAGCTGCGCCAGTCGCCGCGCGTTACGCAGGTCTATTGCGTTCCCGGCAACGGCGGCATCTGCGACGAGGCGACCTGCCTGCCTGGCGACCCCAAGAATCTGGAAAGCCTGCTTGCGGCCGCCCATCAGGTGCAACCTGACCTTATTGTGGTAGGCCCGGAACTGCCGCTCTCACTCGGATTGGTAGATGAATTTGAGCATCGTGGGTTAAATGTTTTTGGTCCCACGCAGGCGGCGGCGCAGTTGGAATCGAGCAAGAGCTTTGCCAAGGAGTTTATGCAGCGGCACAAGATCCCCACGGCGCATTACGCGGTGTGCTCATCGGAAGATGATTGCCGCAAGTCTTTGGGCCTGTTTTCCACGCCGGTGGTGGTCAAAGCCGACGGCCTGGCTGCCGGCAAGGGAGTGGTTATCGCCCAGACCAAAGAAGAGGCTGCTACGGCCGCAGCCGGGATGTTTAGCGGGAAACTGCTGGGATCGCCCGTGACGCAGGTTGTGCTTGAGGAGTTTCTCCAGGGCGAAGAGGTTTCCTTCCTTGTATTGAGCGATGGCGTACGTGTAGCTCCTTTGGTGGCCTCTCAGGACCACAAACGGATCGGCGAGGGAGATACCGGGGCAAACACAGGCGGCATGGGCGCATATTCAAGTGACGCGCTGATCGATAAAGGAATGATCGACTGGTTGCTGAATCACATTGCCCGTCCGGTGATTGCCGGCATGAAAGCAGAAGGGATTCCATATCGCGGAATTCTCTATTGTGGACTGATGATGACAGCGCGCGGTCCCATGGTTCTGGAATTCAATTGCCGCTTTGGCGATCCGGAGACCCAGGCCGTGCTGATGCGCCTTGACAGTGATCTGCTGGAGGCGTTCGAGGCAGCGATCGAAGGACGCGTCAGCGACGGCGTGTTTCGCTGGTCGGCTGACGCCTCCTGCTGCGTGGTCGTTGCTTCAGGCGGATACCCCAATGCTTTCGTTTCTGGAAAGTTAATTACCGGCCTTGAGAGCGTCTCTCATATGAAGGATGTAAGAGTTTTCCATGCCGGAACCAGCAAGCGCGACAACAAGTATTACACCAGCGGAGGGCGGGTACTGGGTGTCACTGCGCGCGCGCTAAGATTGCAGGATGCAATCGCCACCGCGTACCAGGCGGTGCAAGAGATCCGTTTCGAAGACATGTATTACCGTAAAGACATTGGCGCGAGAGCGCTTAAAACCGATCGTAATTAGGAGAAGGAGAAGGAATGGCAGAAAGTCCCCTCGTATCTATTGTGATGGGTTCAGACTCGGACCTGGAGATCATGACCGAAACCGCCAAAGCGCTGGATGATTTCGGGATTGCTTATGAAATGGACGTCACCTCCGCCCATCGCTCACCGGCCCGAACGGCTGAATTCGCGCGCAATGCCGCCGGTCGTGGAATCAAGGTCATCATTGCCGGGGCCGGCGGCGCGGCCCATTTAGCGGGCGTGATTGCCGCTGAGACCACTTTGCCCGTCATCGGCGTGCCAATTCCCTCGACAGCCCTGAATGGGATGGATTCGCTGCTGGCGATCGTGCAGATGCCTGCTGGAATTCCCGTTGCCACCACCGCGATTGGCAAAGCGGGTGCGACGAACGCCGGAATTTTGGCGGCGCAGATGATCGGCCTGAGCAATACGGCGGTGGCAGGCAAGCTGAAATCGCTCAAAGAGAAGCTGGCACGCAGCGTTGAAGAGAAATCCAAAAAGCTGCAGCAGTTGCGCAGCCGCTCCGCCTAGAGCCACGCCAGAATCACCATGAGTTCCACATTCACCGCGATTGCCGTGATTCCGGCAAGGCTGGGATCTACCCGGCTTGCGCGCAAAGTTTTGCGCGCAATTGCAGGCAAGCCAATGGTCCAGCGCGTCTATGAAGCAGCGCAACGGTGTCCGCTGCTGCATGAAGTGATCATCGCGACTGATGCGGATGAAGTGATGCAACTCGCGCACTCCAACGGCTGGAAGGCCCAGATGACGTCTTCCAGCCATCGCAGCGGCACGGATCGCGTGAACGAAGTAGCGCAGAGAATTCCGGCCGATATTTACGTGAACATTCAAGGTGATCTGCCCCTGCTGCGCCCCGAGCAGATTGAAGCCCTGCTTTCTCCTATGCAGCGGCCTCACGTGCAGGTCTCAACGGTAAAAACGCTGTGCAAGCCTGAAGAGATCAGCAATCCCAATGCAGTCAAAGTTGTAACTGACCGGAACGGACGCGCGCTGTATTTTTCGCGTTCCACTATTCCGTATGATCGAGACCGAGCTGGCATTATCCCGTACTTTAAGCACCTCGGTTTGTACGCCTATCGCAAGGCTGCTCTGGAACGGTTTTGCAGCTTGCCGGAATCAAAGCTGGAGGCAGCGGAAAGGCTCGAGCAGCTCCGGTTGCTGGAGAACGGCATTGATATCTACGTGGAAGAAACGCCGTTTGGCTCAGTAGAGGTGGATACCGAAGAAGATCTGAAGAAAGTGGAGGAGTTGCTCCGCGAACAAAGAGGTTAAGTCGCCAGACTGGGACGGTGTTTTTTGGCCCAATCTTCCGCGGCAGCGATTCGCTTGGACACGGGTGGATGGGAGTGGAACAGGATCTCTACCAGCCGGGAGGGATGGCTTTCACTCAGGTTCTGCTGGTTCAGTTTCTCCATGGCGCTCACGTACGGTCCGATGCTTTGCACCGACTTCCAGCAGTAGAGATCGGCTTGTCGCTCATTGAACCGCGAGTAGGCATTCAGCGCCGGCATAAGAAGGACGGAGAGTCCGGTCGAGACCAGGACGAGCAGCGGCAAGTTAGCAAAATCTGACATGTGCTCAAACATGTGCTGCTGGTCAATGGCGTACCGCAGCACCAAATTGGCAGCCCAGAAGCCGGCCAGCGTAACCAGGGCTTCCACCGCGATGCTCTTCAGAATGTGCCCGTGCACGTGATGTCCGAGTTCATGCGCCAGCACCGCCTCAATCTCATCATCACTGTAATTCTGGAGCAGCGTGTCTGCTAGGATGATGCGACGCGTATTGCCCAGTCCGGTCAGGGCTGCGTTCGCTTTTTTGCTCTTCTCTGAAAGCTTCCATTCGTACACTCCGCGAACGCGCGTTCCGGCACGTTCCCCTAGGCGCATCAGACGCTCCTTAAGACCGTCATTCTGCAGCGGTGCAAACTTGTAGAAGAGCGGAAACAAGACCACCGGCGCAATCTGCGCAAAAAACACGAACAGTCCCAGAAAGATCAGCCAGCCATAGATCCACCAGTGCTCAGGCGAAGTGCGAATCAGCGCGTAGACGATTTCGCAAAGGATAGTAGCCAGCACTAATCCAAGCACCCAGCCTTTCAGCGAATCTTTCAGCCATGAGCCGAGGCGCTGGTTCGAAAGGTTGAAGCGATGCTCCAGACGAAAGCCGTAGAAGTCCAGCCCGAAGCCCAGCACCTTGCTGAAAATGCTGAGAAATACCACGTAATAGAAGAGCTGAAGGACGTAGTAGTCCCTGGACATGCGCACAGCCCAATCGCGGAGGGTATTTGTCCAGCCGGTGGCTAATAAAGCCACAAGAAAACCAAAGCTTACAACAAGGTCCCCGCTTCCCAGCCAGCGTTTGGTACGGTTGTACTGACGGGCCTCGGGGGAATCAGGAAGCAAAACTGTGGTTTCCGGCGACGTGCTCATTGGCCCCACTCTCCGTTCGTCCCATTCTGGCGAAGATATTGGGATGCGTCGTAAACCTGCGAGGAACTGATTGTTGGGGCCGTCATCTGCTGTACCCGAGTGGCCGAGGGCGGAAGCAGAAGCCCGGCAATCCGGGGCTTACGCATATATGAAAGATTGTAGAAATAAATAGCGGCGGTCGCAACCCGCGAAAGACCTGAGAATAGGACACTGAGCGCCTGGTTCAAAAACACAAGCGCTCAGCTCCGTACCAGAACTAGTGATGATCGTGTGGCTTATGCTTCCCCGGCTTTTCGGGGGTCATCGATTCTGACCCTTCACCCGCCGGCCGGCCACGAAATTCCAATACCACAACTTTTGCGGTATTAGGCCCGACATTCCTAATGGTGTGGACCATAGGATTGTTCCAGCGCACCTCACCCGCTTTGCCGTGGACTTCCGTTTCCGGGCCGTTCTGGTTTCTCATCTTCATATCCGCATCGGTCAATGGAACCACAAGAAAATTAGCCAAATGGGTATGTTGCGGGTACGTAGAACCGGGAGGAAGCGTGATTCGTGTAACCGACCACTGATCTGCGCTCATCAGCTTCTGCACCGAGACACAGCCAGCTTTATCTTTGGACGCACAGGGGACAGGGATTTCGCAGGATTCCGTGCAGTTTTTCTCATGCGTGGTCGGTTGCATGATTTCAATTGTGATATTGCGGAAGGGCTTGGTGGCCGTGTCCTCCACGGCATGTACGACGGGCGCAGCGGCAAAGCGTACCTCGCCGTCCCCAATACTGGCGGACGAACTCTGGCCGTCCTGCTTCTTGTTTACGAACTTGCTATCGCCCAGAAATATGCCCAGGTAATCGTGCCCGTGGTGATGCATCAGCGTGGACTCGTTGGGTTCGACGGTAACGTCATATACGCGCACGAACATATTGTCGATTACGTGGTGATGATGCGGTTCAGAGCTCACGTCAACCGGCTCTTGCTGGGCAAAGCACGCAAGCCCGGAAACCAGGAAGGCAGCAAGTAACAGTCTTGGCATAATGAGGGCTATTGTAGCCGCATCAAGCAAAAATCGAGAGTAAAAGCTACGAATGTGAACAGGGAAGCGGAGAAATCAGCCGATGAGTTTCCACCAGAATAAAATCAATGCGGCAGTTATGATTGCCCCTATGGATGCCCCAATCCAAAAGTTCTGCCACCAACTGTTGGTTGTGTGCATGATGCGGAGATCATTGGAGACGAGCAGAATGAACACCAGAATCGGGACAGTGAGAACCCCGGCCAGAACCTGCGACCAATAGAGTGCGGAAACCGGGTTGATCTTGAAAAAGTTCAACGAAGCCGCCAGGAACATGGCTCCGGAGATCAGCACGTAAAAGCGAACCGCCTCCCAGGGCGTCTCGTTCAGGCCGCTGGGCCAGCCCATGGCTTCCGCCACGCTGTAACACATGGAAGCAACCAGCACCGGAAGCGCAACCATGCCGGCTCCGATAATTCCCACCGCAAACAAAGTGGTGCCCAGAATTCCCACCGCCGGCGTGAGCGCAGAAGCCGCCATGCGCGTCGTCAGATCTGTGCCGGCCGGTATGCGGAGAACAGTGCCTGCCGCCACCATGATGGAGTAGCAAAGTACGGTTGTAACAACTGTTCCGGCGCGATGCTCGGCGCCGCCGGGGAGCATTCCTCCCGCCAATGCTTCCTCGCGACGCGAACTGGTCTGCCACACCAGCACATACGGCGTCAGCAGCGAGCCGAAAATCGCGACGACGGTTTCCGGATAACCGGCTCCATGAGGAATGCGAGGGAAAATGGAGTGGCCGATCACTACCTTCCAATCAGGATGAGCCAGCACAGCGGCTGCCACATAGATGAACAACGGCAAGGAAAGGAGGACCAGCGTCTGTGTGATTTTCCTGTAGTCGCGAAAGATGAGCACGTACCAGACAAAGAACGCGACAGCGCCAATGAAGAACATTCGTGGCAATTGCGTGATGATGGAAAATGCATCGGTCACGGCCATAAGATCGGCCACGATCATGGCCATATTGATGGCGACGATCAGGCAGGCGCACCCAATTGCGATGGCGCGTCCATAATGGCCGCGCAAAAGATCCACGAGCCCCTTCCGCGTCTGATAGCCGATGCGTCCGGATACAGCGAACACAGCCAGCAAAAAAGGAACGCAGAGCAGGACCGACCAGAGTAGAGAATACTGGTACGCTGCTCCCGCCACTGTGGCAGTCAGCACCAGTGCGGGATCAACATCCGAAGCGCCGGTGACCATGCCGGGAATAATGCGCCGCAGTGGCCCCGCAGGAAGGGGAGGCTGGCCCTCTCTGCCCAGCTTCGGCCAGCGCACCACCTTTTCGCCGCTTTCCCCTATTCGGCTATGGGATTTTGGGGAGTTCACGATGGAGGGCTCTTCTGATCCGGCGTTCGTGCCAGAGGCGGAGTGGTCTCGAGTAGTTGATGATGCCAAAAGCCGCAATCGCCGCCAGCAGAAGGGTCGTGCTCAGAAAAAGGAAGATGTGGGATGCTCCTGTTTCCGCAATGCGCAGGAAAATTAAGGCGTTGCGCGGCGTCAGGAGCATGGCCGCGGCTAAAGCGAGCATCCCAATGCCCGCGAACAGGCCTGTAGCATTCTTGGCCCAACGGCCGGAAGCGTGGTACTCAGCAAACAGCCGAAACCCGTAAGAGATCAGTGCTGCAATGACAGCGAAGTTCGCGACTGTGGCGATCCAGTCCTTCAGGTCCATCCTTCAGGTTAAGACGCTCCTGAGTAGTGGCAGGTTGGAAGAATGCCAAAAAGAACGGCTAAGGCCCTCTCCAGCGCGCCTTAAAAGATGAGGAAGCGCTTCTTCTTCTTGAGGCCCGAATTCTTACTATGCTGGCCGTTTCCGTCATCGGCCGCCATCAGCACCGGATGATTGCTGCTTTGATTAGCTGTCGCCCCCGTATCCACGAATCCGGTCTTGACCTCAATGTAAGCCTGTTCACGAAGTTTGTTGAGGTAAACGCGCGCCGCAGGCTCCAATTTTTGCGAATAGATCACCTCCCTGATTTTGTCTTCTACTTCCTTCAAGGGAGGGATGCCCGCCGAGCGGTGTGCATCAACTTTCAAAATCAGAAATCCCTGCTTGGTGCGGATCGGGTCCGTGAACTCGCCTGGCTTGAGAGACATGGTTTTATCTTCAAACTCCTTAGCCAGTTCGCCTTTCTTGAAAGTTCCCAGCGGCCCGCCTTGCGCAGCCGTGGACCCATCGGATTCTTTTTTCGCCAGCTCGTCGAACTTGGCTCCCGTTTTCAATTGAGTGTAGATGAGCTTTGCTTTGGCTTCTGCTTTGGCCACCATAGCAGGATCTTCCGGCGCGTTCTCGTCATCGGTTTTGTCTGCCGATTCATCGGAAGCGTTCTTGTCAGCTGCAGGCTTTGGATGGGTGGAAACCAGAATTTCACTCAGAGTGATTTCCTCCGGCCCCGCCATCTCCTGCTTGTGTTGATTGTAGTAGTCCTGAACTTCTTCGTTGGTGATGTGGATCTTGGCTCCCACTTCCTGTCCAATTACCTGCTGTGTGACGACGCGCGTACGAATGCTTTCCTTGTAATCTTCAAATGAGATGCCCTGTTTTTTGGCCTCGTCTTCCAGCGCTTGCATGGTAGGGAGCCCCATGTCCTGGCGCATTTTGTTCAACTGCTTCACCGTCTCGGTCTCGCCGGTGATGCCCAGGTCTTTTCCTTTTTGCAGGAGCAACTGCTCATCGATCATTTCGCGCAGGACGTCCTTCTCGGACTTCGACCAGCGGGCCTGCCAGTCGTTGGGAAATTGCTGTTTCAATTCCTGAAGTTGGGAGTCCCTGGCACGTTGGAATTGCGATTTGGTAATAATCTGGTCGTTTACGCGGGCAATGATCTCGTCAACAATATTGTCTGCTTGAACCAGAACGGCAAGAGCCAGGATGGCGGCGGAAATGAGCGAAAACTTCTTCATGATGGCGCTTTCTTTAAGAATGATTTGGCAGCCGGGGCTTTGCAAACATTTTAGCAGCCGCGTGACGCAAATTGCCATGCGTGTTGCGCGCAATCACTCAGATGAGTAGCGGTGTCTTAAGGCTTTTTCTTCTTGCCAAGGATGCCGCCGAGAATTCCCTTTAAGTCCTGTTTTTGCTGTCCCTGCTGCGCGTTTTGATTACCCGTGACTGTTCCCAACAAACCTTGCTTAAGTCCTTTCACCTGATTGCCAATCGCCGGCAGGAAGCGGGGATTCTGTGTGGTGCCCTGGATCAGAAAAGGTATGCCGTTGTTCTGTAACGCCGTTGAGACCTGAGTAAAGTTTCCCAGCAGGCCGCCGGAGGTCTTGGAGAGCTTCATCAGCATTTTGAAGTCGAGAGAATTGTTGTTGCCGATCAGGCCATTCCCGGTCAGAGAACCGATGGACGGTACGTCAACAAGAATATCGTCGGCGCGGATACCCTCAGGCGCGACGCGCAAAGATGAGCTAACCGTTTGAATCAGCGTATCGGAACTAGGCTTAATGCCAGTGAGGGCCGCCATCGCACCCAGCTTGGAGCCCAGATCAAAGCCGGTGAGACGCGTCCCGGAAACCTTGAGGGGTCCGGTAATTACCAAACGATCCAGAGGACCTTCGGCCGTCATATCCATGTTGATGGTTCCACCCTGAAGTGATGCGCCGGAAGGCATGACAACGCCGAACGCGGGTAGAAGGGCTTCAACGTCGTTTACCGCCATGGTGTTGCCTTGAACCTTCATATTAGCGACCGTATCTGCTCCGCGGCTCGCCAGCGTGCCGCTGGATTTGACTGTGCTGTTGCCGGTGTGCAAGTCGGCATTGATGGTGCCGGACTGGGATTGCAGCCCGTAGTCAGAGCGGTAATCGAGCGTGACGGGAGCCTTGGCGGCAGCGCCGCCCTTCACCACTCTCAGGTTGCTGGCTTTGATCTTTCCGTCGGATTGGATTTTGCTGCCGTCCGACTTCACCTTGCCGTCGAAATCAAGATTGCCGGCAAGGCCGGACATGGGATCGATGAAGCCCGTGGAGGCCAGATCTGCGTGTTGAAGGGTGACGTGGGCATTGAGCGGCGTGCGACTCGAGTCCTGGCTGTTCAGGGGGCCAAACTGGCCATTAAGTTTGAGTGAGCCTCCGCCGGGAGTATCTGCGCTCAAGGTGAAGGGAATAGCGCTTGTCGGCGAGATGTTGCTGGCTGTCAGGTTCACCTTGTCGTACACATGCTCGTGGGCCGCATTATGACCGCTGCTCTCACCCACGCGCACCTTACCGTTCACGATTTGAAACTTATCCACGGAGATAGCGGGACCGCCGCCCTTGGAGGGAGGTTCCTTACTGGAGGAGGAATTCCCAAGGGTGGAGTAGTTCCATTTGCCGGCTGCATTCTTTAGTAGCACGATCTCAGGGCGTTCTACAGTTATGCCGGTAACCTCCAGACGCTTAGAGAAGATCAGGGGCATCAGGTGAACGTCGACTTTCAGCGAGCCCGCCTGCAGAAAAGGTCCTTTGCTGAATGCGGGATCGTCGCTGATAGAGATCTGGCTGGCCGATGCGCCGCCGCTGAAGATCGATGCAGAGAGCTTTCCGATCTGTACCTGCCGGTTGAGCGAAGAGGACAAGCTCTTCTCCAGGTTGGGACGGAAGCTGTCCACGTTTATGAACAGAGGCACTAGCAAGACGGCAATAATCAGGATGGCAACAACGATTCCGACAACGGTGAGCAGGCGTTTCATACGAGAAATGCTATCAGAATGGCAGGTGTATGGCTGCAATTGACAGAGTTGCTGGCTTGCTGGAGGATAGACGCGCCGATGTTCCAAAACCCGAAAAGAATCTTTTCAGTGTTACTGCTGATATCGCTCCTGCAAGTGGCAGGCGCGAAACCTGCAACTCTGCCTCTCAGCTCTGCTGGTCAAACAGCTAGCCAAAGAACATCGTCTGGCCCAAGAAAGTTCCGGGTTTCACAAGGAGTCGCTGAAAGCCACATCATCAAGAAGGTGCCGCCGCATTATCCTTCGGAGGCAAAAAAGGGTCACATCATCGGCGATGTTATTCTCGACTTTATGATCGACCGAAATGGGGGCGTGAAAGACCTGGTGATCGTGAGCGGCAACCCGGTTCTCGCGCGAGCTGCGGTCGAAGCGGTGCAGCAATGGAAATACAAGCCTTACCTTTTGAATGGTGATCCGGTAGAAGTCGAGACCACTACTAAAATCACTTTTCGCATGTAACAGCCGGAACTGAGATTAGGTTCCGTAGGTTCTCCTCAAATATTCGGTCACTTCCATATCCAGTTCTTTGTACCCAGCGTGGATAATATTTCTCAGAGCGGTTTCAACGGAGTCTCCCTCGCCCAGGCGTTCGAGTATGCGGGCCACGTCGCTCACGCCGTATGTTGAAGAAATGTACTCCACGGCCGCGAGGCTCTCAGCATAGGCCACCAGCGCCTCTGACTTGTCCAGGGTGTCAAAGTTTCCTTCCAGCATGTTGAGCGGCACTTGATGTCCTGAGCTGTAAAGAACGGCCAGCTTTGGTCCAAAGGACGAGGTGTTAGCGCCCTGCTCCAGCTCAGCTACGCCTTCATTCAGCCATTGCGGCGCCCGGCCATGCGTGATTTGCGCGACGAAGGAGTGAGTAAGCTCGTGCCGCAGCACGCGGGCGAGCTCCGGGGTGACGCTGCTGACGCCGGAGATCGGAATGCGGATCTTTCCATCATTGAGGGCGGCTGACCAGGCCGGCGCCTGAGTCACGTCGAAAAATGCCTGATCAGTGTAGAGGGAGACATAGATATTGCGCGGTGATGCGCCAAGGTCGTTTTCCAGTTTGTTATAGCTCCGCTCGAGCGCTTGCAGAATTTCCCCGCGCAACTCACTGCTGGCCTGTGAGCCTTCATACCGGAGCGTGAAATGGCTGCTTTCCTGCTGATGGAAATCGGCCTCCGTGCTGGATTCGCGTTCCACGCGTTCCAGCAACTGCCGGGCCTTGTCATCCTCATGAAGTTGCAGCGATTTTTTCAACGCGGCAATGGATTCCTGATTCCGGTTGTTCTTGTAATACGCATATCCAAGAAACCAGAAAGCCAGCGATGATTGTGAGTCGGCGCGCGTGGCCTGTTCGGCATAGGGGAGCGCTTCAGAGAACCGGCCCAGGCGCAACAGGACAGAGGCATAGTTTTCAAGAAGAATGGAGTTGCCGGGAAGCAGGTGGAGAGCGCTTTCCAGATACCCGGCGGCTACGCTCAGATTGTTGCGGTTGTCTTCGAACCCTGCGGCAATGGCGTAGGCGGCCGCTGATTGCTGCGGAGGGTTTTGGAGTTCAATTTCCCGCAGCGCGGCAGTATCCACCTGTCCACCATGAATTACCCGAGTAACAAGCTCTTCTGAGGCTTCCATCTCCGTTGCTTTTTCAGGAAGATCCTCAGATCTGATTTCACTGGTTTTCGAGGATGCGGGCGCAGCGTCGCCTGCGCCTCCCCGCTCAATTCTGGTGACAATGGATTTCGGAATCGTGAGTGTGTTGTCGCCGATCGAGTATTCCACGCGGCCGTTATATTCGGTGACAGAATCAGCCACAATCCGGGTGCCGCTCTTAAGCACAATGGTGTCCGCCCTGGCCGCTAAAGCGCCGAAGAGGCCGGCCCACACGGCGAGCCAACAAAATGTGATAATCGTTTTCAAGAGCCAGCAGCATTATGGCATGTATATGAACCGCTTCTCATCGCCCCCGGTGACGAAGGTGTTAGTGCTCGCGCTATTGTTGGCGAGCGCGTGCATGCATGCACAAAATGCCTCGACGCCGGGTGCCGCTGGATCGGCTTCGGCACTCTACCGTGAAATCCTGAATCCAGTTCTCGATCCGGCGCAGGTGCATACCTTGCGGGAAGTGTCCATTGACCGCGAGGACCTTCACTTCTCACTCAGTGATGGTACGATCGCGCTGATTCACGCGGTCGACGGGCATATTACCGGAGCACTCTTCGAGGGCCAGGGTGAGGTGCTGATGATCCCGCCCGGGCGGGCGGAGCGAACATCTCTCGCGCTGTTTACCGGTTCCGCCGTTCTCGAACAAAGGTTCACTACAGCTTATTTCCGGTTTGTGGATGACCGGCTGGTGGACGAATTGCGCGCCGGATTTCGTCCGGCTGAGAATCCGCAGCCGTTTATTGATCGTTGGTCCCAGCCCATGCGTGAGCTGGCGAGGGCGGACGGCCTGTCGATCCTGCAGGCGCTGACGAACTCAGGCGATTCCTCGCCACGGTTCCTGCACGTCCGCGTGGGTGGCACGGCGTTTGGCACCTTCGACATGTATCTCAATCCAAATGCCCAGGAGCAGGTCAGCGTCGCCCAGGCGAGCCTGGACCACGACACGGTCTATTACAACGTGTGGAGTTCATTCCCCATGCGTTCACTGCGAGGCTCCGCAAATACGGATTCACCAACCCCCTCGCGCTTTGATCTTACGGACTACCGTGTTGAAGCGGAGCTGGAACCACCGTCTAATCTCACGGCTGAAACCGAAGTTTCGCTCGTTCCCCACGTGGCGGGACAGAGGACGTTCATTCTGGAGCTTTCTCAACAGCTCCAGATCAGCAACGTGCGTGTGGGCGGAAAGCCGATCGAGTTCATCCAAAACGAAGCCATCGGAGGGAGTGAGCTGGCGCGACGTGGAGACGATCTCATCGCCATCGTCTTCCCCGGTCCGCTCGAAAAAGAGAAGCCCGTCCGCGTGCAGTTTCACTATGCCGGGCCCGTCATGTTCGATGCCGGAGGCGACCTGTTGTACGTGGGCGCGCGAGGAACGTGGTATCCCAACGCCGGCCCCGCATTCGCCAATTACGATCTCACGTTCGATTACCCTGATGACTGGTCACTGGTTGCTACCGGCAAGCAGGTGGCGAGCGACGTGAAGGAGCGCCATCGAATTACGCGCTTTGTCACGGAAAAACCGATTTCCCGCGCCGGGTTCAACCTGGGCAAGTTTGCCACAGCAGAATCTTCTTCTTCCGGTGTCCGGATCCACGCCTACGCGGCCAAGATAGTTGAGCAGCCTCTTGCCGCTCGAGAGGCGCGCGCCGGACACTACCCCGATCCTGCTCGGGAGGTGCACCAGATTTCAGCGCAGGCTGCGAATGCAGTACAGTTCCTTTCCGGCGAACTGGACCCATTTCCCTATTCACATCTGGAGATTACTCAATTCCCGGGAATGCTCAGCCAGTCGTGGCCGGGATTGGTATATCTCTCCAGCATGGCCTTCCTCGATCCGGATGAACGCCATGCCGCAGGCGTGCATGATCCATACATCGATCTGCTGCTCAGCAAGCTCATGCTGACCCACGAGACAGCCCACCAGTGGTGGGGTGATGCGGTCGACTGGAGTTCTTACCGTGACGAATGGATCATCGAAGCGCTGGCCAACTACACCGCCCTCATGATGCTGGAGAAGCAGGATCCTGCGGCAATGAAGGTCGCGCTCGACTTTTATCGCCAGGAACTTCTAAGCCAAACTCCGAATGGGGCCGTCGGCGACGCTGGGCCTGTGACGCTGGGGATGCGGCTGACCTCGTCGAAATTCCCCAACGCATATCAGCCGGTCCTTTACGGGCGAGGTACGTGGCTGATCCACATGTTGCGTACCATGCTTCGCGAGGCGAGCGGCGGAGACAGCGATGCCCTGTTTTTCTCTGCGCTGAAGGGCCTGCTGGCCCAGTCGCCCAACCACAAGATTTCCACCCATGATCTTCAGCTTGCTTTTGAAAAAGTGATGCCTGCATCGCTGCGCTACGAGGGGCAGCACAACCTGGACTGGTTCTTTGATAGCTGGGTCAACGGTACGTCAGTCCCGCAGTTCACGCTGGACAAAGTGCGGGTTACGGCTGAGAGTGGCCGCACCCGGGTGCGCGGCGTCATCCGCCAGAGCCATGGGGCCGATCGTTTGGTTACCGCTATCCCGATCTACGGAGTTGATGCTCAGGGCCGCGCCAGATTCCTGCACTTCGTGTTTGCGGACGATGTAAACACCAGTTTTACCTTTATTGCTCCGGCCGGAACGCGCCGTCTTGAGCTTGATCATGGGAATACCATTCTGCGCCGCTGAACGCGGCCGCCAAAAAGATTGTCCTCCCGGCCGCTTTATGAAAGGATGGCTGGCGCTCTCAAGGGAGGACCATGCGCCTGTTTCTCTTCTTATCTCTGTCTGCTATAGCCGCGCTTGCACAAGCCAGCGATGCACCGCATACATACACTCTTCCTGCCACGCCAAAAACTGTAGCGTGGGGTTATTACGATTCGGCCGCGGCACCCGTCCTGCGAATACACTCCGGCGATACGGTCAAATTCGAAACACTGATTACGAACAGCCCCACGGGCCTGGAAAAAGCCGGTGTCCCGCCCGATCAGGTGCAGCAAAGCTTGCGTGACATCTATAAGGAGGTAACTAAGAAAGGTCCGGGAGGGCACATTCTGAACGGGCCGGTTTTCATCGAAGGCGCTGAGCCCGGTGACACCCTGGAAGTGCACGTGGAAAAAATCGATCTGGCAATTCCTTACGCTTACAACGCATTCGGTCCGATGCACGGCTTTCTTCCTGATGAATTTCCTTATCGCAAAATGAAGATAATTCCGCTCGACCGCGAGCGCATGGTGGCGAAGTTTGCCCCGGGGGTCGAGATTCCGTTGCATCCATTCTTTGGCAGCATGGGCGTGGCGCCTCCGCCGGAGTACGGGCGTATTGACAGCGCGCCGCCGGGGATTCATGCGGGGAATATGGACAACAAAGAATTAGTCGCCGGCAGCACGGTCTATTTTCCCGTGTTCGCGCCAGGTGCGCTTTTTGAGATGGGCGATGGGCATGCGGGCCAGGGAAACGGTGAGGTGGACATCACAGCGCTGGAAACATCGCTGGTGGGGACCGTACAGTTCATCCTGCATAAAGGCACCCACCAGAAGTATCCGCGGGCGGAGACACCCTCGCACTACATCAGCATGGGTTTTGACCACAATCTCCATCAAGCCACACGCATCGCGATTCGGGAAATGATTGATTTCCTGGTCTCAGAAAAGCACCTGAGCCGCGACGAGGCTTACATGCTCACCAGCGTGGCCGGTGACGTGGACATCACGGAGCTGGTGGACGGAAATGTTGGCGTCCACGTAATGATGCCGAAGGGTATCTTTGTTCATTAGAAGAGCGGGCTAAATCACCTGAGGAGCGCGACTGTATGAGGCTGCTGGTTCGCTGGCTGGTGAACGCCGTATCGCTGCTCATTGTGGCGTACCTGGTTTCCGGCATTCACGTGCGCGGATTCGCGGGAGCATTAATTGCCGCGGCGGTGATCGGCCTCATCAATTCGACTCTTGGCTTTTTCCTGAAGATCGTAACGTTCCCGCTTTGGATCTTGACATTTGGACTCTTTCTGATTCTCATCAATGCCGCCATGCTGAAGCTGGCTGCGTTTTTTATGCCGGCACTGTTTCAGGTGGAGACATGGTGGGCCGCGGTTGTGGGAGCAATCCTGTTGAGCCTTGTTTCGGCCTTTCTAAACTGGCTCGTGGGAGACAAACGAAGAGAACGCTACTAGCCGCGTGCTGTTGTGCCGGCCACGCGAAGCCGGCGCAAAGCGTTAACCGTAGCTTCCACCTCACCCTGTTGAAACAGTCGGATAGCAGCGATTCCGGAGGCTCCTCCCTCTAGGCATTGCTTTGCTTTCCCCAAGGTAATGCCGCCCACCGCCAAGACCGGCAGCGATTGCCGGGTCACAGCCGCGAGCTGTATCAGACCGTCACGAATAGCAATACCGGCCTTTTCGAACATCGGGCCAAACACCGCCAAATCAGCGCCATGTGCTTCTGCTGAGGCGACCTCATGCGCCGAGTGAGTGGATATCCCGATTACGGGATCGCTTTTTCCTGCGCGAGCGAAAATCGCGCGGGCTTCGCTGGGGGAAAGAGAATTGGCGGGCAGATGGACGCCGTGGGCATTGCAGGCCAGGGCGACGTCAATCCGAGAGTTGATGAGCAGCCGGGTGGCAGAACCGCCGGGAATCGCCTCCACGGCTCTGGCGGCGAGTTGCTCAAGGGCGCGCGTGGTGAGATCTTTTTCACGCAACTGAATGTAGTCGACGCCGGCGTCAGCACATTGGCCGATCTTTTCAAGCAGTTCCTGCTCCTGGTCAGCCGCACTTCCGCCAAACTGTTTACGGTCCGTGATGTAGTAGAGCAGCACGGGGCCTGCCGTCGCGCTGGCTCTGGATTGGGCCGGGTTGCACATAAGCGTTCTGAACCTGACTATATCGCGGGCGGCCCGCCAGCGTCTAAAGGCAGACTTGTCTCATCCGGCAGCATCTTAAAGAAGTGCCGCTTTACCTGCAGATTGTCTGGCTTTTTGTGCTGGCCATCCCAATTGCCTGCGTTGCCTGGACGGTAACTCACGAAGAAATCTTTCGCGAACCGCGCCAGTATTGCCTCGACCAAAGCGACAACAACAAAAGCTTCGCCGCACGGAAGTTCTTTTTCATTTTTACTTGCGAGTACTGCTTCAGCCATTACGTGGTCCTAATTTTTCTTCTCATTACACGCTACAAGCTGCTGTTTGACGACTGGCGTGGGTACCTGGTGGGCGGCTTCGCCCTGGTCTGGGTAGCGAACCAGTACATGAGCCTGTATGCGCACCTCCGGCTCGACATTCACAAGGAAAGAGTGGAGATCAAGCACGTAGAGCAGAAGGTGAAAGGGAACGACTCCGACAGCGGTCAACAGGACGTTCGGGCTGCGTAACAAAATTTTCCAGTGATGTTCCGAGCTGCTCCACGGGCAGTGCAGGTGATTGTGGAAATCACGTTCCCAATGTGCAATAAATTCGCTGTATCAAGCTCATAAGCTTATTTAATTGGCTGCATCGCGCTGCTTCGCGATAACCTACTGACGTTCAGTCCCTTATTCCAGGCCCATGCCATTCCAAATTCATTCCGTGGAGAGCCATGTCAAACGAACTGCGTAATTTTCTGAACATCTCGTACGACGAACTGGAAGATCTCAATCTAGCTGCCAAGGAACAACGGAAAAACCGGGTGCCCGCACACAAGGTCCGGGAAGAGCGGCTGAAGTACCTGAGTGATGAAAAACGCATTAAAGCCGTAACCGTGCTGTTCAGCGACCTTGAAGGCCGGCTGCACATGCTCGATTACGACAAGAAATTCCTGCTGAAGAGCTGGGACAATCTCACATTTGACGGCTCCTCCATCCGCGGATTTACGGCGCAGCGCGAGAGTGACCTAAGATTGGGCATTGATTGGGGCTCATTCTATTGGGCTCCGGCAGACATCTTTGGTCCAGGGAAAGTGCTGGTTTTTGGCGATGTAATTGACAAGAACGGCACGCCTTATGTGGGCGACATCCGCGGGATCCTCAAGCTCTATGCCGCCAGACTGTACGAGAAACAGGGCTACACCCTCAATGCAGCGAATGAAATTGAAGGCTTTCTCTTTCAGGGTGTGGACGCGGAACGTCGCTACCACGAGACAGGCAAGTTCGACTATGTGAATACCGGTGGCTACTATCATTCTCTGCCCGGAGATCCGCTGCGCCAGTTCATTGACACCACCGCCGAGGTGCAGCGCGCCATGGGCTTCCAGAATGAGAAGGACCATCCTGAGGTCGCTCCGTCACAGTTTGAAATCAACTACGGTTACGGCGAGGTGGTTGCCGCGGCTGATCAGATTCAGCTCTACAAGCTGATCTGCCGTCAGGTTGCGACGAAGATGGGTTTGACCGCGTGTTTCCTGCCTAAGCCAGTGGTGGGAGTGAACGGCAATGGCATGCACACAAATGTCTCCATCAGCAAGGATGGCAAGAACCTGTTCTGGGATGCAAAAGGCGAAGAGAAGCTCAGCGAAACCGGTTGGCAGTTCGTGGACCGCATCCTTACGCACGGGAATGATATTTGCCTGCTGTTGAATTCGAGCGTAAACGCCTACCGCCGACTTGATCCGCATTTTGAGGCGCCCAATCAGCTCAAGGCATCGGCTGTGGACCGCGGCTCCATGGTGCGAATCCCCATCGGTAACGAGCGCAGTATGCGCGTGGAAGTTCGCTCTGTAGCCCCCGACGCCAACCCTTACATGGTGCTATACGCGATTTTCAAAACCGGGGTTGATGGCAGTATCTCGCGCATCAAGAATCTGCGCCAGGCAGAACGCTATTTGCCGGACAATATTTACACAGCGCTCGAGAATTTCCGCAACTCCGAATGGACCACGAAAATCCTGGGCGAGGATGTGAAGGCCCGCTATGGGGATCTGAAGCAGGCTTCCGCCGACCGCTGCTCTAGGTTGCTGGGAACCTTTGTGAAAGCCCCCGAGGTGCAGTACCACCACGAGGTATACAACCAGTTTTTGTGGAATCTGTTTTAGGGCCCACAGAGGAATCCGTTCAATTTAGAGGGGCACGACGCAAATCGTGCCCCTTGCGATTTAGCGAAGAATTCTCTGCAATTTATGGAAGCGTCTTGGCGATTTCCGGGCCCTCTTCTGGCACTAGCCGCGCGGGCGGCGGCTGGAGGTGATACTTGGTCAACCCATCCTTCAGGCATTCAAACGCTTCTTCCGGCGAATCGCAGAAAGAAAACAATTGCGTATCATCCGGGGAAATGGCGCCTGCGTCAGCGAGCGCTTCAAGGTTGAGTACGCGGCTCCAGTACTCTTTCCCGTAAACAATTACGATGATTTTCTTGGCAAGCTTCTGAGTCTGCGCAAGGGTGAGGATTTCAAACAGCTCGTCCAGTGTGCCAAAGCCCCCGGGAAAAACCACGAGCGCCTTGGCTAGATAGGCGAACCAGTATTTACGCATGAAGAAATAGTGGAACTCGAAGTTCAGTTCCGGCGTGATATACGGGTTCGGGAACTGCTCAAAGGGAAGCCTGATGTTGAGGCCAATTGTTTTGCCGCCGGCTTCGTGCGCGCCTCGATTGGCGGCCTCCATAATTCCCGGCCCACCGCCGGAGGTCACAACAAACCGACGCCGCTTGCCGGGCAGCGTTACCGTCCATTCGGTGAGCATGTGGGCAAGTTTGCGCGCGTCTTCGTAAAATCGCGACATCTCCACTGCGGCGTGCGCTCGCTTAAGCGCTGTCTGCAAGGCATCACCATCCTTACCGCCGGGCAGGTCTTCCGGCCCTGCCGGTCTCGCGGAGCCGGGCTTTTCCAGGATGGTCAGCGCTTTTTCTGTTTCAGAAAGGCTGGCAAAGCGGGCGGAGCCAAAAAAGACGACGGTGTCCTGGATTTTTTCCCGGCGAAACCTGGAGAGCGGTTCCGCGTATTCTGACATAATGCGCAAAATGCGCCCGTCTGGGCTGTTCAGGAATTCGGGATTGAAATAGGCGAGCGGCGCCGGATGCAACAGGTGATCTGGCGAGTCAAGCGTTTGTTCCGATTTGTTCTTGGTGTCACTCATCAGTTTCAGTTTTGCATCCGGAATGCCGGCAGAAGATTACAGCCGGTCGTGATAACTTACAGCCTCGAACACCCCGAGGAAGATATCGACGAGCCCGAGGCCGGAAATCGCTCCACGAACAAACGCGTGTTGCAAGATGGCTTGAGCGATCGGGTAATGCAGAATCCAGCCGGTATCAAACCACTCGCTCCTCCACGGCAACGTAAGAAGGACTAATCCCACGACCATGCAAAACAGAACATAGACAAGCGCAAATAGGCGCTGCAACCACACTGGCGGCAATGGTTCTTCCTGTGCGGCAGGGGGACCGGGAGGCGTTTCGAGATTCGTGGAGGTCAAATTCAAACCGGAACTAAATTAGATGCAGTCGCAGATTTTCAAGATTTCAAAGTTCTGATGCGGCTGGCCACGTCGCGGAAGTCAATGTTGGAGCCATACACTTCCATGAAATTTGCCAGAGCGGATTTTGTGTCGCCGAAGGCTTCGTAAGCCGCTGCCAGATCATAATAAATGGCGCAGCGGCTGGAGTCATCCAAAGCCGGGATTTGAAGCGCCTTCTGATACCAGCGCACTGCCGCTTCCGGCGCCCCTTTGTCCACCAGGCACTGGGCCAACCATGTATAAGCCTGGATAGGTTGCGAGAAAACGTGACCCTTGTCAATGGCACGGCAAACTTTCTGCAACTCGCCGATGGCCTCATCAAGCAGCCCCATTTCTTTGAAGGCAATGCCCAGATTGTAATGAGTTTCGGGATCCTCCTCCGATTCGGCTGGTTCAGCAGTCTCCTCCTGCAAGTCAGAAAGAATGTCGGCGAGAACAGAGCCGGCGTCCTGCGCTTGTGTCTTGCCGTTCGTATGCACACTCGCGACGGGTGTTACCACTGGAACCGGCGATACAGCAGCAGGCTCAGCGTGGGGCTTAGGCAGGAAGTCCTTCAGTTCTGTGCTTTCCAGATCCTGAACAAAGTCGGTGAGGATATCCTCCGTGCTCTGCGTACTGTCACTGACCGCAGAAATCTCGCCCATCGCCGCAGCAGGGTGGGCAACGTCATCTCCTAAATCAAGGACCGGCTCTTCATGCGCTGCCGGTTTCTTGCTCGGGGTTCGCTGCTTGCTTGCCGCCGGCGCGGCAGTCGAGGCTGGCGTATGCGCGGCAAACGGATCCATGAATGCATTCGTCGGAGGAGCGGGCGCGGCAAAGGGTGGCGGAAGGAAATTGGCAGCGGCGGCCTGATCCATGACCGGGGTTCGTTCCGGTTCGGCCGCAGGTGCTTCTGGCGGTGGAGGTGTGGATCCGGCAGCGATGGCGGCCATCAGCTCGGGCAGATGCGGGGAGTCCGGAGCCATTTGGCTCAGCTCGTTGAGCGCATCCTTCGCGGCTTGCCACATCTGCTGGGAAATATAAAACTGCACCTCCTGGACCTTGTCGTCCGCGAGGTAGCAAACGTTGGAGCCGCCTTCGGGCTCCTTTGGCGTACTGTGAGTTGTTTGGGACGTTACGGCGGCCTCGGCCACCAATTCGGGTTCCAGCTTTTGGGTATCGTCTTCTTCCGTCGCGGCCTGAGCGGCAATTTCCACTTGCACGGCCTCGGGCTCTTCCACCTCGACGGAGAGCATGTCTTCCCACTCGCTTGAAGCTTCAACTTCAACGGGCTCGGCTTCGACCGCCTCAGGTTTCGTTTCCGCGGGATAAATCTCCAGATCAGGTTGCGGAGCGACTTCCAGGGTCGGAGCAGCGGCGTCGGGTTCCTGAATTAGCGGTTCCGTCACGTCAAAGCTGAATTCCTGCACTGAGGGCGCAGGCTCCTCAATGGCAGGTGATTCCGGACTCAGAGAGCTTGTATCCACCGTAGTTGGGACGGCCTTTTCTACGGTGGGACTCGGCGCTCCTTCCGCTGTACGAGCAGCAGAAACGGCGGCTGGAGTAATGCCGGCTTTCAGTCCGTACTTTCGCGCTGCATCCTGGTACCGGGCCGACTCATTCCCGTGCCCAAGTTCACGATAGATGTCGCTGAGGCTCTGGCACATCCGCGCCGCGTCCGCATAACGTTCGGCACGGGCGTAGAGAGTAGCCAGGCGCTGATTCAAAGTGATGTCTCTCGGAGCCAGTGGCAGGGCCGCTTCAAGAGGCGCGATCGCTTTGGAAGGGACATTGTAGGAAACGTACAACTCGGCGTCTGTGAGCGCAGCTTCAATAGCGTTTTCAGTGGGAGGATCATATTTCTGCTGGACCACCACCGCACTCTGGTCCAGTTCTTCCACCATGAGTGCCTGAGCTGCTTCTTCCGGAGTCAGGATGCGAGTGGCCGGATCCTCGCCCAGTTTAGCCAGCATCTGGCGGTAGTTTTGGTTGTGCAGCGCGTTTTCAGGCTCCAGTTCAGAGAGCTTTTTGTAGAGATCGCGTGCCTGCGCGTACTCACCTTTCTGCGCAAACGCATGCGCCTGCACTTCCAGCATTTCAGCGTTTGGGGGAGCCTCGCCGCCGGGCTGGAGCAGGCGCTGCAAGCGGTTGAGAGCCTCAGGATTGTTTTTTACTTTCTCTATCAATGGATAGAGCGTGCTCTGGAACGCCGCTGCGTCGGCCCCAAGGATCTTGGCGGCGTTGCGCTCATAAAGGGTCACCGCGCTGCCGGCCTCGTCATGGTTCACGTACCACTCAGCAAGAGAGCTGATGCCGGTTGTGTCGTTGTGACGATCCAGCAGCGTTTGTGCGTCTGATTCGGCGCCCTCAACTTCGTCTGAGATCAGTCTGGCGCGCAGCAACGCCCTGAGAACGTCCGGGCGAGACTCGCGATCGGAGAGCTGATCAAGGTAGCGGAGGGCAGCAGAATGATCGCCACTATCGGCAGCCATCATACCGCGCAGCAGCAAGGCAGACGTATTTTGAGGATCGAGAGTGATGACTTTGCTTAGCGCTTCTTCGGCTGCCTGAAGAGACCCTCGCGCGTAGAGCGCTTCGGCCGCGCTGGAAAAAATCTTGAGCGCCTCATCTTTCTTTCCAAGCTTCATGTAAAGATCAGCCAGCTTGGACTGCGTGGTTGCATTCTCGGGGTCGAGTTCCAGGATCTTTTGAAATACGCGTGCGGCCTGATTATTTTCCCCGGACCGCAAATGCGCGTCTGCCATGAGCATGTATTGGGCTCGCGCATCGCTGAAGAGCCCCTGCTGGGTGTAAAGCTCAGCCAGCCTGGTGATGTGTTCGGCATTGCCGGGGGCCAGCCTGGATAGCTTTTTGTAGACGGCTATGGCTTTGACCGTGAAGCCGCTTTGCGCGTACTGATCGCCGACCTTTTTGAAGTAGTGGACGGCGTGCTCATTGTCTCCCAGACGGGCGTAGAGATCGCCAATCGTGTTGAGGACGGTCACGTCTTTGGGGTCTTCCCTGGCAACTTTTTCGTATTCGGCAATGGCGTTCTGCAGCTTTCCCTGCTGAACGAACTTCTCCGCCGAGGCCAGTACCTTTGCTTTATTGAAGCCGAATCCAAGTGCCATAGTGAATACGAGAGGCCGCCCTTGTGCCGGGGAAAATCACGAATGAGCGATTAGGGCCTAAAGTACCATAAAAAAACGGGTAAACCCAAGGTGCAAACGGCAATCGTTAGTGTACGTCAGCTATTTACCTTATAGGTTCTGGTGTTTTCAGGAGAATCGTGCCAAAAACCCAGCTTGCCCATCCTCCCGCTGCGGCTCTACCGGTATTTTGCTCTGTTCCTGAACTCGGTGACGATCAGCTCAAGAAATGCCTCGGTATCGGCTGGACGCATGTCAGGGGAGATTGCCAGCCGGTTCGACAGCATCGCCGCAATGCGCTCGGCGCTCTCGCGGCGTATGGCTGGAGCCATGTCAAGACGGCGGAGAAGAAAGGCCTCAACCAACTCGGCCTCTTGAAGTGTGAGGTTTGCTGCTTGAGGAAAGATAACATCATTGGTCGCGGAAATAGTGTTGAAAAAAGGCGCGACTTCTCCGTCAGAAGTCTCATGAACCACGAGGGTGCCGGCCACAAAGTCCCCAAGGCGACGGTTCTTGTGGTTCAGCAACATGGTAATTACGCCCACACCGTAGAACCCGGGAAGATAATCGACGAAACGAACGAAATTGCGAGCTATCGCCTCGTACGCATTGATCGGCCGTCCAGATTCCTTGATGACGCGAATGCCGGCCCAACGCTTACCAGGGGTCTGTCCCTTCCAGAGCGTTTCAAAAATGGCGTAGTAGCCCCACATGATGAGGAAGAAAACAAAGATCAGGATCGCCAGGATCCACGTCGGGGATCCGCTCGTTAGCGGTGTTGCAGCAAAAGCAAGAGCAATGAGTGAAACCACAAGCGCAATGCCCACTTCCACGAGTGTATCCAGCAGGGCCGCCATGAAGCGGCTGCCAATGCCCGCGAGCACAAACTCAAGGTGCACCTGCTCCGGAGTGTCAATGGTAAGCTTGTCCACTTATGATCTCTGCTCACTGGCTCGCGAAACGGCAAAGCCATTGGGACCGTCTTGAACGTCTGCTCAATCAGACCAGCAGTCAGGGGCTTGGATCGCTGACCCGCGCTGAGTTGCAGGAACTGGGACTGCTCTATCGCCAGGCAGCGGCGGATCTTTCCACGTTGCGCGAAGACCCAAGCGGTAAGACGTACGCACGATCACTGAACCTCCTGCTGTTCCGCGCTCACAATACCATCTATTCCGGGCAAAAATCGAGCGCAGCCGGGATTCTGCATTTCTACAGGGCAGTCTGGCCAGGAATATTCCGGCGCAACCTTCGCCTGATCAATGCGGCTTTTCTGCTCTTCGCTCTGGGAGGACTCGCCGGCCTGCTGCTTTCGATCACACAGCCTGAATTCATGCGCCTCTTTCTGGGTCCGCAGATGATGGACACGATTGAAAAGCACAAGATGTGGACGGAGTCAGTGGTTGCGGTAAAGCCGCTGGCTTCCAGCCGCATCATGACGAACAACCTGAGCGTAACGTTTATTGCATTTGCGATGGGAATCACCGCCGGTGTTGGAACGGTGTTGAGCATGGTTTTCAACGGACTCCTGTTAGGAGTGGTGGGAGCTGCCTGCTGGCTCGGAGGCATGAGCCTCTCCTTGTGGAGCTTTGTTGCCCCGCACGGCGTTCTGGAACTGCCCGCCATCTTTATCGCCGGGGGGGCGGGTCTGCGGATTGCTCAAGGCATGCTGTTTCCTGGCATGTTGCCCAGACGCGATTCCCTGGCGCGAGCGGGCGGCGAGGCTGTCCGTCTTGTGCTTGGAGTAATTCCGATCCTAATTCTTGCCGGGACGATCGAAGGCTTCATTTCTCCGTCACCGGCCATTTCATGGCATTGGAAGTTCATTCTTGCCGGCGGCATTGCCATGGTTTTCTTCAGTTACCTGTTTTTCTGCGCCCGCGGTGAGCTGGCGGAAGCTCCAGCAGAGATAGCTCTGCCGGCCCGAGTTGTTCTGCATTGCTGAACACCGCCTTAGCAAGTCAACCCCTGCAAATTGTTTGACCATCTTAATCCCAAGGGGTGGTCTATGATCCGTTTTCAGTGCGACACATGTGGACGATTGAAGGAACGTGATGAAGCCTGGATCCTGGGTTTTGCCGCGGAAAACATCGGCGTAACTTCAGCTCGCCGCGAGGTGTCCATTTCCGGAACCTGGGACCGCCCTCGCGCCGTGGAGGCTTTGGCAGTGCACTTCTGCTCGGACGAATGCCGGGCGGAGTACATGACCGCTCTCTTCGGCGACACGCCCACAACTCGAGAAGGCCAGGCTACAGCCACCAAACGTCGCATCAAGAGGATGGTTCCCGGCGCTGTGGTGGACACGGTTGTGGCCGAGAGCAAAGAACCCGTGGTGATGAAGAGGACTGTGGTAAGGAAAAAACGGGTGTCCTAGAGAACTAGATCAGCCCCCTCTCCTTCACCTCCAGATAACGGTTCACCAGGACTGTCGTTAGCGCATCAGGAGATATTTCCAGAGCCAACGCGCCTTTTCCGCGCACGCGGGCCAGCAACGTTTCTCTTCTCTGTACAAGCTCCTGGGCAGCCATGATCTCGAACATCTGCTCTGGATTTTCCGGGTACTTGTTGGCCAGGCGCTGCAAGTCGGTTTGCGCGATTACAGCAAACAGGAGAAGGTGCTTGGAAAGTATGCGCGACGCGCTCTCAACTACTTCCGGTGTCATGGATGTGTCAGCGAGATCGGTGATCCAGATAATCAGTCCGCGCTGTCTCTGCATTTGCAGCAGCGCCGACGCCGCGCGAAGGTGATCCGCTTCGGCCGCTTCCTCGTGAGCTGAAGCAAGCGCCTCCAGGATGGCTCGCATATGTCCGATGCCCCGGCCAAGGCCAACCCGCTGCTGAATGTTGCGGCCATACACCAGCAAGCCGGTGCGATCGCCGGAATAGAGCGCGATCTGAGCGAGCGAAAGCGCGGCGTTAACTGAGAGATCGAGCTTACTGAGTTCGCCCACGCGGGCGCGGAGCAGCCGGCCCGCGTCCATCACAATCCACACCGCCTGGCTGCGCTCAACCTGGTACAGCTTGGTCACGTGCTTCCCCCGCCGCGCTGTGGCTGTCCAGCAGATGTCGCGAAATTCGTCGCCGGGCTGATACTCGCGAAGACTTTCAAACTCGCGCCCAGTGCCGCGCTGGCGAATGAGACGCTTTTCCAGTTCAATCTGCCGCGCGCGGGAAAGATAGATGTTGTGTCGCTTCGCTTCCTCGAGATCGGGGAACACGCGGATCTTCTGCTGCAGATCGGCGAAAGCCCAGCGCTCGGCAAAATGGGCCGGGCTTTGATACCGAAGCCAGACTCCGGCCAGCTTGATGTCACCGCGTTGCAACGGCCTTGCCGTGTAGCAGGCCGAACCGTTGCGGCGAGGGCCAGCCTTAACTACCAAATCCGGAGGCACGTTTCGCAGAGAGCTGGGGACGTCATCGAGCAGGCGGCACTCAACCGAGGCGCCGCTAAGGTTTTGCATTTCGAGCGTGACTTCGACATGGTTGCTCAGTGAAGCCGGACCACTCCACACTCGGTGCACGATCAGTTGATGGGGTTGGGCAAGCTGTTTCAGATCGATAGCCCACGCGATAACAGCACAGAGGTCCCACGCCGCCATCACGAGCAGAAAGCGACTGTCCCAGAACGCAGGGACAGCCCAGAGCACGCCGAGCGCGAGCAACAGGAAAAATCGTCGAGCGAAAGCGTAAGGGAAACGTTTGTGCGAACGTGCGGCGGCGCGCACGGTTGGTGGGACAAGAGCCTGGCGGCGAGAGGTCATTTCTCACCACGAAGACGCGGAGGCACGGAGATTGTCCAAACCAGGATATTTTTTGTTTTGTCGCCCCGCTTCGCTGCGCTCCAGCCTACGGCAGTGTGGAGTAGGTCTGATCGCCCGCTTACCCAGTCCTTATCCCTCATCCCGCTTCGCGGGACTCGGGAACGGACTGGGCTACTTTCTGCTGCGCCTAACGGCGCTGCCGCGTCGCGAGGGATGAGTCGTTGCGGCTTCCGGCTCCAGTTTTGGCACAACTCTGCAAAGCAGAATCGATGCTGACGCGCGGCTAAGCTGTGCCGAAGGTTCATTTGGGAACTTCCACGGTATTGATAGTCTCCTTCAGCACCTGATCGCTGTCCTGTCCTTCCAACTGTGCTTCAGGTTTCATAATGATGCGGTGGCGAAGAACGGGGAGCACGGCTGACTTCACGTCATCCGGAATCAGGTAATCGCGTCCTTCAAGCGCTGCTGCGGCCTTGGCCACCATCATCAGACTGACGGCCGCGCGGGGGCTTGCGCCCATTGTGAGTGACGGCCAGTCGCGGGTCCGGCGCACCAGGGCCACCATGTAGCGGAAGAGTGCGGGCTCCACCGTGGTGCGCCGCACCTCAGCGCGCGCGTGCGCGAGGACTTCCGTAGGCAAGGGGGCAATCTCAACTGCTTCGAGATGATGGGAGTCGAAGCCGCGATGGTGTTTTTCAAGAATTTGGGTTTCCTGATCGGCCTCAGGGTAGGAGATGCGGATTTTCAGAAGAAAACGGTCGAGCTGTGCTTCAGGCAGAGGATAGGTTCCTTCAAACTCAATGGGATTTTGCGTAGCGAACACGGTGAAGAATTCTGAGAGATGATGAGGAACGCCGTCGATCGTGATCTGCCTTTCCTCCATGGCTTCCAGCAGTGCAGCCTGTGTGCGCGGGGGCATGCGATTGACCTCGTCGGTCAGGAGCATGTCAGTAAACAACGGGCCCCGATGCAGCGCAAACGTGCTGGTGGCGAGATTGAGCACGTTGCTGCCGATAATGTCTGCCGGCATAAGATCCGGCGTGCACTGAACGCGCCGGAATTCCAGGTCAAAAAGACGGGCGAAGCATTTGATCACCAGAGTCTTCGCGATTCCGGGCACGCCTTCCAGTAACGCGTGCCCGCCGCACAAAATCGTGAGCAGGCACTGGTTGATAAGTTCTTCCTGTCCGACAATGATCTTGCCCAGTTCAGTTCGCCCGTGCTCGAGCACCCGGGACACGTTCTCCATGAATTGCGTTCTCCTCCAGGAGGTTTAAATTCTGCATGTGGCGGTTGAGCTCCTGCGTCAACTGCAACACCAGATTTTCGTCGGGTTCGTGTTGCCGCAAGACAGCCTCAATTCTACTTAAGAGGCCGGACAGGCCGTCACCCTTCTTATACCCGACGCGGTTGCGCAATGCCTGAACAAGTGCCTCAGCCGCGATCTCGGGATTCAGTCCCAGGTGCCGGGTCACAATCGTGCGAAATCGGCTATAAGGCACCTCTAGAGCAGCATGGGTCGTTTTACCACGCCGATACAGAGCTCCGAGCGTCTCCACAAATTCGAGTGGCGAAAGGCGTGACCTCTCCTCTGCTGGATGAATGGGCAAACTACGCCGGGAAAAGGTGAGCAAAACAACGCCCAGCAGAAGAACGCACTGCAGCAAGCCGAACATCAGCGGCGAGTTTGCTATGTACGCGCCAAGGCTCTGGCGGAAGCCATGGAAGTATTCGTCCCAGAGAATCCGCGTGTCTTTGCTGTTTCCGACTGAATTGAGCAGGAGAGCAAGATTGCCCGGCGCCGTAATTCCAGCGTTTGTCATCGGAGTGACCGAAGCCCACCAAATTACCTTTCCGCGTCCCACGTGATAGGAGACCACCACGGGCCTTTCGCCGTCGGCATAATGGACAAGATAATGGGTCGAGCTTTGCTTCCAATAGGAACCGGGAGCCATACGAATTGCGCCGCCGCGCGTCAGCGGCGTAAGCAACTGCGGCTGTATCGTCTTCCAGTCAGGTCCGGGCATTGACTCGGGGACAGTATCGGCCTGCGCAAGAAACAAAGACACGGTACGTCCGGTGATGAGGACCCGCCCGCCACGTGCAAGATACAACTGCAGCGCGGCTTTTTCTTCGTCGGACGGCAGAATGAATGGAGAGGCCAGCACGAGCAGAGTGTGCGCTGCGTCGTCTGGCAGCGCACTCGGCGGCTGCTCCCATCGCTCAACTTTGTAACCTTCCTGCTCCAGCAACAGATAAGCGGCTTTGGCGCCCTGCGAATCGGCAGAATAGGAACTGGGAATTTGTGATTCCTGCTGGTTGGCTGACTTGACCGCCAGGGCCACGATGAGGATGAGGACAATCGCGAATCCCCAAAGCACCAGGCGGCGATCACTGGCGGGAAGGTTCAGCGGCATCCCAGCTTCTCCAGGTAGGCGAGCGATTCCTCAAAATCCTGGCGCAACGCGGGCCGGTCACCGTACCAGACAATTTCGAATTTTCTTGTCAGGGTGGAAAGC
>DATNDP010000297.1:0-4776 GCA_035553195.1 Candidatus Acidiferrales bacterium
TTCTTTGTCTGGGTATGCTACAAGGAACGAACCATGGCCATGCGCATCCTGTGGTTCTTGTTGATCATGGGGCTGGGAAATATCGCCATGTCCTTCTACGTGCTGATTCAGTTGTTCCGGTTAAAGCCAGGAGAACCCGTCAGCGACGTAATCACGCGTCGCATATGAAGCAGAATTTTTTCTATCGCATGCTGGTCACGCCGCTCATCGATTTATTGCGGCAAGGAATCACGCCGGAAAAGATCGCGCTCAGCCTTGCCTTCGGCATCGCTCTCGGCGTTTTTCCCATGCTGGGAAGCACGACGATTCTCTGCGCGCTGGCGGCGGTGGTCTTTCGCCTGAACCTCCCTGCCATTCAACTGGTCAACTACTTCGTTTATCCGCTGCAGCTTGCGCTGCTGATTCCTTTCATCCGCTTTGGCGAGGCGCTGTTTCAGTCTCCCCGCGTGCCGCTCTCGATTCCAATGATGTTTGCAGCTATTCGCCAAAGCGCATGGCAGGCCACTAAGACCTACTGGACCTCTGGCTGGCACGCCATGATTGCGTGGCTGCTGGTCGGACCTTTGGCGATCTGGCTGATGTATCTGGTGCTCACGCCGCTGATGCGCAGGCTGGGCGCGGTCAGCGGAGCGGTGCTGAAACGTTCCCGTGAGGCGAATGCATGATCTCAGCCGGAGACTATCTCACGCTTGCCCTGTGGGCGTGGGCAGCTGTTTCGGCGCTCATGCTGATCTTATGGCTGATCAGCTTGCACACCAAAAACGCCGGCATCGTCGATGTTGGCTGGACCTTCGGCCTGTTGCTTTGCGCGGTGGTGTACTGCATCCTGACCGCTGGCTACTCGGTGCGAAAAGCTCTCCTTCTGGGAATGGTGGGAATCTGGGCGTTCCGTCTGGGCGGCTATCTGTTCTTCACTCGCGTGTGGCGACAGCCGGAGGAAGGACGCTATCGCCAGATTCGCCAGGACTGGAAGACCAACATCAACCTGAAGTTCTTTTTCTTCTTCGAGTTTCAGGCGCTGCTCGACGCCGTGCTGTCGTTGCCGTTTCTCTTTGCCGCAACCAATGCCACGCCCGTGATTTCCTGGATTGAATATCTGGGAGTGGCGCTGTGGGCGGTATCGATTGGCGGCGAAGCGGCAGCCGACGCGCAACTGAACGCCTTCAAGAAGAATGCCGCGAACAAAGGCAAGACCTGCCGCGTGGGACTATGGAACTATTCCCGCCATCCGAACTACTTCTTCGAGTGGTTCATCTGGATTGCCTGGCTGATCTTTGCGCTGGGCTCGCCGAATGGTTGGATTGCCATCCTGTGTCCCGCACTCATGCTCTGGTTTCTGTTCAAGATCACCGGCATTCCCGCGACGGAAGCGCAAGCCCTGCGCAGCCGCGGCGAAGACTATCGGCAATATCAGCAGACCACCAGCGCGTTCGTGCCCTGGTTCAAGAAAACAGCACCGCGCGTGTAAGCGCAAATTGGTGCGCCGGGTGTGCCCCTATCCACTTGGTCCCTCACGTCCACCAAGTCCACAGCCCGTTCATCCGCAACTTTTCCACAGCCTCTGGGTTTCCACTGCACAGAGGTGATAGATGCAATCTAATCGACTGTTAACCATAATCCTGTCCGGCGCGATGTTGCTTCCCTTGGGAGCAATGGCCCAGGCAGCGAGTTCAACTCCGGACAATTCAACGCAAACCGCAACCACTTCGCAAAAAACCGAGCGTGGTGAGAAGTTTGCGAAAGCGCTGAATCTGACTCCGGAGCAGCAGACCGAGCTCAAGCAGATTCGCGAGAGCTCACGCGAGCAATTCAAGGCCATCAAGAACGACTCTTCTCTAACTGCCGACCAGAAGAAGGCAAAGATGAAAGAGCTGCGCAAGAGCACGAACGAGCAGATGATGAGCAAGTTGAATCCTGATCAGCAGGCGAAGTTCAAGGAAATGCGCAAGGAACATCGCCATCATGGCCGCGGCCACAAGGGTGGGCAGGACTCGCAAACCCAGGGATAAGTTTCCCGCCGGCAACAGAAAGGCCGTCCGCGAGGACGGCCTGAATTTTTCTCAATTCGCAAAAATTACATTACATCGCGTTGGCTTGCTTTTCTGCCATATCGCCAAGGATGGGCACCTTCCAGCGCTGTCCCTGATAAGCCTTCAGGAGCAACACGATCCACAGTCCCAGCGCCAGCAGGCTCACCAGTATCGAAATCGCCCATCCGATGATCGGGATGAAGTCGAGCACGAGGTGAATGGCGAACAGGGCCACGCTTAAGAAGATGCATTGGAACGCGTGGAAGCGGATAAAGCTGTTGCGATTGTACGGCGCCATCGCGAGAAAGATGATTGCCGGAATGAAGGTCACGTACGCCAGCATTCCCGCAACATTGTCGGCCATGCCTCCCGCGGCGGCCGGAGCTGCGGCTACCGCTGCTCCGCCTCCCGTGGATTCAACCAGCACCGGGCGGCCGCACTTGGCGCAAAACGTCGAACCATCGTTGATCTGTCCACCACAACTTGCACAAAAAGCCATAGATTTCCCCCACATCTGTTCTGAAACGATGTGGAATTATGGCACAAATTGAGGCTGCTTGCGTTTTGTGTTGTACTTAGTACCAATGGAACTAGTTCTTAACCTCGCCTGGTTCGCGTTCTCCGTCGCGGCGTTCCTCGCCTGGACGCACTGGCGCCGCCTCAGCACCGACGACACTGTTCCATTCGCTCGCGGACTGGTGATTCTCGCCTGCATCCTCGTCCTTCTGCTTCCCGTAATCTCCATTAGCGACGATCTTGCGCAAACTCCGGCTTTGGCGGAAGGAGTAAAGCTGCAAGATACCTGGACTGCGCCGGAATCGATCGTCCCCCCTGGAGTGATACCGGCTGGGGTCGTGCTCGCGTCGATTCGTGCCTTGGAAGCAAATACCAGTTTCCTGACCCAGCCCGAACCGCGCGCTTTTTGTCCCGAACTTTGCTGGATTCCTGCAGTTGAGAAACGTCCACCTCCCGTCTCGCTGTAACCGCGAGGTCCCCTGCAATTTGCGCGATCTGAGGACGCCACCTTTCGCGTCTGGTCAATGCATCTCCGACGAGGCAATTGTGACAGCCGCCATCCCATCCCGTTCCGCCCATGTGCGCAAAGCTGCGCTGTGGGTGAGCATCGTCCTGACTGCCGCGCTGTCGCTCTGGTGTCTGGTGGTTCCCTACTGGCATATTCACGATCCGGCTAACAAGAACCGCATTGTGCGCTCGGAACGGCGCGCCATCTGGAAGCAAGAGAACTCCACTGCTTCGCTCGACGTGATCTTCACCTTAGTGCCCGCTGCGGCCTTCGCGATCATGGCTGTAGTTCTGGGATTTTCATTGCGCGACTCTGCGGGGACGGCGCCTCCAAGCTCATCCGCCGAAGAGGAGCCCATTCTCAAGAGATGAGCTGGCTTGAAATGGCCGGTCGCAGCCCAGGGGAGCTCACCGCAGTCTGATTCAGAATAGATGGCGCAAAGGAACGCGCAACCGGCACCATCAGCTTGTAATCCACAGCCTCCCGATCCATGGTGACTTCGCCGATTTTGTTACGAAAACGGAACAGAAGCTGCTACGGGCATGAAAGAGTTCATCCTCAGAAGAAAGCAACATCTCACGCGGATTTCACGGATGTTACGGATCGGAGGGAGACACCAACAAAAAGGGATGCGATGCAGCTGGCCCGCATCCATTTTCCCGGAGTTTAGATTCTGCCCTTGAAAGACGTTTCTTGAAAAAATCCGTGCAATCCGTTTCATCGGTGAAATCCGTGCGAGCATTTGCTCTTGCCTTTGGTTTTCAGCTTCCACTATGCCCAAAGTAACTTGCGGCGCTGCAATTGCCAGACTACGCTGGCGCGGTACTATGGCCGGAATTGTGGGGTTTTCATGGGCAAGAAACTGGATTTGCGCGCGCTGACGCGAGTCAATACCGAGCTGTGGCTGATTCTTTCTCTTTTTGTGTTGGCCGCGGGCGTGAACTTCCTGGTTTCTTCCCATCACATGGTGCTGGGTTTCTACTCGCTGCCCACGATCCTCTCCGCCTACGCCTTTGGACGCCGCCACGCGGTGCTCACCGCGGTTGCCAGCATTGCCATCGTCGGTCTGGTCATTTATGACTCGCCGCAATTGCTGAACGAGAGTGCCGCCCCTATCTTCTTTCTCGTTTCGGAGAAGTGGTTTGAGATTGTGGTCTGGGGCGGGACGCTGGTCATTACCGCGTATCTGATGGGCACACTTTATGACAAGCAGAAGGCGCAAGTCCGCGAGCTGCGCGAGACCTATAACGGCGTGCTGCTGATCCTGCAACAGTTCATTGCCAAGGACAAGTACACGCAGAACCACTCGTATCGCGTGTCGGTGTATGCCAGCCGCATCGCCCTCAGCTATGGCATGAGACATGAGCAGATTGAGGACGTGCGCGCCGCCGCGCTGCTGCACGATATCGGCAAGCTCGACATCAGTCGCGATCTTCTTTACAAGGCTGCACGCCTTACAAAAACGGAATTCGAGGAGATGCAGCTCCACGTCGAGAAGGGCGCGAGGATGCTGGAGCCGGTAGGAGGCAGCCTGCGCCGGGTGCTGCCAATCGTCCTCGCACACCATGAGAAGTTTGACGGCAGCGGATACAATCCCGTGCAAGGCGAGCAGATTCCCCTCGAAGCCCGCATCATCAGCGTCGCCGATGCATATGACGCAATGACCAGCGATCGCCCGTACCGCAAAGCCATGTCAAGCTACGACGCCAAAGAAGTAATCGA
>DATNDP010000298.1:0-8131 GCA_035553195.1 Candidatus Acidiferrales bacterium
GGGCTGGTGATTTATTTCCTTTACAGCCGCAAGCACAGCGAATTCACGCCACGCGGTGCGGCGGCTACGCGCATCTAGACAATGCCGCGATCCTTTATCCAGTCGCTGCCCAAAGCTGAGCTGCATCTGCACCTCGAGGGCAGCGTTGAGCCGGTGACGGTGGCGGAATTGAGCCGGCGGCACAATACGCCCCTACCCACAGAGAACAATCGCTACGACGTGCGCGGCAGCGGGGATGTCCTCACCGAAGAAGACGTCCGCAGGCTCTATTCGTACAAAGATTTCAACGGCTTCATGCTGGCCTTCAAGTCAGTGACAGAACGGCTGCGCACGCCGGAAGATTACGAGCTGATCACCTACCGGCTGATGCAGAAGCTCAGGCAGCAGAACGTGATGCACGCCGAGGTCTACGTGAGCGTGGGCGTGATCCGCTGGCGCGGGCAGGATTTTGATCCCATTTTTGAAGGCATGGAGCGCGGGCGCGAACGCGGGCAGCGCGATTTTGGCATCTCACTCCTGTGGATTTTCGATGCAGTGCGGCATTTCGGGCCGGAGGCTGCGGCTGAGGTCTTCGAACTGGCCGCGACCTACCGAGATCGAAACGTAGCCGGCGTCGGCATTGGCGGAGACGAGCGTCGCGGACCGGCGGAGTGGTTCGGTGATCTCTATAAGAAAGCTGCCGGTCAGGGACTTCGATTGACGGCGCATGCAGGCGAGACCACGGGGCCGGAATCGGTGTGGGCTGCGCTGAATATCGGAGCCGAGCGCATCGGGCACGGGCTTTCCATCGCGCGCGATCCCGAACTGGTGGAAGTACTGGCGCACAAACAGGTGCCAGTGGAGATCTGTCTTTCCAGCAATCTTCGGACCGGAGTGTGCGCCGGGTTAGCAGAGCATCCGCTGAAAAGATTCTTTGAAGAAGGTCTGATGGTGACATTGAACACGGACGATCCGGCAATGTTCCAGACGTCGCTGGGACGGGAGTATGAGTTGGCAGCTGCGGAGTTCGCTTTTTCGCGCGATCAGCTTCGGGAAATTGCGCGCAACAGCTTTGAAGCCTCATTCCTTCCCGTTGAGAAGAAGCTTCGATTCCTGCAGCAGGTGGATGCACTGGCATGAGCAAGCCCAGGCACATTGGTATTGTGGGATGCAGCTCAGAGGGCGCGGCGCTCTGCTATCGTACGTTGTGTCTTGAAGCCGAGCCGCTCATGGGCCTGCACGCGCACCCGCCGGTCACTATGCATACCATCTGCCTGGCCGATTATATGAAGTTCCTGAACGGGAACGAAGATTGGCAGGGTGTGGCCAATCTGATGTTGCAATCGGCGGAGGTGCTCAGGCGCTCAGGCGCGGACTTTCTTATCTGTCCTGATAACACCATTCATGCCGCAATGAGCTATGTTCTGCCGCGATCCCCGCTGCCGTGGCTGCATATCGCGGAAGAAGTGGGAAAAGAAGCGAAGCGGCGCGGCTTCCGCAAGCTGGCAATTACCGGAACGAAATTTCTGGTGGAGAGCAGCGTGTATCCGGAGCAACTGGAAAAGCTCGGGATCGGATGCATGTGTCCAACGAAGGAACAGCGCGAGAATATAAACAACATTATTTTTGATGAACTTGTACGCGGCCGGCAAGAGCTTGAGTCGCTGTTCTACATGCAGCAGACGATTGAGCAGATGAAAAACAAAGGCTGCGACGCGGTGGTGCTGGGCTGCACGGAAATTCCCCTGCTGCTCACCGATGAAGACTCGCCGCTGCCGACGCTCGATTCCACTCGATTGCTGGCGAGAGCGGCGCTGCGGGAAGCTCTAAAGTAGGAAGGCGTTCCAGTTCTTCATTGCTGGTTGCGTCTTGCGAAACCTATCGGCCTTGTCTTCTGAAAATGATTGCATGATGGCACTCGGCCCCGCGTTGCATGCCTCCCGCCGACTCGCTTTACACACGATCAAAGCGCACGCCGGCTACACGCGTTCCAACTCAATTGTGTCAGCCAGCCCAGACGCCAACGGCGGTAACTTGTATTCGGTCCTCGGCCCAACCCGATGAAGCTGAAGCAAAGTGGAGCCACAGCCGAGGGCGGCTGTGCCACACGATTGTGCGAGGGCTGCCAGCGGCTTAGTTGTTTAATCGGCCATGGCGGATTCTTTTTCGCGAGATTGAATCTGGACCAGTTCGGGTTGCACGCCAGCGGGGCGGTAGAGCTCGTGTGCGGGAATGGGCTGCGGGTCGCGCCAGAAATCGACCAGCGATGTCTGGTGAACGCAGGAAACGGTGCAATTCGGGGCGCAGGATTTTTGCGTGAAGTACTCGCGCTTAATGTCTTCAACGGTGTAATTGGCAAGAGGGACGCCAGGATAGCCGCGCTGCTGTGAGCAGTAGTGCACCAGGCCGTCCTCACAGATATAGAGATAGCGCGAGCCGGCGCGGCAGCGCCAATTGTTGGCTTTGCCCTGAGCAATGTTGTTCTGGAACTGGTTAAAACGGGCGTAACTGTGTTTGCCCAGCTTCTTCATCTCGGCAAAAACCGTCTGCGCTTCAGGAGAGAGCGGCTTGAGCTGGCCCGTGCCGTCATGGATGATGCCGACGGTTGACGTGAAGCCGAGCTCGACGGCGCGCTTGCCGATGGTAACGGCGTCCCACTGGTTCTTCACGCCTGCGCCGATCACGGAGTTGATGTTCACGTGGAATTCGGCATGTTCGCGCAGCCACTGCAGCTTCTTGTCGAGCACCTTGAGAGACTTCTTGGAGACTTCGTCGGGCTTGACGTTGTCAATGGATATCTGCAGGTGGTCGAGGCCGGCATTGTTGAGTTGCTGGATACGCTGCGGCGTGAGCAGGTAGCCGTTGGTAATCAGCCCGGCAAGGATCCCGTGGTAGCGGATGCGGCGAATGATGTCGTCGAGTTGCGGATGGAGCAGGGTCTCGCCGCCGCTGATGGTGATCAGCGTGGCGCCGAGGGCTGCCAGCTTGTCGATGCGGCGGTACATCTCGTCGATCGGCACCGGCTGGGAGAAGTCGTCGTACTCGTTGCAGTAGGCACACGAGAGGTTGCAGCGGCGCATGGGAATGATGTGCACCTGAATGGGATGGTCCTTCGACACCACTCCCTTGGCAATCATTCGGAGTTCTCTCAAGGTGCGCCCGACGGCTTTGAGGCGTCGCCTTAACCTGTGGCCTGGTTGTGCCATGCGTAAACAGTTATTAGAACATACGAAGGGTCGGCTGAGGGGCGAATCTCAGTAAACGGCTGATTTTTAAGGGTGAACGGGGAATTTAATCCCCGTTTGTTTGTCTCTAAAACGCGGCGGCAATGCCGGCGCGCGCCAAGGCGAGTACAAAGTAGATGACGAAGATGGTGGTGATTGCGGTGGACGGAGCCAGTTTCTTTCTCCCTATAGAGGCCACCGTGGCGAAGCCGAGGCCGAGGAGAATCATGTACCAGATGTGGAAGATATCCACGCTGCTCATGAGCTTGTACAAAAACTGGTTTCCCGTGGGATCCATGAAAAACGCAGGTGAGGACGGTATGGGATTACCGGAAGCAAAGTCGATGTTGTTGGGATCGGAGCTGACCAAAAGGCTGACGATCAGCAGAATCGCACCGATGATCCCGGGCAGGAGCGAGTAGAAGGTGATGGAAAGGGCATGCCGGAACGAAACGTCAGTACCAAATCCGAAGTTGAAGACGCCCAGCAATACCGCAGCCAGAACCAAGCCCAGGATTAATCCGCCCACAGTTGGAATAACGAAGAAGGCAACTTTGCTGACCTTTGCCTGAATTTCAATCATTCGGTCACGCTGCTCTGGAGATGCCTGTTCCATCCTTCGCTGGGCAGCAGGACTACGTTCCATGGCTTGCCGCACCATCTGAGCGGTATCGATTTTCTGAACAGCAACGAAGGCGAAGGCTACGCCGACCATTGCACTGATCAGCCACGGCCAGAACCAACTTTGCTTGCGCCTGATATCTTCAAAGGTCTTCCGCGGCGCGACAAAGGCGTTGATGATCCTGGCCGGCTCGGATAAAGCAGGCTGAACTTGTTCCTGCGGCAAGGCGGATTGCGGCATAGGCGGTGGTGGGGTGCTCATGGTTCTCCTTACGTTTTGAGTTCTGGAAAAGTTACGTGCATTCTACATCAGCACAGCGGAGCCGATATCAGAGCCGGAAGTGCTGCCATCCCAGCGGCCGCAACGCTCGCGCTCTGCCATTGTCATCGAGAATGCGTATTGCTGAACGGTAATCTTTTCGGGTGATGGAACCAATGCGGGTAACCTTCACCCCTCGGATGGCGGCGGGCATTTTAACTTTTCCCGGCGCCGTGAAGAGCAGTTCATAGTCTTCGCCGCCGTGCAGCGCGAGATCAAGACTTGAGTTGCGAGCAACGGGAATTTTCGCCGAATCCACCATCGCGGAGACGCCGCTCTCCTCGCAAATGTGGCCTAGATCAATGGACAGGCCATCGCTGAGGTCGATCATTGCCGAGGGCAGGCCCCCACGGCGGAGCCACGCACCGGCCTCGAGCCGCGGATCGGGAAAGAAGTGGCGGCCAGCGGGCGACGGACGAACCTTTCTGCCGGCAAAGAGCTGCTTCAGGGTGCCGGCCGAACCGCCGAGCTCTCCCGTAACATATATAACGTCTCCGGGACGCGCGCCAGAGCGCAGCACTGATTTGCCAATCGGAACCTGTCCCACAGCCACGATGTCTGCCGTAATCTCAGGAGCAGCGGAGATATCCCCGCCCGCAAGCTGCACCCCATAGCGCTCTGCCAGGCGCGTAAGTCCTTGCAGAAATTCATCGGCCCAACGCTGAGGGAGATTCGCGGGCAAGCCAAGTGAAAGAAAGCATGCCAGCGGCTCGCCCCCCATGGCGGCGATGTCACTCAGGCCGCGCGCCAGGCAACGGTGCCCGACGCTTCGTGCCGGGTGCCACTGCCGCCGAAAATGCACATTTTCGATGGAAAAGTCGGTGGTCACCAAAAGCTCTTGTCCTGCGGAAACGCGCAGAACGGCGCAATCATCGCCAATGCCGTGGATCACCGCGCGATTGCGGCTGTGGCTGGCAAAGCGCCGTATGCCATGAATCAGCGTCTTTTCTGCGGCAACCAAGGTGAGTTCAAATATAGCGAAAAGAAAGAGTTAGCGGGAGAACGGGTAGCTTTTGCCTGCCGGTTTTTCTCGTCACACACGGGAGTTCATGTCCCCCTAATTGGGGGTGAACTGCGGACTTTCGTCACCGTTTCCCCGGTTGACAGCGGTAAGAACCCGGAAGTAAAGTTACCGAACTAAACGATCTCCCGAAATCTGGCCGCCTGGAATTCCCTCTGCCAGACGAGGGCGCCCAAGAAAGCATTGATTCAGCGGTTGTAACAAAGGCCTGAACTCTTGAGCCGAGCGCTTTTTTGATTTCCCGTCGAGTCGCGCTCCTGAGAGCGCTGTTTTAAGTGAATCAAAACTCGGAGTTATACCTTGCGGAAGCGTTTTTACATCATGCTGGTGGCCCGGAATTCCGAGGGCGAACTCCTGAAAATTCCTATCCCGCTGCATTATGCCTACGTGTTCATCGCCGGGGCCCTGATTGGGATGCTCACCATCACCGGCATGGCTGGCTCGTATACCCGCATGCTGGTCAAGACGCAGAAATTCAACCAGCTCCGCACGGAAAAAGAAGCGCTCCGCTCGCAATATTCCCAACTGGAACAGATCGCCCAGGAAAACCAGCTCCAGGCCCAGTCACTGACTTCGCTGGCCGGAGAAGTCTCATCGCTATACGGACTTAAGCCCGACCCGGTATTTCAGGATGATGATCCAGCTTCGGCGTCGCTGCAGCAGTTCTATGCGCTGCGCATGACCGCCATGACGGGCGCTGCCTCGGTGGGCATCGGCATGGGGGATATGCGCGACGCGAGCACGAAGGACTGGCTACGTCTGGCGCAGGCCCCAACTTTGTGGCCGGTCCAGGGCCGTGTAACCGGTTCATTCGGGGAACGGATTGATCCGTTCAGCGGTGAAGGCGCGTTCCACCGCGGCGTGGATATCGCAGCCAACGTGGGCACGCGGATCATTGCGCCGGCTGACGGCGTCATTCGATTCGCGGAAATCGTGCAAGGCTACGGCCGCACGGTTCTGATCGATCACGGGAACGGCATCAGCACTCTATACGGACATATGTCCGGCTACGCCGTCACGCCGGGAGAGCTTGTGCATCGCGGCGATACCGTCGGTTACGTTGGCCAGAGCGGACGCAGCACGGGCCCCCACTTGCATTACGAAGTAAGGATTTTCAATACGCCGGTGAATCCCAGCCGCTATCTGCGGTTCACCTTTACGCAGCAGGTGGCGTCCGGCGCGCCATAGGCTTGTGACGCCGGCGCCCGTGGCGCTTTGGCTCCGGCGATGGCGAGGGTGAGGCGGCCGCGGTGGGAGCCTGAGAAGCCGCTTCAGAGACCACTTTCTTCAGAAATCTTTGCGAGAGCGTGGCGGTGAAAACCGCCACGTTTTTGTTCTGTTGCACCTGAATGCTGTCAATGGCGGCCTTTACGTCAGGGTCGGTACCGTGCGTGCCTACGGATTCAGCCACCGTGCGATACATGGAGAGGAAGCTCCCGGCTGAATCCACCACCTGTTTGGCGGCATTCTCCGTGGCGGCTATTACGTCAGCGCGCAGGCGGAGGTCCCCCTCAAAGCGAACTGAGCCCACCGTCACGGTGTTTTCGAGGAAATCAAAACTCCAGCCGCTTCCCATAGGCGCCTTGGATCCCGAGCCGTTGCGCAGGATCAGCCATGCCAGGCTGGCGACCGGAACATGCTGGTAATAGCCCTGAAGCAGTGATGGCCCCGAGGGAGAGTCCTCAACCGCGTCGACGATTTGATGGATGGCGTCTGAAGAAGCCATGTTGGTCACGGCCACCCGTTTCGGGTCGAGCACGCAAACCCGCACGGTGTGCCCCTGGTGCGGCACAACATAAAGGATGCGGCCGTGGTAGCTGTCGCGCTGGGTAGAGATGCTCTCAAGAAAACTCCGCAATCGCTGCTCATCGAAGCGTCCCACAAAGACCTCTGCGGATTCGGTATCTCGGCCGTCAGGGGTATCGCGGCGCGACATGGCTACCTCGTCGAGATCGCGCTCAAACTGAATCCCGGTCTGGTCAATGAAGCGCTGGTATTCGCCCTCCACCTGAACCGGCTTTGACTTCGCCAAGTCAAAAAGATGGGCCGGCTTGAGGTTGGCATAAACGATGACGTCGCCTTCAGGCAGAAGGCGGGTGATTTCCGGCGGCCCGCCGGACCGGCGATACAGCCAGAAGCCCAGCACGGCAACCGCAATGACAAATAGGAGGGCCATCAGCAGTTTGCGGCGGAGGGGCATCAGCCAAGAGTATAAATGAGGGCGTTTTTCATGGCCGGTCCCCACAAGCGGCGGGAAATTCGGTACAATATTTCTGGAAGCTGTGTCGTTTCCGGCATGATCCCCCAAAGTTAATGGGAGTGTTGCTGTTGCACGCGGATTGCCGCTGTGCTAACTTATTTATTTGCCCCATTTAGGGGTATTTTGCTGGCGTAGCTCAGCTGGTAGAGCATCTGATTTGTAATCAGAGGGTCGGGGGTTCAAATCCCTTCGCCAGCTCCAGATGGTAAAACGGGTTTCCCGGAGCGCGATAGCTGGCGCGCTTCGGTGTGAAGCAGGCACTGCGCACAGAAGAGTTTTCTACCGAAGCATTTCCACTGACACACTTTCCATCGCGTGAAATGACGTCTGATGCGGAAGTATGTTTGCGCGTCTCCTGAAATCCCGCGTATTGATCCAGCGAGAAGCTCGGAACAAGAGCGAAGAAGCTCGGCAGCGAAGCAGGTTTGTAGCCGGCAGAAAGGCGCGTGAGCGTGCTGAAAGCCGCAGATGCACAGGTGGCCGAGTGGTTAATGGCAGCAGACTGTAAATCTGCCGCTCTCCGGAGCTACGGAGGTTCGAATCCTCCCCTGTGCACCAGGTTTTAGAGGGCTGATGTAGCTCAGTTGGTAGAGCACTCCCTTGGTAAGCGTTGCGGCAGCGAAGCGTTGCCGCAACAAAAGAAAGAAGCAGTCACCGGGGTGACCTCGACCGTTTTGAGGTTGTAAGGGTTTTTCAGGGCTGATGTA
>DATNDP010000299.1:0-25664 GCA_035553195.1 Candidatus Acidiferrales bacterium
AACGGCTTCCCTCTTCCCTCTCCAGCCAGCTAGACAGTGTTGTTTCCGGAGGTGCAGCAGAGGGCCTGAAGGAAAAGGCGGGAGGCATTCTCGGCCGCAAGACGGCCTAACCGCAGCCTGAAATCATACAAACGAGAGAACAAACCAGGGGGTGACGTGGGCCACTTTGTAGGCGCACGTTGCCCCATACTCCGGCACACCGCCGTCTGCGTGCCTCGGCGGCCGACGATTGTTGCGGAACTGACTTCAACGCCTTAACTCTGGTTTGTGCGGTTTCGCAACTTGGCAAAGCGATTTTTTGAAGCGGTTCTTTCTGGATGAATCACATGGACGATGGGATTTTGATCGCAAAAGGCGAGCTGCCTTTGCAGCTTCTTCCGGGAATGGCAAACCGCCACGGCTTGATCGCCGGGGCCACCGGCACGGGCAAAACGGTGACTCTGCAAACCATGGCGGAAGGCCTTGCGCGGATCGGGGTCCCAGTGTTCATGGCCGACGTGAAAGGAGATCTGGCAGGACTGAGCCAGGCGGGCGGCAGCAATCCCAAGGTGGCCGAGCGCGCCAAGAAACTGGGCATCGATTTCCAGCCGCAGGCTTCGCCTGTCACATTTTGGGACGTCTTCGGCCAGCAAGGACATCCCATTCGCGCGACTGTCTCTGAGATGGGGCCGCTGTTGCTCGCCCGCATGCTGAACCTGAATGACACTCAGGAGGGAGTTCTCACCCTGGCATTCAAAATTGCGGATGACAATGGCCTGCTGCTGCTTGATATGAAGGACCTGCGCGCCATGCTGCAACACATCGGAGACGATGCCGCGCAATTCCAGACTGAATATGGCCGCATCTCCGCCGCCAGCATCGGCGCCATCCAGCGCAACCTGCTCACGCTGGAACAGCAGGGCGGCAGCAGCCTGTTCGGCGAACCCGCGCTCGACTTGGCAGATTTCATGCAGACGGACCAGGCCGGCAAGGGAATGATCAATATCCTTGCCGCTG
Source organism: Candidatus Acidiferrales bacterium (assembly GCA_035553195.1). Classification (GTDB taxonomy): domain Bacteria; phylum Acidobacteriota; class Terriglobia; order Terriglobales; family Acidobacteriaceae; genus Angelobacter. The sequence continues at coordinate 997 of DATNDP010000299.1, forward strand.
ACAAGCTGATGAGCGCCCCGCAGCTATACGCGACGCTTCTTCTCTGGCTGTTATCGGAATTGTTCGAACAGTTGCCGGAGGTGGGCGATCCGCCCAAACCCAAACTCGTCTTCTTCTTTGATGAAGCGCATCTCCTGTTCACCGATGCTCCAAAGGCGCTTCTGGACAAAATCGAACAGGTAGTTCGGCTGGTGCGTTCGAAAGGGGTTGGCGTCTATTTCGTCACGCAGAATCCGCTCGACGTTCCTGACACTGTTCTGGGACAGCTTTCCAATCGTGTTCAGCACGCCCTGCGCGCGTTCACGCCGCGTGATGAAAAGGCGGTGCGCGCCGCCGCAGAAACTTTCCGCAGTAATCCGAAACTGGACACGGCTGCGGTAATCACTCAGCTCGCCGTGGGAGAAGGGTTGATATCACTGCTTGACGAAACTGGAACGCCGGTCCCGGTGGAACGCGGCTTTGTCCTGCCGCCGTCAAGCCGAATCGGCCCGATCACCAGCGCGGAACGGCGGCAGGTGATTGAAGCCTCGGTCCTGTTTGGCCATTATGAGAAAAGCGTTGATCGCGAATCTGCCTACGAACGCCTGAAGGGCCGTGCCGAAACCGTCGCCGCGCCTCCCGTGCATACCTCGCCATCCGAAGGCAGGGCTCAACCTCCTGCTTCTTCTCCCTCTTCAGGCGGTTGGACGAACGCTTTGGGAAGCATGTTCGGCAACTTCGGCGGTGGCCGTCGCCAGGGATTGCCGGAAGCTTTCGCCAAGAGCGCGGCTCGCGCCGTGGGCAGCCAGGTGGGCAGACAAATTGTGCGAGGCGTGCTGGGTGGAATCCTTGGTGGGAGTACAAGTCGGCGCCGCTAAGCAGGAAAATAGTCGGCTAGGACGGCACTCTCACCTCTGCAGGCGAGGTGCAGAATGGCCTGCTCGGCGCGACCCTGGGAGAAAATCACGGGCTATTTTCCCGCCGGCGTACGCCTGATCACCGGGCGATCATTCTTCTGGTCAGGATCGCTATCGTTGACAGTGCGGCGCAACTCCGGCGTCTCACTACTGTCTTCTTTTTTCAAGCGGTGTTTCATGATCAGCGCCAGGCGTTTTTTGGCGAGTTCGAAATCCGAGGTATCAATTTTGTACTGGTCGCGCGGAGGCAGGATTTTGCCGATCTCCTCCTGTGACTTGGCGATGCGGTCCGGCGTCTGCGGATGGTCGCCGTAAAGCTTCACGTAAACTCCCGGGCGTTTCTTGTCCAGGGCCTGAAGCTTTTCGAAAAAGTTGATCATGCCATTGGGATCGTAGCCGGCCTTGTACATGTACTGTATGCCAAGGTAATCAGCCTGGGCTTCAAAGCCGCGGCTGAACTTGCGGAACATGGCCGGCACTCCGTAGTTTGCAGCCTCATTCGCGCCCAGGCCGGCGATGCCTCCGGTCATGATGATTACGGGGATCATTGCCATCTGAGTCAGCGCTCCGCGTGTAGCCCCACGCGCCGCGTGGCATGCCGCCACGTGCCCGATCTCATGCGCCATCACTCCCGCCATTTCCGATTCATCGTCCGCCAGAAGAATGGCCCCGGCATTCACAAACATGTAGCCGCCGGGAAGCGCGAACGCGTTGGGCTCCTCCACGTCCAGGATCTTGATGGTGAATGGCAGGTGCGTATCGGAATTGCGCTGCAGGTTTTGCCCCAACCGATTGATGACTTCGTTTACGAAGGGATCAGTAATCAGGTGCGAAGTCTGTTCCACCTGCTGAGCAAATTCCTGCCCCATTTTGACCTGTGAGTCCAGCGTGTACCAGTTCCCCAGACCGCGATCGCAGCCCACATTGCGGCTGCCGATGGCATTCAGGTCATTGATACCTTTGCCATGGTAGAACTTGTCGTTATCTCCTTTTTGCTTGTCGCTATTTGCAGGCTGTTGCGCAGCGAGAAAGGACGAGGCGATTGCGAGCAGGAGCACGCAAGCCGGGAGAGACGCCTTGCGAAACACGGTCAGCCTCCTTGGTACCGGGTTCAGTGTAGAACAATATGCGGGGGAGTGGGTAGCAGGCTCTAAAGAATCAAGGCCGGGGCAGCCTTAAGCCGGAGAAATATTAGCCAACGCGTCGTCCGTGACGCTCTGCAGCGAGGAGAAGCAGTCAGCGCCGTGTTGCGATGAGTGACAATAGGCCCAAACCCGACACCGGATCGGCGAACGCGACAGCTTGATCGCAAGATGCCGGAGAGAAAAGTACTTTTTGCACTCAAGAACGTCCAACCGCTGTATCGTTTTACGGACAAAGGAGCGGATATGCGTTTCCTCAAGAGTTTGAGGTTCGTCGCCATCACTACCGTGTTTGCCGGTTTTTCGGTTGCACAGACAGCGCAAGTCAAGCTGCCGGATACGATTCCCGGCAAGCTTATGGGTGAGTGGTTCAGCATGTGCACCGCGCCCAAGCTCGACCAATTGAGGAAATGGGACGCCGAGCACTACTCCGAAGAAATATTCAAGTTCATGCCGGCCGACAAGATCGCCGATAGCGACCTGAAGGAGTGCAATGAGAGCGGCGGCTATCGCGTCGTTCAAGTGATTGACTCGAAGCCGGACCGTATCAGAGCGCTCGTGGTCGCCAACAAGACCGATACATGGTTCAACTACAACCTTGTATTGGACAAGGACAAGGCTGAGAAAATCGCCGGCTTTGGCGGCGGGCCGGCAGCGCCACCGGAAAGTGCGCTGCCCAAAGACCTCAGCGATGCGGCGCTCGCCAGTGAGATCAACTCCTACGCTGACAAAATGGAAAAGGCCGGGCAATTCTCCGGCATCATCATGGTGGCGCGTAAGGGCAAGCCCATCCTGACGCGGTCTGAAGGCTACGCCGATCGGGCGGCCAGGATACCATTCACTCCGTCGTCACAGTTCACCATCGGCTCCATGGGCAAGATGTTCACCTCGGCGGCCGTTGGCCAGCTGGTGGACCAGGGCAAGCTTTCCTACGACGACGTTGTCGGCAAATTTTTTCCCGGATATGCCAACAAAACGGTTCGTGAGAAAGTGACCGTTGGCATGCTGCTCTCGCACACCGCCGGTCTCAAGGATTTTCTGGGGAAGCGCACACCGGAGATGATGAAGCACGGAGTCAAGCGCGCGTCCGAGTTTGTCCCGCTGTTTGAGAAAGACGAGCTCCGCTTTGAGCCGGGCACAAGCTGGGCGTACAGCAACGCCGGACTGGCGCTGGCCGGCGCCATCGTAGAGAAGGTTTCGGGCGAAAATTATCCGGACTACATCCGCAAACACATCTTTGAGCCTGCGGGAATGAAAGACAGCGATCCCAACAATATTCCCGGCCCGCGCCCGCACCTGGTGGTCCCCTACACGCATATGAGCCGTGAAGGGCCCAGTCCTGATTGGCATGAAGCGGAGCACGACATTGGCAGCCCGGCGGGCGGGGCCATTTCCACGGCAGCCGACCTGGTTCGGTTTGCCGACGCCCTGCGCAATGGCAAGCTGGTGAGCAAAGCTACATTTGCCAAGATGGTCCAGGAGCACGGCAAGCCTCCGGGTGGCTTCGGGGGATCTTACGGATACGCCATGGAAATCCATGACGTTTACGGGCGTACCGTGGTGGGTCACGGAGGAGGGTTTCCGGGCGTGAGCACACACCTTTATATGGTGTTGGATTCGCCGTATACCATGGTTATCCTGGCTAATCAGGACCCGCCCGCTGCGGATTTCGTCGGCGAACGAGCTAAAGCCCTGATTGTGGAGAAGACAAAGCAGGGGAAATGAGTAATCCTCGCCTTCCGGGGCCGGGAATTACCCTGCTCAACTCCGCGGCGTCAAGCAACGATGTTGCCCCAACCATACATCAGAAGAAACCGGGTACTCTGGACAGGGTTGCTGTCCTAAAGCTTCTCCTGAATAAGAGAGCATGCACAGCGCCCCAACTCAAGAGTGGCGATTGGGCCGTACATGCGGCTCATCCACACAAAGCGAGGGCTAAGATGGAAGTTCACCAACTTAGATACTTTTGCGCCATCGCCACGTATGGCACTTTCACCCGTGCCGCAAAGGCCGAGCACGTAGCGCAACCCTCCCTCTCGCAGCAGATCCTCAAGCTGGAAGATGAGCTTGGCGGCAAGCTGTTCTATCGGCTTCCAAGAGCAACCAGACTTACCGCTCTGGGCGAGTTCTTTCTTCCTCATGCCCTGGCGATCCTCCAGGAGATCCGCGAAAGCAAAATTGGTGCGCGCAAGATGATCGCCGGCTGGCGACAGCTGAATCAGAATCCTACTCTGACGCCGGTCAATGGAGCTGATACGGGCGTGGAAGGCGGCCTTTCTCCGGCGAATGATGGTGGTGTGCGCGCGTTCCGCAAGGGCGCATAGCGGACAATCAGGACCTGATCGCGACGCCCTCACCCCCTGTAGCGCAACCTGAATCGGAGTGACCAGTCTCTCACGGCGAATAGTGCCTGCAAAGAAAGCAGCAGTCAGATACGTTCTGACTGCTGCTGTTGTAATCAAACTTGCCAGACCTCTTAAGCAGGGCAAGTCGTCGTGATGTTGTTGGTCTTGCCGTTGTTAAATACTCCCGGGGTGGTGTTTGCGAACGTTTGAGTTGTGCCGTCAAACTTGGTAATGCTTAAGGTGAACGGCTCGTTATAGCCTGGCGTGCGGTCATTCAGCACGCTGATGGCGGTTTGCTCTCCAAGCAAAATGGAAGAGCGCGTCGAACTGCGGAAGTGAATGCCGGAGTGAATGCCGTGGCCAAAGGAGATGTTGAAGGCGAGTTTCGATAGCTCTCCGTTGATGGTTAGACTGGCTGCATCGGCGCCAGTGTAAGGTACCAGGGAAAGGCCGTCCTCGCTGGTCTGCATCACGTCAGTGCCCGCCGCGCGCAGCAAGGGTTGGATCGGCTTGCTGCCGTCAAAGAAATACTTGAGTACCGTGATGCATGCGCCGGCCACGGTTCCGTGCCCCGTGGGATAGCACGGATGAGTGGGCGCGCCCTCTGGGAAAGCCTGCGGCAGCAGATAGGTGCCAAACTGTGAGAAAGTTTTGGCGACTGCTTGCGAATTGAGAGCATCCGCGTGCAAATGGGCTGCTGCCTGCGGCATGGGATTCTGGTTTGTAAAATGTGCCTGCAGCAGGGCTCCGTAATCCTCCGGACGCGGGCGCAGGTTGACAATCCACTTGTGGAACCAGGCTGATTTCAGCGCGCGCGTTGCCACTTCCGGCAGCGTTGCAGAACAATCCGCCGGGTCTAGCGTGCCAAACCCGTGCTCGGTCCTCGAACCGTTGTACGGATTGCCGGGATTCAGCGGCGCGTTCAGTGAGAGCAGCAGCAGGAAGGCAAGGAAGTACGATTCGTGCAGCACATCCACGTGAGTATACGAGGACAGGTCCCGGCCATTGCGGAGGAACCGGAGCGTCGGGTCAAATTGCAGTTGGCCGGTTGGCGGAAACCCGCTTACCACGTTCAGGTACTCCGTTGGGGTGGTCATGAAGTTCTGGTTGGGCGCGAAGACTTTGAACATCATGTTGATAGGCAAAGCCCCAAATGTTCTCGGGTGTAGCAGGAATTGGGAGAGATACGGCCCCTGAACATTGCCGTCGCCGGGTACAATTTGGCCACGGAACAGGTTCTGCGGCGTCACCGGGAACGGGTATTCATTCTGTGAGGCGCTCTTAATATAGGTCAGCCCGTTCAGCTCGTTTGCCGCTGCAATTGCAGTTGCGTTCGTGGGATAGTCCGTGAAGTTCACGTCGCGCAGCATGGCCGCCCAATAATGTTCCACCTCTTCATCTGCGGTCTGCGCGCTGGCGATGGTGGGTGCTGGATCGAGCACCGTAGCGTGCGAATCCAAGCCTTCCAGGTCAAATGACAGCTCGGTTTGGGGCCCGTTGAGTTGCGCGTTGACATTGGTACCGCCGGGGTTGCCGACGAGAATATTCTGGAAATCTGCAAAATCCCCATTCGTAAGGGCGGTGACAAGGCTGTTGAAGGATGTTGGATTCACGATCCCCAGAGCTGAATGCTGCAGCGTTTTGCTCCAGGTGCCGCTGTGATCTGTGTATAAGGCGAAATCGCCGTTGTCGGGCGCGATCGGAGGGGTGATCTTCTCAGCCTGCGCTTCTTTGTCGCGATAGTTGAAGGAGAGATTCGCGCGGTTGCTCTCTGTATACGTGATGTCCGAGGCCGCCGCCTCGCTCTCTTTTCCGCCGACCAACGGCTCCAATGGAACCATGGCTGCGGCCACTGCCATTGCAGTCAGTCCGCCGGCTTTGCCCATAAACATGCGTCGGCTGGAATCGAACCGCATCTTGTGTTTTCTGCTTTTGCTGGCTGGTTTCTCGCTGGAAATCGCGTTTACAGAATGTGCTTCTTGCCCGGGTTGTGTCTCACTTTCACCCGCAGCAACGGGGAACTGCACCTTTCCGCTACTCATGAATTCCTCCATGTTGAGCTATGCACGTGAGGCGTGCAGAGCTGGCCAGAGTTCATCATGGTGCATGAAAGAATTCCAATACTTGGTACTTATAGATTGTCGCTCCCCGACTTTGTTGATGCGGTCCCCGATTCCAAAACGGAACTCGCATTTCTTCCATTCAGCTGCTGTGACATCGGACAACTTTCACGTCTTGCTGCCACCTTCAGAAGGAACCGATATATAGGTTCAACCTATAAGTGCCGTGATGGTTTCCCAAAATGGGACAGTGCTGGGCGTTCATCGCACAGTGGTGTAGGGCACAGCGAGCTGGTGGAGTAAACGGACGGCCAGGTTGAATCAGTCTGGCTGCCGGTGTCGACACGGGCGAGCTTCGAGCTGAGGGGCCTCGGACATCCCGCCGCCAGGAACTATGGAACTATTTTGGAAATGACTGAATCACGCGTTGCTGGCGCGCAGCACGAGCGGCGGCGCAATATTGTGGTGTAGCCAGTAGTCCTGGATTATTTTCACAACGCGGAAGATCTCGGTGCGATCTGCCGGTTTTACCATGTAGGAATTCGCACCGGTCTCGTATGCTGCCTTCACGTCGGCGGCGTCAGCGGAGTTGGTAAGAACAACCACAGGTATGAGCCGCAAATCCTTTTTTGACCGAATCCACCTCAGGAGTCGCAAGCCGTGCATTCCCGGCAACTTCAGATCAAGCAGGATGAAAGCAGGGAGCGGATATTGAACGCGATCCTGATACTGACCAATTCCTTCCAGCCGCGCCAGAGCGTCGTCACCATCCGAAACACTGTGGATTGGGTTCTCCACTCCTGCTTGTTCGAATGCTCGCCTGATCAGAAGAGCATCTGTCTGCTCATCTTCAATTAGCATGATCGGCCGCAATTCCGCTGAACTGGTAACCATAAATCTTCAGAACTGGCCCTCGGCGCGGTATTGTTGCCGCTTTAGGACCCCAAGTGAACTAGCGCTTGAAGCGCCATGACGGCAGGTAAATTCGCCCCGCACCCGCCACAGTAATCTCATTATCTCATCGCGCGAGATATTTTGCTCTCACAATCCAGAGCTGCGAATGCTCGCTTAAGCAACCCAGCGTGCTGTGGACGGTTCTCTCTCACGACCACGTATAATCGGCTTTGAAGCCGTGGGCAGGTTTTGTGATGTCTCAGCACATAGCTGACTTCCGATTTAATCTGAGAGCGCCTGCTGAATGCTGAGTCGGTGGGAGGAAAGCATTTGGAACCACGCATCGAGGACTTCCGAGAGCTTTTCGAACACGCGCCATGCTTGTTCCTTGTGCTCTCCCCTGACTTGACGATCGTAGCTGTTACGAATGCTTATCTGGCTGCGACAATGACCCGACGTGAAAACATCGTTGGCCGAAAGCTGTTCGATGTTTTTCCCGACAATCCTCAGGATCCTCAGGCGACTGGCGTTCGCAACCTCAATGCATCACTGCAAACCGTTCTCCAGAGCAAAGCCGAACACCGGATGGCGGTGCAAAAGTACGACATACGGAAACCCGCGGAACTGGGCGGCGGATTCGAGGTCCGCTACTGGAGCCCTCTGAACTGCCCGGTGGTGGACTCGGGCGGCAATGTGCAATTCATTATCCACCGCGTTGAAGACGTGACCGATCTTGTACGGCTTGGACTGGAACGTGAGCAACGAAATAGACAAGCCCAAAATCTTGAAGCTGAAGTATTGAAGAAAACGGGAGAGCTTGGCACCTTGACTGCTCTTTTGCAGGCGGAACGAGCGGCCCGTCACACCGAAGAAGAATTTCGGCAGCTCGCGGACGGAATTCCGCAACTCGCCTGGATGGCGCGCAGCGATGGCTGGATCTACTGGTATAACCGCCGCTGGTACGAATACACCGGGACTACGCCAGACGCAATGGCAGGTTGGGGCTGGCAATCAGTACACGATCCTGCGAACCTGCCCGGAGTGTTACAAAAATGGCGCGCCGCCATTGAAAGCGGCAAGCCAATTGAGATGGTCTTTCCGTTGCGAGGCGCCGACGGGCAATTCCGGTCCTTCCTCACGTTAATAACCCCGCTCAAGGACGAAGCCGGCAACGTCATTCGCTGGTTTGGAACCAACACAGACATCAGCGAACACATTGATGAGGAAGCCCGAAACCGCCGGGCGCTGGAAGAGCGCTATCGCCTGTTAATTGAAACCATGAGCGACTATGCCATCTTCACACTGGATCCCACCGGCACAATCACAAGCTGGAATCCTGGCGCTGAACGGCTGAAAGGCTATTCTCCTGCCGACATTATCGGCCAGAACTTCTCACGCTTTTATATGCCGGAAGACAGGCAAAGAGAGCTGCCAAAGCATGTCCTTAAAACAGCATTAGAGCAGGGACATTACGAAGGCGAAGGATGGAGAGTACGAAAAGATGGCTCCCGGTTCTGGGCCAGCGTGGTGGTGACTCCGCTCCGCAGCGAAAGCGGCGAACTCGTAGGCTTCTCCAAGATTACCCGCGACGTTACGGACCGCAAGCGGCTTCTGGATCAGCTTCAGCAATATGCGCACGAACTGGAGATGCGAATCGCGGAACGCGACCAGACCAACGCCGATCTGGAAGCGTTCAGCTATTCCGTCGCCCACGATCTCAGGGCGCCGTTGCGGGCCGTGGAAGGATTTACCGACGCGGTCATGGAAGATTTTGGAGATCAATTACCCGAACGAGCGCGCGAATATCTTAAGCTCGTTGTGCGCTCCTCGGAGCGGATGGACCGTTTGATTTCTGACCTGCTTCAGTACAGCAAACTGACGCGCGCGGAAATCACGTGCTCGCCAGTAGACCTCCACGCCGCCGTTGAGGAAGCCCTGCAGGCGTTCGACGAGCCAACGCGTTCCCGCGTATCCACACAGATTGAGCCCGGGCTCGCGGCCATGGCCCACCAGCCTACTCTCATCCAGGCTGTATTTAACCTCGTCAGTAATGCACTCAAGTTTTATCCAGCGGGAAAAACTCCCCATGCGGAAATCAAGGCGTTTCGCAGCGGAGATAATGCCGTTATCGCGGTGCGTGACAACGGCATTGGCATTGAGCCGCGTTTCCAGGAGCAGATATTCAAAATCTTTGAACGATTGCACACACCTGACCGCTATCCCGGGACGGGCATCGGTCTTGCGATCGTGGATAGAGGCGTGGCCCGGATGGGCGGCAAAGTCCGGGTTGAATCGGTGTTCGGCAAGGGCAGCACTTTTACCATCGAGGTACCTGTAGCGTGAACGACGAACCTGTCAGTCCATCACAGCGCGTTAACGTCATTTTGGTTGAAGACGACCCCAATGATGTATTGCTCATCCGCCGTGCATTCGAGCGTACCGCGGGCGAAATGGCGCTGGTTCACCTCTCTGATGGTGAAGCCGCCATCCAGTACCTGGCAGGCGAAGCACCATACGACAACCGCGTATCGCCTCCCTCGCCGACCATCATGCTGCTGGATCTAAAACTTCCGCGACGTTCCGGTTTTGAGGTGCTCAGTTGGGCGCGTAGTCAATCCACCGCCACTCGGCGTGTTCCCATTCTCATTCTCACATCTTCGAGCCAGAAGGCAGATGTTGATCGCGCGTTTGATCTTGGAGCCACAGCGTATTTGCGCAAACCAAGCCACTCTAAATCGCTCTCAGAACTGGTTGCGGATCTGAAAAGCTTCTGGATCAAGTGGGGTGAAATACCAGAACTCTGAAAGTGCAATCCCACCTCTGCAGGTCATCGGCGAATGAAAACTTTTTTTGCCCTTTGCCTTGAAGGTGCGCTAGACGCAGCAGCGGATGTATACTCCCCTCCGCGTCAGAAGTCTGCCTTACCAAGGAGGTCAGCGCTTTTATGGCCACCGTCAGGACGCTCCCACGCCCAAGCGAAGATTTAAACCCCTTCCGCATTGCACAGCACCAGTTTGAAAACGCTGCGGGCAAGCTGAAACTCGATTCCGGATTGCGAGAAGTACTGCGCACTCCGCGCCGGGCCCTCTCACTCTCTCTGCCCATCAAGATGGATGATGGGACCGTCAAAGTCTTTCAGGGGTTCCGCGTACAGCACAACAATTCGCGCGGGCCATGTAAGGGCGGCATACGCTACCATCCGAACGTCACGTTCGACGAGGTGCAGGCGCTGGCCTCATGGATGACGTGGAAGTGCGCCACGGTGAGCATACCGTTTGGCGGCGCGAAAGGTGGAATCGTTTGCGATCCCAGGCAGCTCTCGCGCGGCGAACTGGAACGGCTTACCCGTCGCTACGCATATGAGATTTCCGATTTCATCGGGCCCGACCGTGACATCCCTGCGCCTGACGTTTATACAGACGCGCAGGTCATGGCCTGGATTATGGATACCTACAGCATGACGCGCGGCCACTGTGTGCCGGGTGTGGTTACCGGCAAGCCGGTTTTTCTCGGTGGCTCGCTGGGCAGGCATGAAGCTACAGCTCGCGGGTGCGTCTACGTAATACGCTGCGCGTGCGAAGTGCTGGGGATCGCCCACCAGGGGGCGACCGCCGCCATCCAGGGCTTTGGAAATGCGGGAAGCATCGCCGCTGAGCTGCTCCACAAAATCGGCATGAAGGTGATTGCGGCAAGCGATTCCAGGGGCGGCATCTTCGATGCGAAGGGTCTCGATATCCCCAAGGTGGTTGCGCACAAGAACAAGACCGGTTCGGTGGCACAATTTCCCGGCGCAAAGGCCATTACGGGGGAAGAGGTGCTTGAACTCAAGTGCGATGTGCTGGTTCCCGCGGCCCTTGAAAACCAGATCACCTTGGCGAATGCGCATCAGGTGAAAGCGAGAATTGTTGCCGAAGCGGCCAACGGTCCTACCACCCCGGGCGCCGACAAGATCCTGCATGAGAAGGGCGTGTTTCTGCTGCCTGACATTCTCGCCAATGCCGGCGGCGTCACCGTGTCTTACTTTGAGTGGGTCCAGGATCTGCAGGAGCTGTTCTGGGACGTGGACGACGTGCACCGCAAGATGGAGAAGATCATGGGCAAAGCTTTCCATGATGTCCACGATTCGGCGAGACAATACAAAGTCGACATGCGGACTGGAGCGTACATTCTGGCCATTGATCGCGTAGCCAAAGCGACGGCGTCTCGCGGCATCTGGCCATAACGACCTTTCTAGGCAAGCTCTCGGAATTGGCCTCGCTTTTCGTGCATCTTTACGAAAGGCGGGCCACTTCTTTCATTACCGTACAATTTCAAAGACCGCGATCTTTGCTGCCGGGAAGCCATTTTCCTCCTCTTCCGGCGCGTACACGCGATGGCTCTCCGGATCAATCGCGAGGCTGTGGACTTTCCTTTGCACCGGAACATCACCCAGCTTTCTGAAGTGACTTGGATCCTGTTCTTCAAACACCGAGATCGCGCCGGAGTAACATGCCACGTAAATGCGCTTTAACCCTGGATCGAAAGCAATAACGTCCCCGCCTTTGGCTTGCGGAAAATAGGCAATGGGCTTGTGCGTGTCGAGCCGAAACACGGTCATCAAATCGTTGTCTTCACAGGAGAGGAATGCAAGGCGATGCTCGCTGTCGAGCGCCATGCCGTGATTGCCCTGGCATCTGCCGACCGGGTATTCAGCCACTTCTTTGTCGGTTGCGGGATCGATTTCAGCGATTACGTTCTTGTCCTGAAGGTTTACATACACCCGTTTGGAAACGGGATCGTAGCGCGGATTGCCGGTTTCACTTGCAAAGTGAACGGTTGTGATGACCCGGTCCTTGCTGGCATCCACCACCGCTTCAGCGCGGGCGCGCTCGTCTGAAACGTAGATTTTGTGAAAGGGAGCTGCATAGGCGATTCCGTCCGGCTTGGATTCAGTGGGAAGCTTCTTGATGAGCTTCATTTGCTCAAGGTCAATCACGCCGATCGTGTTTTCTTTCCAATTCGAGGTATAGGCCTTGTTTAAGTCCGGTGCGATTTCCACGCCTTCAATACCGGGCAAATTCTCAAATGTCTTTATGGCTTTGTTTGTCCCCAGATCAATCGCGTAAAGCAACCCAGCGCCCAGGTGGGTCGAGAAGAGCAGGTGCCGTGAGGGATCAATGGTCAGATAGTCGAAGCGTTCTCCCTTTGGACCGGGCAAATCGATGGATGCGACTTGCCGGAGCAGGGAGTCGGTCCCTGGCGCAAAAGATGCAGCCGGGGCGGCACCCCCTGTGAATCGCTGCCACAAGCTCGGACCTTTATCGTTATTCCTCACAGCCAACAGGACTGTAAGGCCAGCCAGGACGACCACGACACTTGGGCGCTTGTAACTCCTCATTTGTTTTATTCTCCAACGCACGGGTGAACCCGCCCGGAAGCTGACGGCAATCCGGGGATTGCCGCCGGGTTTCGGCTACTTGCCTTTTTGCGAGTTGGTCTTATCGAGCGCAGCCCGCAGTCCTTTGGCAAGCTTTACGGCATCATCATTGGCCCAGAAGTGCATGAAAAAGAGCCGTGGCTGTTCCTCCAGCATGTGGCTGTGCACGGCTGTCACCATGATGTTGTTTTCCTGCAACGCCTTCATCACCGGGTTCACTTCCTTTCCAAGCAGTACAAAGTCGCCCGCGATGGCTGCCTTGCCATCACCAGTGGGTTGGAAATTAAGACCAGTAGCCAGCCCCATTGAGCCTGGCACCCTCATGCCGCCCTCCATAACGTGCTCTGCGCGCGGCACGCTCACCTGGAAGATGCCGTTATTTACTTTGCCCTTGTGACCGAGCGCCTGCTCGATCTGTTGGATGTTGATACCGATGTCCGTCTGCTGCTGGCTGGACTGCGCTGTGGGCTCCGGGCCGGGTGTTTTTGTTTCGGCCAACGCATCATGCACTGCTTTGGCCAGCGTCGCAGCATCACCTTTTCCGTGGATGTGCATGTACATAACGCGCGGTGTCTCATGCAGTAGATGGTTGTGCAGCGCCGTAACCTCGAGTCCCTCCGCGTGCAACTTCTGCATCACCGGCGCAACTTCATCCTCAGTGAGGACAAGATCGCCCATAACCATTGCGTTCTGCCCCGGATGGTTGAATGCCGCCCAGGATCCCAGCGCGAGCCCGGGTTTCACTTGCGATCCATTCACCGTCACATTCAGGTCTTTGCGGGGCATTCCGTACTTGCGAGCGCCATCTGGCTGGTCCTGTCCCGAACGTCCCATGGCTTCATCAACGGCCTTCCAATCCGCAGAAGCGCTCTTATGGCGAGTTGATTGCGCGCGCATTTTTGCGCTTGAGCCCTGGCACCACAGAGTGAGCCCGCTTATCAGAAAGTAAATTACCAAATACTTTAGCCTCGGTTTCATTGCTGCCGTCCTTTCTCATTCTGCATCTCGCATCGCCAGAACGTTGCGAGCATATTCGAGCAAAAAACGCGACTTCACAGAAGCTTTGCGCTCCGGAGCTGGTGACGCATTCCACTGCGCGCCTTCTACAAGGCCCAGTACAGACCCTCGATCAGTTCAATGCCTCGACGCAAAAGTTCGTCATCCGAAGTCTGTTGCCGTGCCCATCCATTCAGCACCCGATCCAGACCGACGCCCTCCTGCCGCCCGAACTTCTCATCGTCCAGGTCGGCGTCGTGGATGATTTGTGCAATCTCGCGCACTTTACGGTCCTTGATTGAGAACTCATGTCTGAGTGTCTCAAACGTGCAGTCGTCTCCACGATGACCGAACCCGTCTGCCGTGAACATGTCGAACGGTATAGCGCCCGGGACCTGTCGAGGATCGGGAGCAAAAACGAATCGCGCATTCGGATCGATAAAGCGCTGTATCAACCATGCGGACGAGACACGATCGATCCCCGGCCTTGGCCGCGTCACCCACGACCGGTTCAGGAACTCCCGCTTGGTCACGCCTTTCCGCGATGATGTGGCACGCCCGTGGTCCGCGGCATCCAGCATATCCGCCAGGCGTTTGCGCAAGGGGCTCTCAAAGAAATCCACGGCAGCAATTTCCATCAGCCTGCGCCGCAAAGCCGCAAGTTGCCCCGGCTTATGTGCTCGGTGCCTTCCCAGCACATGCATAAGCTGTTGGTAATCCTTGTTGCGCGCCTCCAGGAACAATTGAGTAATGGTGTCCTGAGATAGCCCATTGAACGAGGTGACCTGGGCAACCGATGCCTCACCCTTGTTCTTGCGGATAATTGCCGCAAGCCATTCAAATCGTTCCTGGTTCGTGGGCGTGTTGGGTAAGAGGTAACCGGAGGTGCGCAGTGGCAGCGCCCCCAACTTCTTCAGCTTGCGCCAGATCTGCACCCGCGCACTTGGATTCTTGCTGGGTAGATTGAACACCAACAGCAGCCAAGCGCTGGAGGGCAACTTGGGGGATACAGCCATCGCATACAATGTTATACGTGTAACTGTTTTCTGTACAAATCTATCGGCGGGCCCAGCTCACCATTACGTCCATCTTTCATTCCACAAACGCCTGCTCTCTTACAACAGCTTCTCACCTCTTCGGCATCTGCTCTAGGATGCTCAGGCTTCTAGCCACAGTCGCAATCGCCATATTGCTGTGCGGATGCTCGCGCCAGAAAATCGTCAGCCCGGACGATCTTCGCTCTGACCTCACGGCTGCCATCTCGCTCGCTTCGGAAACCGAAACTTTCATCAACTACGTCGGACAGCAGCGCGCTACATCCAACTTCACTGAAGGCCATCTCGCGTATCTTGCCCAGACCGCGCGCCAATCCGCGAAAGAGTTGCACTCGTCCACCCCGGTCGGCTCCATCGCGCAACAGTTCTCTGCGACGCAAAAAGCAATCGATGCGCTCGCCTACCAACTCGCCACCATGCGTTATCAGCTCGCGCGCTCCCCGTCCGCCGCGGATTCCACACGAAACTTGGGCGGCATACGGCAAACTCTCCAGCAGATCAAAGCCTCGCTATGAAAAAGCTTCTCGGCATCACCCTGGGGATCATGACCGCGCTGGGAGGCTTTGTTGATCTGGGGCAGATCGTCTTCACCACGCAGGCGGGCGCGCTGTTCGCTTACGGTCTGCTGTGGACGATTGTACTCGGCAGCGTGGCCATCATCGTTTACATGGAAATGTGCGGGCGGGTCGCCGTGGTGGCGAAAGAGCCCGTCTTCGCGGTTGTGCGCTCGCGCCTCGGATTTCGGCTCGGGCTCGTTACGCTCATCGCCTCGAACCTTTTGAACCTGATCACCTGCGCCGCTGAGCTCGGCGGCATCGCCATCATCCTGCACCTGCTCACCGGATGGCCGGAAAAAGCTCTCCTCGCCGGCGGCGCTTTCGCGCTTGCCGCGCTGCTTCTGCTGCTGCAATTCGAGTGGATTGAGCGCACCTTCGGACTTTCCGGCCTGCTCATGATCGTCTTTGCCGTGTCCGCAGTGGCGCTGCATCCTGACTGGCGCGGCTTTGCCCAGGGACTCCTGCCGAAGGCGAGCTCAGCCGGCCGACCCGCACTCTACTGGTATTTTGCCGTGGGAATCTTCAGTGCCATGCTCATGGAATACGAAGTCCATTTCTACTCGTCCGGCGCCATCGAAGAAGACTGGACGCCGCGCGACCTGGGAGAGAACTTCATGGTCGCCTCGTTAGGTTCCATCCTGGGCTCATTGCTTACCGCGGGACTGCTGGTGCTGGGCGCAATCATCTTCCTGCCCAGGCACATCTTCCCTGACCTGCTCAGCACCGCCATTTTTGCCGGAGCGTTTCCTTTCGCGCAGAAGGCGCTTTTACTTTCACTGCTGGGAACGCTCGCCTGCATCGCCGGGGCGGCCGTGGAAACCGCGCTTTCCGGCGCTTACAACCTCTGCCAGTTTTTTAACTTCGAGTGGGGCAAGAGCCGTCGCGCCCGCGAAGTGCCAATCTACACATTGAGCTGGCTGGTCATGCTTGCGCTGGCGCTCCTGATCGCTTTCACCGGACTGCGTCCGCTTCAACTTGTCAACGTATCCATCATCTTCGGCATGGTGATCATGCCGCTCACCTACTATCCCATCCTGCGCGTCGCCGCCGACCGGAACGTGATGGGCAAACACGTCAACAGTAGGTTTGATACGGTGATCGGGACCGTCTTCCTGGTGCTCATCACGCTTGCCGCCGCTGCCGCGATCCCGTTGATGGTAGTCACACATTTCGGGAAGCCGTAGGGGAGCAAATAGCACGTAGCCATTAGCACTACTTCTGTTTCGCGATGCTGTCTGCTGCGAGCCCGCGATACTTCAGCATGGGTTCTACGCTGGGCTTCTTGCCTCGCCATGCCTCATACATCTTTTCCAGGTCTTCGGTGTTGCCCCGGGATAGCACCATCTTGCGGAAGCGGTCGCCGTTGGCGCGCGTCAATCCGCCGTGCTCTTCAAACCACTGATTAGCATCGTCCGCCAGCATCTGGGTCCATAGGTAGGCGTAATATCCCGCCGCGTATCCGCTGCCCCAGATGTGCGCGAAATAGCTGGAGCGGTAGCGCGGCGGTGTGTAGCTGATCCACAGGTGCATCTGCTCCAGGGCATCCTTCTCAAACTTGTCAGGCTCCTGCATGCCGGCGCTCGCCGGCAGCGTGTGCCACTTCATATCAAGCTCGGCAGCGGCGACGAGTTCCGTCATCTCGTATCCGGCATTGAACGTCTTCGCCTTGCGGATTTTCTCCACCAGTTCTTTCGGCATGGGTGCGCCCGTTTTGTAGTGCCTGGCGAAATGCTCAAACACGGATGGGTAGAGCATCCAGTGTTCGTTGAATTGCGAAGGGAACTCCACAAAGTCGCGCGCGGTTGAGGTTCCCGAAAGGCTTGGATATTCGGTGTTTGAGAACATGCCGTGCAGCGCGTGACCAAACTCGTGGAACATGGTGGTCACGTTGTCTGACGTGAGCAAAGCGGGCTCGCCCGGCGCCGGCGGATCAAAGTTGGCGACATTCGCCACCACCGGCTTGGTGTTCAGCAACTTCGACTGCTCCACGTAATTCGTCATCCACGCCCCGCCCTGCTTGTTATCGCGCTTGAAGTAATCACAGTAGAACAACGCGAGAGAACTGCCGTCGGCATTGAACACTTCAAACACGCGCATGCCGGGAGCGTACACGGGGAGATCCTTCCGCTCCTTGAATGTGAGCCCGTAGAGCTGATGCGCGGCATAGAAGACGCCATTCTGCAGCACATTGTTCAGCTCGAAATACGGTTTGACGTCGTCCTCATTCAGATCGTATTTCGCCTTGCGCACCTGTTCGGAGTAGAAGTCCCAATCCCAGGGCTGGAGTTGGAAGCCGCCGTTCTGCTTGTCAATCAAGGCCTGAATATCTTTCGCTTCGGACGCGTCCCGCGCTGCGGCTGCAGGCCCGAGCTTGTCCATGAAGTTCAGCGCCGCTTCCGGCGTCTTGGCCATCTGGTCAGTCAGCTTCCAGGCGGCAAAGTTCGGATATCCCAGCAGCTTTGCTTTTTGCGCGCGCAACTGCGCCATCTTGGCGATGGTCTCGCGCGTGTCGTTCGCGTCACCGCGCTCTGCCCGGTTCCAGGAGTTTTCAAAAATCGCCTGGCGCGTGGAGCGGTTGCTCAACGACTTCAACTCCGGCTGCTGCGTGGTGTTCTGCAGCGGTAGAACATATCCCTCCACCTTGCGAGTTTTGGCCGCCTCTTGCGCAGCTTTAATTTCTGCGTCGCTCAGGCCGGCCAGCGCTGCTTTGTCTGTGGTAACGTAAGCGCCCTCTTTGGTCGCGGCGAGCAACTTGGCGACGAATGTCTGCGACAGGCTGGCGAGTTCCTCATTGACCTTCTTCAGTTCCGTTTTTTCCGCATCGCTCAGATTGGCTCCCGCGTGCACGAACTCCTTATAGTCGTGCTCCACCAGCCGCAACTGTTCGGGCGTGAGGTTCAGCGAATCGCGCTGCTTGTAAATCGCCTCCACCCGCTTGAACAGCTTCGCGTCCAGGTAGATCGCGTCCTGGTGGGCCGCCAGTTTGGGGGCCTCAAGCTGCCGGACCTTCTGCAAGGTCGGATTGGTGTTGGCGCTGACCACCGCGAAGAAGGCTTCGCCAACTCTCTGCAGAAGTTGTCCGGTTTTCTCCATGGCGACAATCGTGTTGTCGAACGTGGGCGCGGCCGGATTATTGGCGATGGCGTTCATTTCCTTCCGCTGTTCTGCCATGCCAGCCTCGATGGCGGGCTGATAATCCTCGTCCTTGATCTTGTCGAACGGAGGCGCGTGAAACGGCAGCGTGCTTGGCGCATAAAACGGATTGCTGGGACCAAACTCCGCAGTTTGTGCAGTGGAACGAGGAGACGTGACCACGGTGACACCGAGGGCGAGAACGGAACCAATGACCAGGATGTTCATGTTATTCAGTGTAACTGCTCAGACGGAACACAGGTCAAGAGTCGGCCATTAGCCTTTAGCCGTTAGCAAGCAGCCAAAGCAGACGCGCAGGCGCAACTGACTCCATACACGCAAGTTCTCCTCCAGTCCCGCGTTCCTAAGTTGAGGCAGGCGCGCCGTATCATCGAATCGGCGGTTTCATGTATCCTGTCCACAATCTTTTTTACCCGCTGCAATGCGAGGAGATTTGAATGAAGGCAAGGATTTTTGCGGCCTTATGCCTGGCTGTATTGGGATTGACCGGATGTATTAAAGGAGGCAGGAACTTCTTTTACGTCACAGGCCAGGGCACAAATGAGGTCTTTGGGTTCCGCATCAACCATGATGGTTCATTGACCGCGCTGGGCACAGAGAACTTCACCACAGGGTCGCGCCCCGCCTCCCTGGCCATCCATCCCCCCGGCGACTTCTTTTATATTGCCAACTCCGCCGGCGCGAATATCACGCTTCTGGACATCAACACCGGTAACGGCGAGCTCACCATTCCGCCTACGAACAGCGCCCTGCCGCCCCTCACGCCGCCGAATATCTTCGACGCAGGCACTACGCCCATCGCCATGGTGATTGCTCCCAATGCGCCGCGTCTGTATGTCGCGAACCGGGATTCAAGCGATATCTCTGCCTATCTCATCGATCCGACAAACGGGAACCTCGGCGCCGTCCCCGGTTCGCCCTTCAGCGTACCCGGACCACAAGCTTCGCCTACGCCACAGAATCCGCAATCCATCACCATCACTCCGGCAGGAAACTTTCTTTACACGGCCAACACCACGCAAGGCACTATTTCAGCTTTTTCTGTCGGTTCGGATGGCAGTCTCACTCCGATAACGGATCCGCTTCCCGTAGGCGCCGCCGGAACAAGCCCATCATTCATCGCCGTGCATCCCAGCGGAAGTTTTCTCTACGCGGCCGATCCCGCCAGCAACGCCGTGCTGGGCTTTTCCATCAACAGTGACGGGACGCTGGCGCCGATTTCCGGCTCGCCTTTTGCGGCAGGCGCTGGCACGGTGGCCCTTTCCATTGCTCCGCAGGGCTCGTTCCTCTATGCCGTCAATCCGGGTGACAACACGATCTCCGCTTATTCCATCGGCAGTTCCGGCGCGCTGACGCCTGTTCCCGGTTCGCCATTCACCTCGCCCGGCAATGGTCCCGGGTTTGTGCTGGCGACCGGCAGTTCTGTTTACGTTGGCGATCAGATAACCAACGATATCGCCGCATTCTCCATCGCTACCAATGGCGCTCTGAGCCCGGTGAAAGGCTCGCCTTTCCAGGTTCCGGTGTCGCCCAACTGGCTTATTGCGACATCTGAGTCGCAGTGACCTGCACCTCGAAGATGGTGTCCTGCGGCGCTTCAGTATCAGAAGCGGTGAAGGCGAAGCGTAGAGGCGCCACTTGTCCGGGCTGCGTTTTCAGATCCACATAACCCAGCCCGAGTCCGCTGGCGACTGACTGTGCCTCGCGGAACTGTCCGTCTTCTCCTGACCAGCGCAGGCGAAATGCGCCCGTGTGCAACACGCGCAGCGTGGAACCGGCAGCGATGCCCCGCACCTGGCGGGTGGGCTTCCACACTTCCAGATCTTTGCGGCCCCGCTGCGCAAGGTAGCGCTCCGCCACCACCGGAATCAGGTCAAAAATAGCCTCATCGCGCACCGAGCGCAGCAGCTTGATATATTCCGCATGTGCCCACATGAGCGGCGTTGCGGATCCTGCCGGCTTGCCCAGATACATTCCAGCTTCCGGCAGATCAGGCTGGTCCCACACCTGTTCCGGCAGCATGCCGGAGCGCGTGGCAAAGTTTTCTATGGCTGCGATTAGCGGACGCACATCGCGCCCGGCCGCCAGCTCGTAATGAGCGCGCTCCCCGGTCAGCAGCGGCCACGCCCGCCCGACGCCCCAGCCCTGGTAGGCCTTTCCATCCGCATGGGGGCCGTAACCATCGTGGTTGTAGCGCCGCCACGCCGGACCGAATGGCGTTTCCACCTTCAGTAACGCGTCAATCACGCGCAGCGAATCTTCCATCAGGGCCGATCCCGCCGGGCGAATGCCATAGCGCACCAGCTCGAGAAAGCCCGCGTCGACGATCTCTTTTGCCGCGAATTGGTAACGCTCGCCCGGAGGACGGTTGGCCAGAATGATGCTGCCGATATTCGGATTTTCAAGCGGACACTGATCATGAACATCAATGGGCAAAATGCGGATGTAATGGCGGGGAATCCCTGGAACCAGTGTGCCCTGCGTGGTCACCGTCCAGCGCTCCACGTGCGACTCCACAAAGTCGGCGTGCTCTTCAATGAACTGCGCCAGCGCAGTCTCGCCGCGCGAGCGCGCATAATCGGCCGCGCAGATCAGTGCCGCAATGGAAGCCGCTATGGTGGAGGGTGAATATCCGCTGCACTCTTCCCATCGCTCCTGCTGCGTGATGGGCCCGTGCCCGATCAGATAGCGCACTGCGGCCCGCACCATGGGATAGGGGTCGAATTGCTCCAGCACGTCCGCCTTCCACAAGCGCCACGCCAGCATGATGGGGAACGCCACCTCGTCAAGCTGAATGCCTTTCCAGTACGGCGTGCCATCAATCCAGAAATTCTGCGGGAAGCCACCGTCAGGCTGCTGTGAACAGGCCAGATAAACCAGCGCGCGCATGGGAGTGATCTTGTCACCGGAGGCATGCAGCCCTGTGGCGGTATTCACCATGTCGCGCACCCATACCAAGTGATAGCCGCCCAGGTCATCGTCGCCCATCACGTTGCCCCATGGAATGGTGGCCGAGGCGATGAACGCGCCGGCGAAGGTCTTGTCCTCGTGCGAGAGCAGGACAATGCGGCTGGTTCGGTAAAGATGGCCACCATCGCCGCTGGCCTTTGCCAGCCGCTCAAAGTTGTCGCAGGCACGCTGCCACTGGTCGATGAACTTGCTTCTGTGCTGCTCGAAAGGCACGGCCAGCGACTGCCTGAGGACTACCGTCGCCGCATGCAGGCTGTCGCCGAAGGCCATAGCCACGGTAAACTCGTTTGCTTGATTGAGGTCGATTTCGCCGACGATGGCCACATTGCCGTTTTCCGCCTGGTCATATTCCCAATCGAGCCTGTAGTTATCGTGCAGGTCCTGCCAGCCGTCACTGAAGCCGACAAATCCGCAGGACGAGCGCGCAAAGCCGCAGTTTGCATCCACCGCCAGATAAGTGCTGTTCTTTGACGCCATCAGAATCGTCCGACCGGAGAGATCAACCTTCCGTGCCGTGTTGTTCCAGCCGCCGACGTCGAGATGAGGCGCCAGCAAAAAATAAAGACGCAGCTTCCCTTCCCATCCCTTGGCCGGCAGCAGCCGCACACGAACCAGCACGCATGCGGAGTGCGGATCGGAGATGACTTCCTTCACCAGCCGGTAGCGCCCTTTGGGATCGTCGCTGATCACGTGATAGCCGAGCGATTCGGACTCAATACGCTCCACCTCGCCCCTGAGGTCGCGCTTCTCTTCATGAAAGAACGTTGCTCCGTCAGTGATCAGGAACTGCGCATCGCGGACCTGTGGCCGGTCGATTGTGGGGTAGTAGATCTCCGTGATGATGCCCTGCGCCAGCGTGAACCACACCCGGCTGGACGTGGCATACGCGCAGCCGACGCCATCCTTGGAACTACTGGACCATGTGGGCGGGATACCGGGATGTCCCGGAGCATTGCCTTGGGGAACTGATGAGTCGCTAGCCATGAACAGGCAAAGATAAAGCTTCGACACGAAGCGGCGCAAATCGCGAACCGCTGTTTCCAGAGCAAACTCTGCTTTTACTCATCACATCTGTTCAGGCTGGCCGAGCAGTTGTCTACGCTCGATTCCCAACCTGGAAAAACGCAGCTCAACTGCAGGAGTTCATAAGATGGAAATCAAACGAGCCGGCTCACAACCTTCAAATCAAGGTTCCTCTGACTGGTTTACCGGAACCGTGCGCATCGATCCACTTTTCCAGGCGCCTGAACCTGCGATGGTGCAGAGCGCCAGCGTAACCTTTGAGCCCGGCGCCCGCACGGCGTGGCATACGCATCCGCTGGGGCAGACTCTCATCGTGACCGCAGGCTGCGGATGGGCGCAGCGTTGGGGCGGCCCGATTGAAGAAATACGTCCCGGCGATGTGGTCTGGTTCTCGCCCGGTGAGAAGCACTGGCACGGCGCCGCGCCCAGCACTGCCATGAGCCACATTGCAATCCAGGAGAAGAAGGATGGGAAAGTGGTGGACTGGATGGAAAAAGTAACCGACGAACAATACCACCGCTGATTCTCTATAATCACCCGATGGCGCTCGTGACCTTCCTCAAGGGCGTGAACGTGGGCGGGCACAGGACTTTTCGTCCCAGTATTGTCGCCAATCAGTTGAAGGAGTACGGCGTAATCAACGTTGGCGCGGCGGGAACGTTTGTGGTCCCGAAGCGAGTCAGCCAGAAACGTTTCCGTTCTGAACTGCTCCGGCGCTTGCCCTTTGACGCTCACGTGATGGTCTGCACGGGAGAGGAACTGATCGCAGCGGCATCGAATCACCCCTTTGGCAGCGAGCCGTCCCGGCACGATGTCGTCCATTTCGTAAGCGTGCTGCCAAGAGCGCCGCATGCTTTTCCACCTATGCCGATTCGTATTCCTGAAGAGGGCCGGTGGGTGCTCAAAGTGCTCTCAGCACACGGTCGGTTTCTCTTCGGCGTTTATCGGCGCGAGATGAAGACCATCCGCTGCTTCGGCGAGCTTGATAAGCTCATGAGCACGCCGGGCGCAATCCGAAACTGGAATACAATCGGCGCGATCCTCAAGGTGCTTGAGGAGAACGAGCTCACATGACTGCGCTCTCCGGATGGGAAAACTTTTATGTGATCGTCGGTTCCTCCGCGGGCGCTCTGATTGGCTTGCAGTTCGTCGTCATGACCCTGATTGCCGACTTGCCTTTGGGACGTGATGGCGCGCGAGCCGGCCAGGCCTTTGCCACGCCAACCATCATGCACTTTGGAGCCGTGCTGCTTCTGGCCGGTATTCTGAGCGCACCGTGGCCCCGCATCTCGCCGGCGGCAGTTCTCTGGGGAGTGATGGGCGCCATCGGAGTGATCTATGCCGCTTTTGTGATTCGACGCATGCGTCTGCAGACCGCGTACAAACCCGAGTTCGAGGACTGGCTTTTTCATGCTCTATTGCCGCTTGCGGCATACGCGATTCTGGCCATATCCGCGGTTTTCTCTTCCACCCACCTGAGCGAGGCTCTGTTCGCCGTCGCCGCGGCCGCGCTTTTGCTGCTGTTCACCGGCATTCACAACGCCTGGGACGCCGTCACCTGGCATGTATTCGTCCGAAAGCCGGGCGAGCACGATGGTGGACCCCATACTTGAGGTCGAGATGAAACGAGCGCGAAAGATCATCGTGTATATCGCAACCAGCGCCGATGGTTACATCGCCCGCCCCGATGGTGATGTGGAATGGCTGAACCGCCGTCCGCGTACTGCCGATAACGGGATGCGCGCCTTCTATCGCAGCATTGATACGATCCTCATGGGACGCAAGACTTACGACTGGGGTATTGCTTACCAGAAGAAGACCGGTATGAAGGGCAGCGTGTTTGATACAAAGCTCGCGAATTATGTCTTCTCGCACAAACCTCCGAAGAAAGCCGTCTCCGGCGTTGAGTTCGTATCCGAGCCAGTGAAAACCTTTGCTCGCCGCCTGCGCGCGACGCCTGGAAAAAATATCTGGATGATGGGCGGCGGGGAGCTGATCGCTTCCTTTCTCGATGCCGGCGAAATCGATGAATTCGACATTCACATTATTCCCACTCTGATCGGCGAGGGCATACCGCTCATCGCGCCACGCCATCGCGATATCGAGTTGCGCTTGCTCTCGGCCAGGAAATACCCTGACGGCGCTGTGCGTTTGCGATATG
>DATNDP010000300.1:0-28321 GCA_035553195.1 Candidatus Acidiferrales bacterium
TGTGACGCGGGTTTACAATCAAGCGCTGGTGAAGTTTGCATCTACTTTAGACCCACCGCAAAAATGATGAACGGCGGCTTTCGGGGTGTGGCAGCCCGGATCGAAAGCAAATTTTGAACTGCAAATGAAATGCTTTGCTATGATCAGCAATTTTGCGTTTCATCATCCCGCGCAGATGCGGACGGTCGCGGCACAACAACTGCCGCCACACGTTGTGAGCAATGCGCCGCAGTTCCAGGCCGGCAGCATGAACGTGGTCCTGTTTGACACGGTGAACGGCGATTTCACCGAACACGCGTACGCAAAAGATCAACTGGTGAAGTTCCTCAGCAGCTCGGAGCTCAATCAGCCGCTGGCGATCTTTGCGCTTGAGTCGCAGCTCAGGTTGCTGCACGACTTCAGCACGAATGCCGCCGAGCTGAAAGCGTCCATTGCCAGTTACACCCCTCCGGCTCAGAGATCTTTGACCGACAGCATCGAATCGCGAGCTTCAGTCTTCAGCAACGCAGGAAACTTCCACACCACCGAACGCGGTATTGAGACTACGCTGAACCAGTTGAACGCGCTGGCCAAGATTCTGAAAGGCTATCCGGGAAGGAAGAATTTGATCTGGCTGTCAGAGAGTTTCCCGCTCAGTCTGTTCCCAGAGACAAGCCTGAAAAACAGCAGGAACATCGATGGCAATCCTACTTTCGACAACCTTCAAAAGTCTATGCCGTTCAAGACTCACGCAGACTTGGTAAAAAGGGTCTCAGACGCGCTGATGGATGCGCAGGTGGCGGTGTATCCGGTGGATGCGGGAGCGCTCGGCCGTGACAGTCACATGACGGCCCAGAACACGATGAAGGACATGGCTGCCTGGACCGGCGGAGAGGCGTTCATCAACCGCAACGATCTTGCTCTCAGTATGCGGACGAGCATTGATGACGGATCGACGTACTACACGCTCGAGTACTATCCCGATAACCGGAAATGGGATGGCGAGTTCCGCGCCATCCAGATCAAGGCTGACCGCCCCGGCGTGAAGTTGCGTTACCGACTCGGGTATTACGCGGTCGATCCTGAAAAAGTGAACAAAGACGAAACGGACAAGCTGGCCGAGACCATCAGCCGCGCGATGGAGTTCGATACTCCTGCGTATACGTCTGTGCGGTTTCAGGCCGGTGTGCTGCCGCCGTCCGGCAAGAACAAAAAGGTGGTGGTGAACTTTGCCATCGATCCGCACACCATCTCTTTTGAGCATAGGGAAGACGGGCTGGAGCACGCCAGGGTCGCCTGTGTGCTATGGGCTTATGGAAGAAATAAAGAGAAGCCCATCATGGCAAAGGGCGCCACCCAGATCGCCGGGCTGAAGCCGGAAGTGTACCAGCAGTTAATGAAGCAGTACTTTCCCTGCAAACAGGAAATTGAATTGAAGCCGGGAACGTACACGTTGCGGCTGACGGTGATTGACCGCACCACCAACCTGCTCGGTACCACCAAGGCGCGGATCACAGTGCCGTGATCTGCAGATTTTGAATGGATAATATGCAGCACCATGGAAAGTAGCAAAAGCATGCGGCAAAGAAACTGGTTTCTCTGGACAGGGGCGCTCGTTCTTGTCCTCGCTTTCGTGCTGGGTGTACTGCCTTTCGTTGCCCAGTTCCCCGGCCAAGGCGCGCTGCCCTGGCTGGATCTGCTATTGAGCATCCTGGCCGTCGTGCTGGTGATCCTCGGCTTGCGAGTTGCTATCCGCAAGCCGCACAGATATCGAGGCAAGGCCATGGGCTGGGTCTTTACGGCAGTCTCTTCTCTGCTGCTCGTGTTTTCCTGTTTGGCGTTTTATGGCGCACGACAGATACCTCGAGCCAATGCCGCTCCCCGTGTTGGCCAGAAAGCGCCCGACTTTGAGCTCAAAGACACGAGTGGAAGAAACATTTCTCTGGCGCAATTGCTGGCCGAACCTCCGACTGAATCGCAAACCGGATCGCGTCCCAAAGCCGTACTGCTGGTCTTTTATCGCGGTTACTGGTGACCGTTCTGCAACCTCGAGTTACGAGGCATAGAAAAGCAGCTCGCGGATTTCCAGCGCGCCGGCGTTCGGCCGGTGGCGATCAGTGTGGACGCGCCGGAGGTCTCACGCCATCTGGCGCAAAAGGCCGGATACAGCTTTACTTTGCTGTCCGATCCCGATGCTAGCGTGATTCGCCGCTACCAACTGCTGCACACACGAGGAGGACCGGAAGGCTCGGATATTTCCCGCCCGGCGGAATTCCTTGTGGATTCAAGCGGCACGGTGCGCTGGACCAACTTTACTGAAGACATACGTGTACGCGCCCGCGCGGCAGAAATGCTGGCTGCCGCGGCAAGCATCAACTAGGCTTTGCCCTTGACTGCAATGCGAGCTGAAGAACTTCGGCCAGGTGCAACGCACGCCGCCTTGTGGCCTGAAAAATCTGTTCGCGGCAACTGAAGCCGTCTGTGACGATCAGAGTGTCTGGTGCGGCCCGCCTTACGGCCGGCAGCAGCACACGTTCCCCGATGGTTTGTGAAACCTGGTACTTCTCCTGCTCAAAGCCAAACGGCCCCGCCATTCCGCAGCAGCCGGAATCGAGGAGCTGGACGCTAGCGCCTGTCTTACACAACAGCGCTTCCGCGTGTCCCATTTTCATCAGCGCTTTTTGATGGCAATGGCCGTGTAGCAGGATGTTTTTCTCAAGGCGCGGAGGTGAGTAGGCAGGAGCGTAGCGTTCAATAAATTCCGACAGCAGAAAGGTCTGGCTGCGCAAGCGCGCAGCCCGTTCGTCATCTGGAAAGAGCCCGCGGAGCTCATCGCGAAACACAGAAGCGCAGCTCGGCTCCAGTACCACCATGGGAATGCCCACATCGATGGCAGGACCGAGCTCAGCCATTACGTTCGCCAGATAATCTTTTGCCCGCTCCAGCATGCCGAAGTCGTAGAGCGGGCGGCCGCAACAGAGGTGCCGGCGCGGGACCAGAACTTCGAATCCCGCATCTCGCAGGACTGCTGCCGCAGCCTGGGCTGTCTCAGGATGGAAATAGTTGTTGAAGGTGTCTGGCCACAGGATCACGGAATGCTTCCCGCCCGCAGTTTTTGAAGTCAGATTGCTGTCGTCCGGCGCGGACACTCCATTCTCGTTTGCCCACCGTTGCAAGGTTTGCCGCGCCAGTGCTGGCAACCGGCGCTGTATTGCGATCCCCAGCGTCTTTCGCGCGACAGAACTCACAACTGGCGCATTGATAATCCAGTTCGCCAAGCCGGGAGCAGCGGAGGCCAGGCGTGCCCAGCGGTCGATCCATCCAAAAGCATAAGCCCGGACCGGACGGCGCTTGTTCTGGTAATAATGGGCTAAAAACTCTGTCTTGTACGTTGCCATGTCCACGTTGGACGGGCACTCCGCCTTGCAGGCCTTGCAGGAGAGGCACAGGTCCAACGAGCGCTTCACGCCCTCGTCGTTCCAGCCGCCACGTACCACCTCGCCCTGGAGCATCTCAAACAACATGTGAGCGCGGCCCCGGGTACTGTGTTCTTCCTCGAGCGTAGCCATGTAGCTGGGGCACATGGTTCCCGCATCTTTCTTCCGGCACGCTCCGATGCCCACACACCGCAGAGTCAGCGCTTTGGTAAACGATCCATTATCGTCGGGATATTTGAAGTGCGTCTCAGTCTGGAGCGGTTTGTAATCTGCGCCTAGCCGTAGATTTTCCGTTGGCAGATACGGATCAACGACTTTGCCCGGATTCATCTTGTTGTCAGGATCCCAAATTCGCTTAAATTCGCGGAATGCCTCGACCAGTTCAGGGCCAAACATTTTAGGCAGCAGCGCGGCGCGGGATTGCCCGTCGCCGTGCTCTCCGGAAAGGGAGCCGCCATAGCTCACCACCAGGTCTGCCGCGCGCTCTACAAATTCACCGTAATTGCGAATGCCCGGTTCACTCAGCAGATCAAAGCTCACGCGCATGTGAATGCAGCCGTGTCCGAAGTGCCCATAAAACGAAGCCTTGTAGTCGTACTCGTTCAGCAGCTTGCGAATGTTTCGCAGGTAGTCGCCGAGTTTTTCCGGAGCCACCGCGGCATCGTCCCATCCTTCCCATTCCGGCGGCGCTCCTGGCGCGAACGCAGCAGCACGCGGGCCGGCCTCGCGAATCTGCCAGACCAGCTTTGCCTCGGCGCTGGAGTAAATGCGGGCACTCGGAGAACCAGGAAGGTTCTGCATGGCAGCCACAAGTTTCTCCGCCAGGCTCTGCGATTCACCTGCATCATCGCTTCCGAATTCAACCAGCAGGAAGCCGTTGCCCTCCGGGAGCAAG
This sequence comes from Candidatus Acidiferrales bacterium, assembly GCA_035553195.1. Taxonomy (GTDB): domain Bacteria; phylum Acidobacteriota; class Terriglobia; order Terriglobales; family Acidobacteriaceae; genus Angelobacter. Next base: position 4,312 of record DATNDP010000300.1, read on the forward strand.
TGGACGTCAGGATGTTTTACTCGTTTAAGCCCGTCAACGATGCTGCCTTCCAGACCTTCTAATCCAATGGGCTTGAAGGGAAGCACCTGCAAGACGTGGTCCGCTGCAATGAAGACATCCGCGAAGCCAAGCGCCACCAGCGTGCGGTGCTGCGGGCTGTGAATCAGCCGGAGCTTCGCTTCCAGCACCACGGCGCAAGTGCCTTCGGTGCCAACCAGCGCGCGGGCCAGGTGAAAGCCTCTCTCAGGCAGCAACTCGTCCAGGTTGTAGCCGGAGACCCGGCGCGGAATCTGCGGATAGCGATTCCTGATCCGCTCAGCGTTGTCATTGCGCAGCTTGAACAGATGTGTATAGATCTCTCCCCGCCGCCCGCCAGCGCGGATAGCCGCTTCGATCTCTGCGTAAGTATTTGCGCCCAGCGTGAGCTGCGTGCCGTCATACAGCAGGATTTTCAGTTCTTCGACGTTATCCACGGTCTTGCCACCGAGCAACGAGTGCGTGCCGCAGGAGTTGTTGCCGATCATCCCGCCGATGGTGCAGCGGCTGTGCGTTGAGGGATCTGGAGCAAAGATGAGCTGGTGTGGCCGCAAGTGCGCCTGCAGGGAATCCAGAACCATCCCCGGCTGAACGCGGGCGATCTTCTGCCCGGGGTCAATCTCGAACGCTTGGTTCATGTATTTGGTAAAGTCGAGCACTACGGCCACGTTGCAGCACTGTCCGGCAAGGCTCGTTCCGCCGCCTCGGGGGAGCACGGGCGCGCCAAACTTGCCGCATGCCGCCACCGTTGCGATCACATCGTCGGCACTGCGCGGAACGACCAACCCGATCGGGATCTGGCGATAGTTGGAGCCGTCCGACGAGTACATCGCCCGGCTGGCACGGTCGAAGCGCACTTCACCCTCGACATGGCGCTTGAGTTCGGCTTCAAGCTCATTGGCGTGCGCAAACGAATCAATCGGCTTGGCGTGTGAGCTGGGCGGGAGCGGATTCATAATTCGAGTTGACGAAAATCTTGCCGTTGATGAACGCTGATCAGAATGATTAACTTGAATGGGGTCTGCTGTGCCACGTCTCTTGCACGGTTTGTTATTTCTCTACGCTGACCGGCTCTGCGATTTTCGATGCGACAAGTGACTTCATCGCCGCGGCCACGCCGCCATCCTGATGCGGCACTCCGGCGAGACGCAGTCCCATCTCGACTCCACTCAATGTACCCATCAGCATCAAATCGTTGAAATGTCCAAGGTGTCCGATGCGAAAGACGCGGCGCGCAAGCTTGGACAAGCCCGATCCAAGCGACATATCAAAATTCTCGAGCACCACTTGGCGAAAGCGGTCACCATCGTGCCCTTCAGGCATGAAAACGGCTGTCAACGAATTCGAATACTCGGCAGGCTCCTCGCAGACAATTTCCAGTCCCCAGGCACGAACCGCCGCGCGTGTGGCCTCGCCGTGACGCGCGTGTCGCGCGAAGACATTCTGCAGGCCCTCCTCCCGCAGCATTGTGATTGCCTCCCGCAAGCCAAAGAGAAGATTCGTCGCAGGAGTGTAGGGAAAAAAGCCCTGCCGATTGGGAGTGAGCATCTCCTGCCAGTCCCAGTAGTAGCGGTGCAGCTTCGCGAACTTTGCCGCTGCCAGCGCCTTCTCAGAAACCGCGTTAAAACTCAGTCCGGGCGGGAGCATCAACCCCTTTTGCGAGCCGCCGACCGTTACGTCCACGCCCCACTCCTCATGCCGATAATCGATGGAAGCAAGCGAGGAGATGGTGTCCACCATCAGCAGCGCCGGATGTAAAGCGCTGTCGATGGCGGCGCGAATCTGGGGAATGCGGCTGACCACGCCGGTGGAGGTTTCATTGTGGACCACCATCACGGCTTTGATCGTGTGCTCTCTGTCCGCAATAAGGCGAGCCTCAGCCTCTGCGGGATCTGCGCCTCGGCGCCAGTTCCCCGGAACATACTCCACTTGGATTCCATGCTTCTCCGCTACCTGCTTCCACAGCGAAGAAAAATGTCCCGTTTCAAAGATCAGGACGCGGTCGCCGGGGCTAAGCGTGTTCACAATCGCGGCTTCCCACGCGCCCGAACCGGAAGACGGAAACACCACCACCGGACCCGAAGTCTGAAAAATATTGCGCAGCCCTTCCAAGATCTCCTTGCCAAGTTCCGCGAACTCCGGCCCGCGATGGTCGGTAACCGGACGATCCATGGCACGGAGCACCCGGTCAGGGACATTCGTTGGGCCGGGAATCTGAAGGAAATGTCTGCCGGTGTGAAGCATGCTTTTGATTATTCAGTAACAAAGCATTAAAACGAAAAGTCTATTCGGAGAGCTTCAGCATCAGCTTGCCAAAGTTCTCTCCGTGGAAAAGTTTGAGCAGCGTTTCGGGAAATGTATCAAAGCCTTCCACAATATGCTCTTTCGACTTGAGCTTTCCTGCCGCGATCCAGCCGGCCATCTCGCGGGCAGCCTCACCGTAACGTGAGGCGTAATTGAACACAATGAAACCTTCCATGCGAGCGCTATTGATCAACAGCGAAAGATAGTTGGAAGGACCTTTAATGCCTGATGTGCTGTTGTATTGTGAGATGGCGCCGCAAATCACCACTCGGGCGAAGCGGGCAAGCTGGGCGAGAACGACGTCGAGAAGATCGCCGCCCACATTGTCGAAATAAACGTTCACCCCGTTGGGGCAGTGCTGGCGGAGCGCCTTGCTTACGTCCTCATTCTTGTAATCAATCGCCGCATCGAAGCCAAGCTCCTTCGTGAGATAGCCGCATTTCTCCGGTCCTCCGGCAATTCCAACGGCGCGGCAGCCTTTTATCTTCGCGATTTGGCCAACCACCATCCCGGTGGCGCCGGCCGCGCCGGAAACCACCACGGTATCGCCTGCTTTGGCCTGGCCGACTTCGAGAAGGCCGAAATATGCAGTCAGCCCCGTAATGCCGAGCGCGCTCAGGTAAACCGGAATCGGCAGCACACGAGTATCAATTTTGTTCAGCCCTTTGCCGTCACTGATCGCGTATTCCTGCACGCCAAAAACACCGGTTACATGATCGCCTACGGCGTAGGCGGGATTGTTCGAGGCGATCACACGTCCGGCGCCGAAGGCGCGCATCACATCGCCGATCTTGAGCGGCTCGATATAAGACTTGCCTTCATTCATCCAGCCGCGCATTGCGGGATCCAGCGACAGATAAAGCACTTTGACCAGCACTTCGCCGGGCCCGGGATGGCGCGCCGGCTCTTCCGTGTACTGCCAGTCTGAGCGCTTCGGCATGCCCGCAGGGCGCGCAGCCAGCCGGAACTGATGGTTCACAAGCGACATAGGCTCTCTCCCGTGAGGTAAACAGTATATCTGCATCGCGTCGCGTGCTGAGCGCAACTACCCATAGCGCGAGCTCTGCGCGTTGAGCACTAAGTTGAAGGGGGTGACACGCCGCGCAAAATTCAGGCGCGAATGTCGCGTCCTGGAGATACGGCGCTGATTTGCGCGGCTGGCCTGGCAAACAGCATATAAATGCCAATCCCCATAATGGCAAGCAGGGGAAGCAGGGCAGTCAGAAATGGCCAATGGTTATGCAGCAGCGCGCTCATAAGAGCAGCCAGTGCGTAAGAAAAATAGACCTGCGCCTGGAGGCCCACAGAGTGTCTCATGCTTGGGGCATGAGAGGCAGATTGTCCTGAGGTCTTCCAAGCGGCCCGTTGTTGGCGTGTAAACCAATTGTGCACCAGACCGGCAAACAGGCTTGTGAGGGTGCCGGTAATGTACGTAGTTGCCACTCCAGGAATGCTCAACCGTCTTACCGCCGCGCTTTGCATGCCCATGGCAACGCCAGAGCTGGCAATCACGACAATTACGCTGCGATGGAAGGAAGGTGAGGGCGGGTGCAGACAGGCAATCGCAAAAACAAGAAGGCATCCCGCCTCCACAACGACCTCACGGCGCACTGCCGAGAAAGTTTTCACCTTGTCGCCCGCCTCACCGGCCAAGACTGCCCCCAGCAGAACTCCGGCAATGAATGTAATGAGTGCTATGAGTCCGCTTGCAGTAGCAAGGCCGCGGCCTTGCCCGATGTTCAGCATCAGGACGACCGAGTTGCCGGTCATATTGGCTGTAAATACGTGAGCCCGAAGGTAAGTAATCGCGTCAACAGAGCCGGCCGTGAAGGTAAACAGCAGCACGGTGACGCGGCGGCGGGTAGTGATGAATGAGCTCGCGCTGGAACTTGTGGTCAAACGCGCCCCTGCCAGAAAAGATTTTATCCGGCCTCGCAGCCTTATGCAGCCGATACCGTACCAGATACCAGGTCCGCAGGTTGTCCGAGGATGGCGAGCTTCTGCTCTGCGGCCTTTAAAACTGCAATCTTTGCCTCTGGCAGGCTGAGCGCCGGAATCACAGTCATGGTACCGAGCAAGGTGGCCAGATCGAAATAGGCACGGCGACACTTCTTCATGAATTCCACCGGGTATTCGGGCTTGCGAGCGTAGGCGGCGTCCGGATCAGCATCGAGGAGATAGGCAATGTCCGGTTGCGGCACCACCGCCTGTACAAACTTTACAAAGCGGCGGCTTAGCGGGTTGGCGAGATTCAGGTTTGAGAGCTCATCGAAAATATAGCGGTCCAGGATAATTACATCGGCTGCGGACCTGCGCCTTTCGCGGGCAATCACCCCGCGCAGATTGAGCGCATCCAGCAGGTAAAGAAAGTGGCGGGCGAATGTGAGATGCCAGCCGCGCATGTTCTTATCACGCCGGTTCACGGGCTTGCCGGGTGCACCGATGCCCCGTTCACTCTTGTACACCTTATGCACGAAGCCTTCCCGGTATTTCACACCCACGACCACGTTGTCCCAAAAGGCCAGCAATGAAGTAGTCATACCAGCGGAATGGAGCGCCGCACGCAGGTTTTCAATCTGGGTGGATTTCCCGGAACCATCGACGCCAGAGAAGCTGATGAGCAGAGGTCGCCTCGTGATTTTCTGATTCATTTCTCTCCCCAATGCCTTATCTCGGTGTGCCGGCCGCCGCATTTGGTGGCGTGGAGGAAGTGCCACGGCTAAGGGCATAGATTGTGCCGAAGGCCGCGCCGGCTGCCGCAATCGCGCCGATCTTTATGAGCAGTGAGCGGGTCTGGTGCTGTTTTGCAGGCGCAATGGCCGCGCCGGCCGGTTTGGCTGCCGCCCCTCCGGATGTGGGAACCCTTTCCGCAGCCGCGGCTCCAGCCGGTTGGCTGGGCTTCTGTTTTGGCTGAGGAGCTTCGGGAACATTCTGTCCGTTCTGGTCTTGAGCAGGCGTATTGGCCTGCTGCGACTCCGGCTGCGATTCCTCCGGACCGGGATAGGAGGTCACCGGCTGTAACGGAGGTTGCGACGGATTCACGCTGTTTCCCGGGTTTGAGCTCTGGCCTGCTGGCGCTGACTGAGCGGCTCCGGTCGTGTTCTGAGGAGTGGTCGCCGGAGACTGCCCATTCTGCTGCTGTTGCGTCGGGGTTTGTTGCGCGCCAGTTTGTTGAGCAAACATCTCCGGAGTCACGACCAGGGCCAGTGCGAGCGCCGAGCTGATGATTTTGAATCGGGTGCTTTGAATTTGCATACTTCCCTCCGGAAGTCACCTATCTTTTTTGGCTACTTAGTTTTCGCCGAACTTGTTGCGGCGCCTGGAATTGGCGCCCGCGCCTTCGCCCCGCGAACCGGCAAAAGGACCCAGCGGCTCACGTCAGCTTCTTCGTTTCGAATGTATTTGATGCGGTTTTTGAGATAGCGGGCCAGGCTGGAAAAGCTGGTTTTGTACCAACAGCAATTTTCCATGAGCGGCGAGAATCCACATACCAGTCGGAGACGCTTCAGCATCAACTCGCGTGGAAGCAGGAGCGCGGCGACAAAGCGGTGGTTCCCCTCAAGCAGAGTCACGCGCCGGCTCTCATCCACCCCGATCAGCAGGATCGTGGAACGCGGCCCTTCCTGCCGCATGAGCGAACATAAAGCCTGAATTTTCAACACAAATGGGCTGGGATTCGGCCCGGAACACTGGCTGCGAAGCTCTGCGGCTACATGCAGTGAATTGAAGTTGCCGCGAGCCAGGCCACGCCATTGTGCGCGCGGAAAGACATTGACGCGCTCGGACTCTTCCGGTCTGAAATCGATCTCCCACCATTGTGTATCCGGCGGCAATTCACGCCACATGTGTCCCCGGCGGCGGAAGAGCAATGCCCGGCGCAGAGCGTTTTCCTCAGGATCGGAGAGGTCAGGATCGTACACGATACTTTCGAACTGAGTTCGATCAGGGTCATATTCCACCTGGTAAAACTCAGCCTTCAGGAATTCAGAGATGACCTCCTCCTCGGTAATGCGACAAAGTTTTTTCACGTCGCCTCCACGGGCGCGCGCAGAAATCGCCGCACGAAGGGGAATGAAACCAGGCCCAGCATCAGGACCATGAGAACAATCCGTACGATGATGACTTCATGCAGGTCATGGTGAAAGAAACCGATCACCAGAATGAGGGCCGCGCTGACCAGAAGCTGCAGCCAGCCGGTATTGGCGATCCGCCGTGACATTTCATAGGCGATCAGCACCACGCTAAGCGAGTAGAGCGCGGTAGCGGCGGCATAAAGGGCGAGCAGCGGCCCGATGTGGATGAACTTGGAACCGAAGATCAGGCCCATGATGAAATTCGGGAACAGCGCCGTCCCGCCCACGAACAGCAGCGAGATTGCAAGCACCAGAAGCAGCGGAACACCCAGTGCTCCGGATCTTTTTTCCTCCTGGCGTGATGCGGCAATCGGAAACATTGCATTAACAATTCCAAACCAGCAGATGAAGTAGAGAAGCCGCCCGACCTGGGCAATTGCGGCGTAAATTCCCGCGGGCTCGGCCGGAAAAAAATGTTTGACCAGAAGAATATCGATATTGTTGATGATGACCTGGCCGATAAAGAAGACGATGGCCTGCACCGCCTCCGCAAAGGAAGCGGGTTCACCCGCCACAGGATCCGTCCGGACTTCCCTTGGCATGGGGGGAATGAAATAGGCCATGAGGACAGCGGCCGAGATGGCGCCCACGGCTCCCAGCGCGCCGTATCCGGCCACGACGAGCGCTACTCCCACAACGAAACGGGTAAATGCTTCAACGACAAAGTTGCCACCGAGACGCGGGAATGCGCAAAGGCCCTGCATTGCTCCGCGCTTTACACCCAGCGGAGCGTACACGGCGATGCCTATCGCCAACAGAGCAAGCATCCAGTGGCTGGGAAGATTCAGGTACGCCGCAAAGGGTTTTTGTCCCAGAAACAGAACTGCGGCAATCGCCAGGCTGGCAATCCAGGCCTTGCCGAGTAAAGATTTAACGATGGCCGATTTAGCGCCGGAAGCTTCATTTCTTGCAACAAATTTGGCGCACACCAGTTGAAAGGTCAGGCTCGCACAGGAAGCCAGCATCAATATGGTGATTGCTGCATTGATGTGTCCGAATTCGGAAGGCCCAAGCACGCGGGCCATGAACACGTTGTAAGCAAAATTGAACCCGTTCACCAGCATCATGCTGATGAGCATGACGAGACTGCCGCCCAGCACCAGAGAACGGGCACTCCGGGAGTGCGATTTTTTCTCCACTGTGACCGGGGTGCCTGCTGCAGGGAACGTGACGGCGCTGTCGGGTTGTGACATGAATGGCGTCCTGGCGCTTAGGCTGCTGGAGCGTGTGGGCGTCTGTGCAACAGCTGCTGACGCATGGCATTGGGCAAGAACCCACTGAAACTGCGCGCAGCATCTGTGGAAGTCTCGTAGATCTCAAAAAGCCGTTCCGTACGGGTGAGCTCGAGCACAACGCATGCCTGCGGCGAGGGAGCCGCCAGCTTGAGATCGCCATCGCGCTTGTGTGCTTCTGACATGCAGCGGAGCAGCATTTCTACTCCTGCAGCATCGAGTTGCGCTACCTGCGAGAGATCGAATACCAACTGGGGGCGATCAGCAGAAAGAAATGGCTGAACATCGCGCAGAAACTCGCGGGCGGTGCGACCATTCACACGTTCTGGCATCCTCTTCACCACCACGGGACGGCTATTGATTTCCATGGGTCCTCGCTACAACAAGATTCGAAGGAAATTCATTTGCGGCCTCGCTATCGCAGGCTGGAGCGCGATAACCGGAAGCCGACCCCAGAGTGGGCGAAGTCTGGCGTAAGGCGGCATTTAGATCGGGCTGCGGGCTGGCTGGCTGACCGAAAATCCCCCGCCAGAATTGCCTTGGTAAATAAGCAACAAGTTCGGCGGCACTCACCAGGAGCTTGTTGCCTGATGTCTCTGACACGTGCCGAAGAAGTTTCTTGTCGTTGATCTCAACCACGCATCCCCGGCGGAGATTCCAGACGCGCGAGAAACCTGCTACCGAGTGTGCGAGTTCAAGTGCGGCCCCCAGAGAGCAATATGGAAGCACGGTTGAGTTCTCGACCACGGTACCGCAATCGACCTGGGCATGATGTTCAATGCTGCTGCATCGTGTGACCACAGCTCCGGAGCGTACGCGCGCAAAGGAACCCACGAACGCGGGCGCCAGTACGCGGGCGCCTTTTTCAATCTGGGCGCGAGGCGCAGTCCATACCCCCGGCCGCACCTGTATTCCTGCGGGAGCCGTCTGTGTCTGAAGGGTAAGGATGTCAATGGCAAATTGCCGTAGATCAAGTGGTTCAGCCAGAGGGTTGAAATAACCCGCGCTCTCGAAGAGCGGGCAATCGCTACGGCATCGAGTGAGGTGGCTGCGGAACAGCGACGCAGCATCGTTGCGTCGAGACGCGCTGATGCAGAAAATATCCATTGGCTGGCCGCTTCGGGCAGCCTGGCTGACGCGGCAGTGGCCATCCAGATGAGACTGCACCATGCTTTCGAAATCGATCTCCGCATAGGCGCCAAGGCGAACCAGGATTACAAGTTCCGCTCCTGCCTGGACCAGGTCATTGAACGCGGTCTCCGAAGCGCGCCAGAACCGGTCCGGCGACGCTAAGGTCTGGGACACGCCGCTGAGCGGTTTCAACCAGGAATCGGAAGACTGTCCTTCAATTACTGCTGTGACCTGTGATACGCCAAAGTGGTTGAATCTCTCCGCTGTGCGTTGCAGCGCGGATTTTCCCGCAACTTCGATGAGGCCCGGGATGAAACAGGGCATTAGCGCAAAGCCGCTCTCAATTGCAGCGCTCGCCGAATCAATCAAAATCATCCCGCGGATGTCCATCACCCTCACCCGGATGCACTCCCGCAGTGCGTTGAGAGCCGCTGCGTCTTTATGCAAAGCAACGAGAGCATCTGCTTTGAGACGCAACCGGCAACCTGGATCACAAGTGGTCTACTACCGGAACCCATGAACCCCTCAGGCTTTAGCCCGCACAAAAATTTGCCGTTCACGCAGCGGCAAGATCAGGTTTGCTATCCCCGGCGCTGTCCGTATTACACAACGCAAACCGCCACGATTTTTAGCAGCAGTGTTGAAATAGATGAGGATTGCCATGCTGGTGTTGTAAGGTTTGAATTTTTCCGAACCCCTTTTGCTGCTACCATTTTCGCCATGCTTCTATCGCGCAAAATCTTTTACTCGACCATGCAATCACCCATTGGCGCGCTGCTGCTGGCCGCCAGCGAAAAGGGCGTCTGCCGTATCGAGTTCCATACCCATGCTCCCCATGGCGCGCAAAACGAACTCTGGATTGAGTCTCGCGAGCAGCTTCGCCTGTGCGAAGAACAGCTCAATGCCTACTTCTGCGGCCATTTGCGCGAGTTTTCCCTTTTGCTTGATTTGCAAGGGACCCCTTTCCAGGTCCGTTGCTGGCAAGCCCTGCAACAAATCCCCTATGGAAGCACGTGGACGTATGGGCAGCTTGCCGAAACAGTAGGAGCGTCGCGGGCGTTTCGCGCTGTAGGACAGGCCAACCATCACAACCCAGTCCCCATTATCGTGCCCTGTCACAGGGTGATTGGGGCGAACGGAACGCTCACGGGATACGGAGGCGGCCTGAACATAAAAGAAAAGCTCTTGCGCCTGGAGGCCGGCCAGATAGAAACGCTCTTTTCCTCTCGCGCAGAAAGCGCCTGAAGTCGCGTCGTGCGAGCGCCTGCCGTTATTCCGGCGGGCGGGTGGAACTTCCAGTACGCGTGTCCTTTTCCGCCTCCGGACGACTTGACCGATCCGAGCGGGTTTGTGGATTAGCTTCCGAACCTGGCCGGTTGGCGATCGGAGCCGCATTGTCGTTCCGATTTCCAATGGCGAGGTGGCTCACAACCTTCTTGTTCCCGGCGTAGGATGCGACGATACGGGTGGCGGTCAGCTTTTCCTTTGCGGTCCCCACTGATCCTGTTAACTCGATGGAATCGCTTGCGACCTTCGCATTGACGGTATCCCCCGCCAAGGTAGGTTCCTTACTCAGCGCATTTTGAATCTGGCCTTGGAGTTCGTTGTCGGGAATCGGAGCCGCGTCTGGTTGCGGCGTTTCCGGGACCTCGGTCTTGCCGGCTGGCGCGCCGGCGGAGCCTGCAATACCCCCACCAGAAGCGTCGGTCGCTCCTCCAGGCACATTTATAGGAGAGGCGCTACTTTGCGGTGGCTGGGTGGTTTGGCTGTGCGTCCCTGACGAAGTGGATTGACGGCTCTCGGATGCAGGTTGCGGGTTCTGGGTCGCTGCTGTGCCGCTCTGTGCCTGCCCGTAAGCCGACAAGGGATATGCAATCGCCATGACCAGGGCAAAAAGAGACAAGTATAGGGACTTCCTCATGAGGGCTGTTGGATGTCAGAGAAGCAGTTTCGGTTTACTCGTTACTTAGGACATGAATCTTAGATGTAGGGCTTTCCCTGTGGCCGGGACGGTGGCAAGTTATTGCCCAAACGGGGGTGTGTGCAGGGTTACGTCAGTCTTTGCGAAAATTCCTAAAAGGGCTGGATTTAACGATTGAATTATCTGACAATGTCCTTAACAGGGCTCGGCGCAAACTGACCGCGCCCATGATTGGCGCGAATCTTCACCCTGCATACATTGCGGTTCCCTCGCCGCTAGTGCCAGACATTTCTCATTGGCTCGCAAGAGACGGAGACACGATAAGCGGTAAACTCGATACTATGCATGCCCACCCTCATTCTCACCGGCTAACTTCAAGAGCCTTGCGGTATTCGCTGGTGGCTACGTCGTTGTACGTGGTAATTACGCTGGTGGCCGGCATACGCGCACACAGCCTGGCGCTGCTTTCTGAAGCGGGTCACAATGTTACGGATCTGCTCGCACTGCTGCTCTCCTGGGTGGCCGTATACATTCAGACACGCCCTCCGAGTGCAACAAAAACGTTCGGTTACCACCGGGCCGGTGTCGTGGCCGCGTTCATCAATGCCCTTACCCTGGTGGGGATTGCTTTCTATATTTTTTACGAAGCTGTCACCCGGATGCTCCGGCCTGTTGAAGTGCAACCCCAGTTGATGATCTGGGTCGCGGTGGCGGGTGTCATTATGAACGGCGTGATCTCCTGGCACCTTTTCCGCGCTTCACGCGACGTGAACATCCGCAGCGCTTTCGTTCACCAGTTTGGAGATACCCTCTCCACTGGCGCCGTGATTGTGGGTGGCTGGGCGATTCTCTGGACTGGGAGAAGCTGGATTGACCCTGCGCTATCGATCGGCATCGCCTGCCTGATCCTGTGGTCTTCGCTGGGCATTATTCGCGAGACGCTGAACATCCTGCTGGAAGGCGCTCCGCATGGAATGTCTGTGGAGCAGGTCGTTGCCTCTTTGGCGATGGTGGACGGCGTGATTGACATCCACGATGTTCACGTCTGGAGTATCGGATCGGATACCCCAGCGCTTTCCTGCCATATCCGCATCGATGACATCATGCTCTCCGAGAGCGATCTGATCCTGCAGAGAATCAAGCAGGTGTTGGCCGCCGATTACCACATTGAGCACACAACCATTCAATTCGAAAACAGCGTCTGCGATGTGGCCCACGGTTGTCTGATCCCAATTGGCAATCATCGCGCCGGCAGCGCGGCGGCCCAGCCTACGATCCAGCCGTCTGCCAAGACCCGCTGACCAGAGTTCGATTCAAACTCACCTGCCTGGCTCGCCTTTCTGCCGCTCGTAAACGTCGCGTACACTATCGAGAGTGTCAATTTCCTGGGGAGTTTTGTCGTTGCGCAGGCGAACGATCCGCGGAAATCGCAAGGCGTATCCACTTTCGTGGCGGCCTGATCGCATGACATTGTTGAACGCGACTTCCAGCACGATGCAGGGTTCCACCGTGCGGCGGAACCCCTGGTCCTCTATGGTGTGTTCGAGAAACCATTGCGTCATTTCCGCAATCTCCGCGTCTGTGAGCCCGGAGTACGCCTTGCCAACGTTCAACAGTCGGTCGCCATTCCGTACCGCGAACGTGTAGTCGCTGAGCACTTTGTTGCGTTTACCATGCCCCCACTCGACGGCCGTGACTACCACATCCAGCGTGGCCAGCTCCTTCTTCAGCTTGAGCCATGCTTTGCCCCTCCGGCCCGGCGTATAGGGCGAAGTCACCTCTTTGATCATCAGGCCCTCATTTCCGCGCTGCCGTGCCTGCTGAAACAGCTCTTCAAGCTGTTGCGCAGAGTTGGCCTGCAATGCCGGCGCCAGCACTACGCGCGCTGGTCCGGATTCCATTGCGATTGCCGGCTCGAAGACCAGAGTGCCCTGAGGAGTTTCGACCTCTCCCGCGACGGCGTGCCCCACGTTGAACGCCCCGGCGGGCACAGAGTCGAAGGCTTCCAGGAGTATCTTGCGGCGTTCAGTGAGTGGACGCTCGATCAGCAATTGCTCTCCCCGGAAGAGAATGTCGAAAACCATGTACACAACCGGCACATCGCGGATAAGTTGTGGCGAGGGCTTCTTCCGGCCCAGCCTTTTTTGCAGCTCAGAAAAGGCCAACGCCTGGCCGGCGCTCTCGCTCCAGGCGAGGATCTCGCCATCCAGGATCAGAGGCTCCGGAAACGCCGCCAGCGCCGGCGGCAGTTCAGGAAAGGATCCACCAATCTCATCCAGAGTGCGGGAGAAAATCCGTACGCGTGGATCTTGTTTGCCCCCGCAGTGGGCCTGAGCGCGGATTCCGTCATACTTATCTTCCACCTGAGCCGGCGAGAAGTATGAGAACGCCTCCTCAGCGCCCTGGGCCGGACTGGCCAGCATGAAACCCAGCGGATGGAAAAGCCGCATCTGGGCCTGGTTTAGTTTGTGCGCGGCCGCAAGCTTCAGAGTCTCCGCGATATCTCCCAGCAGCATGTGGGCGCGCTGGACCTCAGCAGCCTTCTCCTCATAAGCAGCAGCGATGGCTTCTTCCACCAGACTTTCTTTCAGGCCGATGCGCAGATCACCGGTAACGATCTTGATGATGTACTTCGCCTCAATAGGCGACGCTCGGCGCAGCAACTCGATTACCAGGCGCAATTTCTGCTCGGCTCGTGAGGTGCGGGCGATCTCATCAAAGGTTGCGCCGAGGGAGGCGAGGGTGACGTTAGCTTTCTTGTCGCGAGCAATTTCTTGAACGAGTTCTTCTGCAGCGGAGCCTAGATCGCCATATCGACGGTAAGCAGCGGTCAGCGCAACGTCCGGCTTGCCAGTCACCTCAGCCAGCCCGCGCCACAGTAATGAGCCGCCAACATTCAGCGTGCGCTCTTCCCATCTGGGAAAGACACGGCCAGACAAAAACACAGCCGCCAGCGCTGATTCCTCTACCGGCCGGGCGCGAAGGTAGTCCGATACGAGCCGCACCTTCTCCTTCTTTTTGGTGGTCGCGGCAACGGAGTCAGCGAGTTGGGAGAATTGCTGCATTGCGTTAAAGCCCGCCGAGACCCAAAAGCCGCTTCAGTCGAGCCGCTGCAGGGCTGAAGCTATCCAGAAGCGCTTGTGCCGGAAAAGCCCCCGAGAGCCGGAAGGCTGAGTCTGCTTTCTAGTGCCTTTTTCCCTGATCTCGAATAAAATACTTGTTTGAGAGCGTTTGCTCCTCCTCGATTGACGGTGGAGCCTCTGAACCAGCTTCCATCATCTAATCAGAATAATGAGATATTGGCGCCCATTCTTGAGATTTCTTGTGTCGTTGCAACTGCTGCCCATCCTGGAGGGCGGAGAGGAAACGCTTGTCGGCGGTCAGGCGGTGGTTGAAGGCGTTATGATGCGCTCCCCGCACGCGTGGGGGATTGCCATACGCAAGCCCTCGGGCGAAATTACCACTCATTCAGAGACATTGCAGCGGCCGTCGGAAAAGCGTAAATGGCTGGGCTGGCCTTTTATCCGCGGGTTGGCGACGCTCGGGCAGGCCATGCGTCTGGGGTTTGTGGCTTCAAAGTTTTCGCTCAATGTGGGGTTGGAGTCGATTGCCGAAGAAGAGGGCGGGAAAAAACCCGAGATTAGCGGCTGGATGATGGCCGTAAACCTTGTCCTGTCCATCGGCTTTTTCATTTTTATGTACAAGTTTGTCCCGCTGCTGGCAGCTACAGGGCTCAAGAAGCACTGGGCTGTGCTGAACGGGAACTTTGCCTTCAATTTGGTGGACGGGGTTATTCGCATCGCGCTTTTCCTGCTGTTCGTTTGGGGTATTTCTCTATTTAAGGACATCAAGCGCATCTACCATTATCACGGGGGCGAGCACAAAACGGTCTTCGCCTTTGAAGACCACGGAATGCCGGACATTGAGCAGGCTCAGCAGTATTCCACCTATCACCCGCGCTGCGGCACCAGCTTCCTGATGACGATCATGCTCATCTGCATCTTTGTCTACGCGGCATTTCCCGTGCAGGGATTCTGGGCGAAATTTGCGCTGCGCATCGCCTTCCTGCCGGTGATCGCTTCAGTGTCGTATGAGCTCATACGTTTTTCCGCTAAGCATGGCAAGTCAGTATTTGCCCTTTTGACCAAACCCGGCCTTTGGTTGCAGCGGATTACCACGCAGCCTCCTTCCAATGATCAGGTAGAATGCGCCATCAAAGCCCTGGATCTCGCCATGGAGCTGGAGAAGAAGAATGGCGGAGAGCTGGTGATTGCATGAGCTATTTCGCCGGCATCAGCTCGAACCTCTAGCGGCGCCCGCCGCGAACCTCGCTCGCCTCTCCTCACCCTGGGTCCGCAGCAACGCGTGTTTCTGCGTGGCCTTCACGGACACTGACCCGATGTTTTCGAGCGTGCCACCGGAGGAAAACAATGCGATTGGCAAAGATGCTTATCAGTTTTGACCGGCGCCTTCATGGGCTACGTCGCAAGGCTGTTCAAATCGGTGACCACCGCGTTGTGTACTCCGAAGGAGGAAAGGATAATGCTGAGCCGGTGGTTCTGGTGCATGGATTCAGCGCCTCGGCAGATACGTGGAACCGAATGGCTGCGCAGCTTACCAAGCGGTACCACGTCGTCGCGCCCGATCTTCCCGGGTGGGGCGAGAGCACGCGGCTCGATTCCGCCTCCTACGGGTACACCGCCCAGCTTCAGCGGCTGCACGATTTTCTCCAGCAGCTTGGGATGCGCCGCTTCCACCTGGTGGGACACTCTATGGGCGGTTGTCTCTCTGCAGGGTATGCGGCCCGTTATCCGGATGAGGTGATTACGCTCGCATTGATCGCTCCGCACGGGGTCACCGAGCCCCAGCAGAGCGAACTGGCCGCTTGCGTGGCGCGTGGTGACAACTGGCTGATCGTTTCATCGCCGGAGGGCTACGAGCGGCTGATGAATAATTTGTTCGTACAGCGTCCGTATATTCCCAGGGCCGTGCTGGAATACATGGCGCAGCAGACGGTTCGGCGGTCAGCCAAGACGCAACGGATCTTTGATGAGATCCAGGCAATCAATCCGCCGCTGCTGGAGCGTCTGGGACAAATCAACGTGCCGACCCTGATCGTGTGGGGAGATGATGACAAGTTAATTCATGTTTCAGCCGCCGAGGTTTTCCGGAACGCAATCGGAAACTCGGAAGTGCTCATCATGAGCAAGACTGGGCACATGCCGCTGCTCGAAAATGTGAAGCAGTGCGGCTCGGCCTACGCGGCTTTCCTTGACAAGCAGCGCCGCAGCAGCCACGCGGTTGCGTGAAACAATAAGGACTTAGCATATGTTTGAGCGATTAAATCAGATTGAAGCCAAATACGAGGAGTTGACCAGGACTCTTGCCTCACCGGAGGTGATCGGCGATTCCTCGAAATACCAGAAGACTGCCAGGGCGCACAGTGAGCTCTCTGAAATCGTGGAAAAATACCGCGAGTATAAGGACCTGCAGAAAGGCATCGAAGAGAGCAAGGTGATGATTGCCGAAGAGTCTGATGCGGACCTTCGCGCCTACGCGCAAGAGGAGATCACGCGTCTACAGGAGCGGCTCACAGCGACAGAAAATGATCTCAAGGTGCTGCTGGTCCCCAAAGACCCGAACGACGAGAAGAACGTTGTCCTCGAGATTCGCGCCGGCACCGGGGGTGATGAAGCGACGCTGTTTGCTGCCGAGATGTTCCGCATGTACACGCGCTACGCCGAAACACAGCGCTGGAAGGTGGAAGTGCTTTCCACGTCAGAGTCCGGCGTAGGCGGTCTTAAGGAAGTCATTGCCATCGTTGAAGGCCGTGGCGTGTACTCGCGCATGAAATATGAGAGCGGCGTGCACCGCGTGCAGCGCGTCCCGGAGACCGAACAGCAGGGACGCGTGCATACATCCGCAGTTACGGTGGCGGTTCTGCCCGAAGCTGAAGACGTGGATGTGAAGATCGAGGCCAAGGACATTCGCATCGATACGTTTTGCTCGTCTGGCCCCGGAGGCCAATCAGTGAATACAACCTACTCGGCTGTCCGCATCACGCACCTGCCGACGAATACGGTCGTGAGCTGCCAGGACGAGAAATCGCAGATTAAGAACCGCGAAAAGGGCATGCGCGTACTGCGTGCACGTCTGTATGAAATGGAAATGGAGAAGCAGCAGCAGGCGCTGGCAAAGGAGCGCAAGTCCATGGTAGGTTCGGGCGACCGCAGCGAGAAGATCCGCACCTACAATTTCCCGCAGAACCGCGTGACCGATCATCGCATCGGGCTGACCCTGCATCAGCTCGGTGACGTCATGGATGGCAAACTCGGCCCGATTGTCGACGCGCTGGTCACGCATTATCAGGCGGAGAAACTGAAGAGCCAGGCTGAGGTGGTCGCTTAACCACGGAGGTCACAGAGGTCACAGAGGAATCATTTGGGGTTTGTATATCTGCAATAGATCTCGTCTTCGGGCCCTTCCGGCTTGCTCTCAGTGTTCTCTGTGTTCCTCTCATGAATAATGTCTGCTCAAAACCTGTTGTAGCCGGGTTTTAAGCGGCCAGGGTAAAGGTGGGGAAAATCTTGGGGGACCCATCGGTTTTTTAGAGTGTCGTACACAATCTTGACCAGCTTTCTTGCCAAGGCGATTTTGGCTTTTCCTCCTCCCCGGCGTTGTTTGATTCGTTCGTAGAACCGGTTGAGATAGGGGCTAGAGCGCTTGGCCACCAGTCCGCATTGCACCACCGCCGTGCGGGCCACCTTGTTGCCTTGTTTGTTGATTCGACCGCTGCGTTCGGCTTCGTTGGAGTTTTCTACTTTCGGCATCAGTTCCAAGTAGGCCGCGAGTTTATTTTCATCGGCGAAATCGCTGATCGGGCCGATGGCTGTCAGCAGGATGGTCGCGGTCAGCGTACCAATCCCTTCGATGCGGGTCAGGTTCTCGTGCCCGGGCAGATGTTGGCCTTCTTCTTTCAACTGCTCGTCCAACTCCGCGATGCTTTCGCTTAAGGAACGGATCTGCCGTACCAGCACCCGCAGTTCCGGTCCTGCCATCGGGCTGACCGCGCTGGCCAGCACCCGCTCCAGCGCGATTTTGCTCGACAGCGATTCTTGTTTCATCTCGATTTCCTGCATGGCCATCAGGTTGTTGATTTTCCCTTCCAACGCCGAACGCTGCTTGGCCAGCAGGTCCCGCGTCTCCGGCATATGCATCAGCGCACGATGTTGCTTCGGCTCCATTCTTCCTCCGGCAGCAGATCTTTCTCCAAGTACAGCGCCAGCGCCACGGCATCGTGTCGGTCTGTTTTCTTCGCCGACTCGCTGATCACCTTGAACTGGTGCGGGTTCACAACCACACTCGCCCCACCCGCCCCACCACGGCATCGTGAACCGCGCCGTCGTCCCCATTGCTTCCACGGCAATCTCGTCCTGGCTCTTCAACTCTTCCACGAACTCCGCCAACTGCTCCGTGCCCACTGCCGTATCTCTTCCCCTGTGTAGCGCAGCCGCCGATGGCCCGAGAACAAGAATTCCTATCCGCGGTCATCCGCGTTGATCTGCTGGAGGACGTTTTTATCAGCGCAAATTAGTGTCATCAGTTAATCAGCGGCAGGTTGTTTGACGTTCGCTATTACTTCGCATAGGCTATTTCTAAACGGCGCAGTTTTCAGCGTACGGTTATCGCGTCTTGAAGAACAGGCAATTCATACAGGTAAATACGAAGTTGCTCGCGATCAAGGCGCTCCAAGTAGATGCGTGAGAGCTCGTTAGACATCGCAGTACGAGCTAATAATAACATTAGGGAAAACTAATGCGAGCTGTGCCGCTACCAGCAAAGCGGCCAGCACTCCCGATGAGGGAGACCTTCTCAACTTTATGGCGTTTGAGGCTGGCAGAGCCGCGACTGCGAGCAGACCTGCCGAAGGGCATTCCAGTTTTCTGCCAGGAATACGCCCATCTGAGCCTCCGCCCAAAAAAGCTTGGCGGTGTTTTTGCAGCCCGGACAGATGAGAGATACTCTCTTGCGCTGAGTTAGGGGATCTATGCGGCTGCCACAAGCGCAGCATTCAATCTCCAAAGGAACAAAGCCGCGCTCCGGATCGCATTCTGCGACAAACCTGAGGTCGTCAACTTCTTTATTTTCACCTGGGCTTCCTCTCGGCAGGCAACGGGCAAACTTGCTTATAGAATTACGACGGCCGGATTGAGTTGTCTCCAGCGGATACACTTGTAACGGCGAAGATAGAAGTGGTAGTTTTTCACAACCTCGTGTTGAACCCCCTTGGGTGAAAAGACTTCCCCGGCCAGAACATGGCGGGGAGGTCTTTCTTGTGCGGGGGTTACGGCTGCGAGTGCGTGGGCAGCCCAACGGCTTTGCCTTTAAGTGCACTCGGCGGTTGTATCTGCCTCGTTTTTCTTGCGTTACGAGGGTAACTTTAGTTCTATTCCCTTCCGGTGCAAAATACCCGCAGTATTTCGCAGGTGCAGTTGCTACGAGCGCACCCGACGTTATCTGAGGAGCCTCCCGGAATGCACACAGTTGTTGACAATACCACCCCCTTGAAGCCGAAACGTAGTAAGCGCCGTTCTCCCCGAGCCAAGATCAACATGCATGTGAAGGTCTGGCGGCGCATTAACGGGGAGAAGAAGCTGGTGCCCGGCTATTCAAGAAACATAAGCCAGGACGGGATTGCAGTTTTTATTCCGGCGCAGATTCCGGTGAATGAGAAGGTGGAACCGCAATTCAGGCTGCCGGGCTTCTCTACGGAGGTCACAGTGCACGCCGTGGTGCGGGGCCTCGACAAGTTCCAACATGGGATGGAATTTACTAGCTTGGAGGGCGCCCTGAAGCGGTTGCTGGCTGCGGCGGCGTTGCCTGAAAACCTCGGAGGATTGCATTTGGAAAGCCCTCGAAATTTCCAGCCAACAGCGGAAAAGCACGAGAGCGGCGAGAAGTCCTGCGCATGAGAAATCAAGCATTGGCCGACATGGATGCCTGCTGAGATCGAACAAAAAGGGGACAGCCTGAACTGAGTGATTTTTTGAGGCGGGAGAAATACAATCTTCAAGAGCGGGACTCACTACGCAGCTGTGTTGACCCAATCTCGCACAAGTTCCCGCTGTTCTGCAGCGATGCACGAAATAAATTGCGCAGTTCAGGCTGTCCCCCTTTTCCCCACGAAGGCCCTGAACCGGCAGCCGTGCCAGGAGATGGTTTCAATCAGATCTGATCTGGCCCAAGTTCGTGCGCAGGCTCTAGATAATGCTAGAGCGCCAAGTTGATGCCGAATCGTCTTCGGACGCGCTTGCCCTCAATATCCTGCTAAGGCAACTGCCCTTTCCTGCGGAGCGCTTTCTGGCTCAGGTAAATTGCCTTTGCGCGGCACGCGTCGTTTTGCCAGTTCCCAGCGCAGTGACGCCCATGGGCTACGCATCCGCCGGGCCATGGTCCCGGCAAAATTTCTGAGTTGACGCGGAGAACCGACCTGGGTCCGGCTAAGCACGACAAGCTGGACCTGCTGAACGTGTGGGTTTTGGTTAGTTTGTTTGACCTGCCTCACGGACCCGTCTCCTCTGGAATCTTGAAAGCCGGCCTGCTGGCCGGGATCACTGCGCAACAGCAATCGCCGGCCACGGCCGTTGAGTTGAGCCAAGAGAGTGGCGTAGTCGCGAATCGTCCATGCCTGCCTCCGCCAAGTGTTGGGGCGAACTGGACCTCCCTGGATTCTCAGGCCTTCTTTTTGGCTCTATAGATAAAGGCGGAATGAGATGGGGAAAGGGATCAGAGAATCTTGTTTTCGGCCAAAAAGCGGATTATGCTCATGCGAATTCTTGCTTTTGCAAGAGTTATTGGAGTGCTTTCATTGCGATCGCACGTGGCCCCAAATGCTTGAGCCATTACCTCAGTCGGCGACCGAACTAATCGAGAAATGGAAACCGGCGATCAAGAGGCAATTAAGGCTCTTTTCCCATTGATCTACCGCGAACTTCGCTCCGCTGCCCACTGGTATATGCGCGGAGAGCGCCCCGGGCACACCCTTCAGACTACCGCCCTGGTGCATGAAGCCTACCTGCGCCTGGCTCAGCAGGGTCCGTTTCAAACGCAGAGCCGGGAGCAGTTGGTGGCGGTGGCTGCCATGCTGATGCGGCAGATTCTGGTCGATTCCGCGCGAAATTTTCGGGCGGAGAAAAGGGGGGCCGGCCTCAAAGTACAACTCCATGAAGAGATTGATGTGGCCGGGCGCGAGGACACAGACTTGATTGCGCTGGATCATGCACTGAAAGATCTTTCTCGTCTAGATCCACAGCAGGGGCGCATCGTCGAGCTGCGCTGCTTCGGAGGGCTGACGGTGGAGGAGACAGCTTCAGTCCTGGGCATTTCAACAGCTACCACGAAGCGCGAATGGAGCATGGCTAAGGCCTGGCTCACGCGCGAACTACGAAAGGGCAGTGATGGAAAAGGCGCAGGCATGGGAGAGGGTTAAACAGATCTTTGGGTCTGCCCTGGAAGTCGAACCTGCCCGCAGGGCTGAGTTTCTTCGCGAAGCGTGCGGCGGCGACCAGAGCCTGCTTGAGGAAGTGCAGTCGCTCCTGGCTGCGCATGACGATCCGGCGAACCTGTCTGGAAACTCCTGGCAAGACCAAGTTGAAGCTGCGGTACCAGTTCCTCCCGCTATCGGTTCATATCGATTGATCAAAAAGCTGGGTGAAGGAGGCATGGGAGAAGTCTGGTTCTCGGAGCAGACGTCTCCGGTCAAGCGGCAGGTTGCGCTGAAACTCATCCGGTCGGGAATTTACAGCGACTCTCTTCTGCAAAGGTTTAAATGGGAACGGCAATCGCTGGCCATGATGGACCATCCGGCCATCGCAAAAGTGTTCGACGCCGGCTCGACGGAAGGCGGGCAGCCATACCTGGTCATGGAGTACGTTCCCGGACTGCCCATTACCGATTATTGCGACCAGAAGAAGCTGCCCATTCAAGAGCGGCTGCAATTGTTCATTCGCGCCTGTGAAGGCGTGCAGCACGCACATCAGAAAGCGATTCTGCATCGCGACCTGAAGCCGGCCAACATTCTGGTCGTGGACGTGGATGGCCAGCCAATGCCGCGGATCATCGACTTTGGCTTGGCGAAGATGATTGCTCCCGTTCTGGATGATGAGACCATCCTTCACACGCAGGCAGGAAGCTTTATGGGCACGCCTGGATACATGAGTCCGGAGCAGGCCGGTGGCAGTGCGGAAGACGTGGATACACGGACGGATGTGTATTCGCTGGGCGTGGTGCTTTATGTATTGCTGACCGGCGTTTTGCCATTTGATGCGAAGAAAACGCCGGTGCACGAATTCTTGCGGCGGCTGCGGGAGGACGACCCGCCAAAACCAAGCGCCAAGTTTGAGACCGAAAAAGAGAACGCCACTTCTACGGCTTCAGCGCGAGGGACAGAGCCACGCGAATTGCGGACCCCCCTAACCGGCGATCTTGACTGGATCGCGATGAAAGCGCTGGAGAAGGACCGCAACCGCCGATATGGCACGCCGTCCGAACTGGCTGCAGATATTCGGCGTTATCTGAACAACGAACCGATCACAGCGCGTCCGGCAAGGGCCAGCTACAAACTGCGGAAATACGTTCGCCGCCATCGCATTGGTGTGGCCTTTGCCACCGCCGTGGTTGTTCTGCTGGTTGGATTCAGCCTGATCCAGGCCCGGCAGTTGCGGCGTACCACCCGGGAGCGCGATCGCGCGGACCGCGTAAGCAACTTCATGATGCAGATGTTCAAAGTCTCCGATCCCAGCGAGGCGCGCGGCAACAGCATAACCGCGCGCGAAATCCTGGATAGAGCGTCAAAAGACATCGATACCGGCCTCACCAACGACCCAGAACTCAGGGCGCAGATGATGGATGTGATGGGCCAGGTCTACGATAGTCTGGGACTTTACAACCGAGGGACAGAGCTACTGCAGCAAGCTGTTATTCTCCGGCGTGACGTGCTGGGTTCCACCAACGTACAGACGGTGCGCTCGTTGCGGCAGCTAGGCCTCGCGTGGCTGGAGGCAGGCCATTACGAGGAAGCCAGAAAGACTGAAGAGGAAGCAGTGAGCACCGGAAGCCGCGTCTTGCGTCCGGAAGATCCTTCCTTGTTGCAGTCCAGACGCGTTCTTGCCGAAGCCGTGTCGTTTCTGGGCCATTCCGAACAGGCAGAGAAGTCACTCAGAGAAATCCTTGCCATTCAGACCCGGGTTCTTGGTCCAGAGAACCCGGATGTTCTGACTACCAGGTATAACCTCGGCGACGTACTTGCCAGCGAAGCAAAACTTGGCGAGGCCGAAGCGGTTGACCGAGAAACACTGGACTTTGACCGGCGAGTTCTTGGGCCGGAACATCCAGACACCATCCTTCAAATGCTTGGTCTTGCTTTCGTCTTGAACGGAGTAGGCAAAGATGCAGAGGCAGAGAGACTATTGCGCCAGACACTGGACTCGACACACCGCGTTCTGGGACCGGAACACCCATATACCCTCTCCGCCATGAGATCTCTGGGTTGGGCCTTGACCAGGGAAGGTCAGTATCCGGAAGCGGAGAAGTTGCAAACGGACGTAACCAATATCAGTCGCCGCGTCCTCGGGGCTGAGCATCCAGAGACGCTGAGTGCAATGGCCAGCCTGGGTTATACCTTGATGGAGGAGCGGAAGTATCAACCGGCGGACAAGCTGCTTCGGAAAGTGGTGGAAATTCAGAGCAGGGTTCTTGGACCGGATCATCCGGAACTCGCAAAGACGGAATATAACCTGGCTTGCGTACGCGCGAAAGTGGGGGACCACGACGAGGCGCTCAACTTGTTGCGCCATGCTGTGGATCACGGGCTGGATGGGTTGGATATGTCGCTCATGGACATAGATGAGGACCTCGCCGACCTGCGCGGTGATCCACGCTTTACCGAGCTGGCTGCATGGGCGAAGTCGCGCGCGACAACGGCGCCGGGCGCCAAGTAACGGGCATCACGGGGCCTCGACCTTCAAGAGTCCCCCAATGAACTCCTGAACAGCTCATCGTTAACTTGCGTTTGCTAAGGATTGCCATTGCAAGTGTGCCGCAAACGCAGCAACAAAAAAATTCCCTCCTGCCTTTCAGCAGGAGGGAGTAGGTCATTGAGTTTGTGTGAGGATGGATCTTTTCTGCGTGTTACTGCAGCGGAGGCTGTTGCTGCTGCGGCTGCTGTTGCTGCTGGTTGCTGGCCGGCGGCTGAG
>DATNDP010000301.1:0-3392 GCA_035553195.1 Candidatus Acidiferrales bacterium
CAAATCGACAGACCCAAAAAGTTTTTCTTTGGCCACTCGGTTGCTTTGAGTTCTTAGCCAACTGAGATCAGGCGAGCACAGAAGGAGGATTTGCAGTACCGGGGTGGAGCAGGCCTTTAGGCCTGCGACAAGGCAACTAATTTCATTGTCCGCCTGACCCTCCCCCTCAACGACTCACCATCCCGAGCCGAAGCCCTGTTTATCGTCGAGTTCAGATGGTCCTTTGGGCGAAGGCGAGGGAACGGCTCCGCTGCAGCTTCGCGGAAGCCATAGACTCGCTCAGGATCGTACCTTCCTCTTGAGCTTCGGACGCGTATCCGGAACCAGCGTCCATCCAGGATTTTCGTGCCAGTCTAAACTCAGGTCCGCCCAGTCCGGGTTTTCAGCAAGAATGAGCAGCGCGAGGGTGGAGCAGGCCTTTAAAGGCCTGCTCCACCCCGGCACCCTGAGCTGCATGTCCGAACCCAAAAAGCCTAAAGGCCGATCCACCCTGCGAGCCCCAGACTGGTCTAAGCGGAGATTCAAGTCTCAATCACGCCGGCGCATCGGCCGCGGTCGAGAGCTGACGCTGGTAAAGCTCCGCATAGATGCCGGACTGGGCCAGCAACTCGCTGTGGGTACCACGCTGCACAATCGTGCCATTCTGCACAACCAGGATCTGGTCAGCTTTCAAAATGGTCGAAAGGCGGTGCGCTATGACGATGGAGGTTCGCCCGGCGAGCGCTCCTTCAAGAGCTTGCTGAATCGCGGCTTCCGATTCGGAATCAAGATGGGCGGTGGCTTCGTCAAGAATCACTATGTCGGGGGCTTTTAGCAGGAGCCGCGCGATAGCCAGACGCTGCTTCTCGCCGCCGGAAAAGCGATAGCCTCGCTCACCCACAAGCGTATCCAGCCCCTCCGGCAGCGATTCCACCACACTGAGGATCTGGGCATCACGCAACGCGGCTTTGATCTGCTCGTCGGTCGCATCAGGTCTGGCATACAGCAGGTTGGCGCGGATCGTGTCATGAAACAAATGCGCATCCTGCGTGACGACGCCGATCCGCTGATGCAGCGAATCCAGTTTTGCGTCACGCACATCAAGACCGTTGATGGTGATTGCGCCGCTTTGCACATCATAGAGGCGCGGAATGAGATGAGTGATGGTCGTTTTGCCTGCGCCTGAAGGACCAACAAGCGCAACAAGCTGGCCGGGCTCCGCTGTAAATGTCACACCCTTGAGCACGCTCGCTTGCGGCCGCTTATCGGGGACGGCAATGGACTCCAGCGACGCAAGCGACACCTCAGCCGCTGAAGGATAGCGGAAAGCAACCTGATTAAAAGCAATCCGCGCCGGCCCTTCTGGAATGGCGACGGCTCCCGGCTTTTCCTGGATCATGGGCGGGAGATCGAGGACTTCAAAGACGCGTTCAAAAGACACCAGCGCGGTCATCAGGCTGACCTGAATGTTGGAGAGCCCGAGCAGCGGAGCGTAGAGTCGCGCCAGATATGAAACCAGAGCCACAACAGTTCCCACATCGAGAACGTGCTTCACCGCCAGGACCCCGCCCCATCCGTAGGCCAGCGCGGTGGCAAACGATGCCATGAGAAGCAGCGCTGCCAGGAACAAGCGCCCATACATCGCCTGTTTCACGGTGATATCGGATACCCGCGCCGCCTTGCTCTCAAACGACTTGAGCTCTTCCCGGCTGTGTCCGAAGAGCTTGGCCAGAAGAGCGCCGGCCACATTGAAGCGCTCCACCATCAGGTTGTTCATGGCCGCGGTGAGGTCGTAACTCTCGCGCGCAATGCCTTGCAGCTTGCGTCCCCAGAACCTGGCCGGCAGCACGAAGAGTGGAAGCAAAACCAGGGCGGCAAGCGTAATGGGCCAGGAGAGCACGAACATCGCGACGAGGATCAATGTGACTGTAATGACATTTCCGACAACGTTGGAAAGGATGTCAGTAAAAGCGGTGCGCGCGCCTCCCACATCGGTATTCAGCCTGCTGACAAGAGCTCCTGTCTGGGTCCGGGTAAAAAACGCCAGAGGCATGCGCTGGATGTGATCGAACAGCTTTGCGCGCAGCGTAAGCACAACCTCGGCGCCGATCTTCGACGAGAGATAGGTCTGGGCCATTCCCAGCGCTCCATCCAGAAGCCCCAACACGCCCACCAGCAACGCAAGTTGAACGATGAGCAGCGAATTGCCCTTGAGAATTCCGTTATTGATGATTTCCCGGTAGATCAGCGGGTTGGCAATGCCGATCCCGGCGTCCACGATCACCACAACAAGGAACACAGTGAGCAGCCCGGCATAAGGCGCGGCGAACGAGAGCGTGCGCCTTGCAGTTCCCTTTTTGACTTTCTGCTTGAGGACCGATGAATCCTGCCCAAACGAGCGCAACGCGCCAATCATGCTGCCCATGAAACGTGTTCTCCGGTTTCAAACCTCATACTATCTGCTTGCCACCATCGCCACGGAGGCCTCACTCAGAAAATCCCCGGCATCAGCGCCCACGTCTCACGACGGTATGCATCGTAATTGGCTCCAAATACGCGATTGAGATTCGCCTCCTCGAGACGGATCTTGCGCCAGTACGCCAGCGCCACAACAATGAAGCCGGCAAGTGCAAGCCACTCGCAGGTCACCAGTAGTATTCCCGCGTACATGGCAAGAACTCCCGTGTAGATGGGGTGGCGCAGATAACGGTAGGGCCCCGACCGAATCAAATCATGGCCGACTTTGATGGTGATTTCGCCACTCCAGTGGCGGCCGAGATGACGCCGAGCCCAGATGGCAAAGAACAATCCAGACGTTTCCAGCGCCAGCCCTGCGGCCATCACCCATACCAAGACCGGCATGATCCTGCCGAGTCCGTGAATAGGCGCGATCTCAAGCAGCAGGGCCAGATTCATCAGGAAGACGTGAAAAGAACGAGAGACGCGCGATTCTGATACCTTCGCTGCTGTCGCGTTCCGGGCGGCAATTTCCCAGTAGAGGCTCAGCAGGACCCAGCCGGCAGCGGCAGCCAGCAGCAACGGCCTGTGTGCCAGCAAGGCATGGTCCGGCGCGAAAATTGGATTGTTGAATCCCGGGACGCGGCCTCTCGCCGTGCGCATCCCGATTGCTGCGATAATTATTACAGCCGCCCATAAAATCGCTCTCTTCCGCTGCATCTATGACTCTCCCTGTATTCTCGAAGATACTGTATACATTTCGAAGTCAGCAGGAAAACACAACCAATCATGGACAGATTGCAAACATGGCGGAGACCACGGCCCATGTAGTATTTTCAATCGAAGCAGAGACAAACGCTGAGTGAACTCCTATGGCCACCGTGCAAGTCCGCTACATAGTCAACGACGTTGACGCTGCAATCGCATTCTATTGCGGCCACCTCGGATTCAAAGAG
>DATNDP010000302.1:0-9473 GCA_035553195.1 Candidatus Acidiferrales bacterium
TGTCACAATCACAAGAAAGAAGGGCCAGCGAGCTGGCTCGTTGTCGAGCAGCGCACTGGCCCTGAAAGGGTAGCGCAGCCAATTGCGCCCCTTTACTTAGAAAGCAGTTGGAGCGATGTCATCCGGCGGAACAAAGGTGACACCCTGCGGGGTCGGGACCGGCGTGGGAAGCGGACGCAGGAACGGCGCGCCTCCGTTATCGATTTCCCAGCGAACCAGCATGGCGTTGTCTTCGTGCACTGTATTGTGGCAGTGCTCCATGAACATGCCGCCCCAGTCACGGAACTGCATGGTCAAGGTCACGCTTCCACCCGGACGCAGACGATAAACGTCCTTGCGGCCTTGTTCCCACGGCGGAACATTGCTTGCGCTGCCGTTGCGGGCGAGAATCCTGCCTTCTTCAAAGTGGATGTGGATCGGGTGATCCCAGCCGCCGCCGCCGTTCTGCAGCGTCCAGATTTCACGCGTGCCGTAGCTCGGCGCCGCCGAGATGCGTCCCCAGCTTGCGTTGAGCATTGCGCCCTTGTCGGTGGCAACGCCCCACGGCCCGGGTTGATCGTTGGAACCGGTGGTGTAAGTTTCTTCGCTCGCCGGAAGGGGCTGGTTAGCGCCGCTGCCGAAGGTGAAGGTACGCTCACGGGCCACTGGAATATTCGTCAGGTCCGGATTCGGGATCATGGGCATGTTAGGGAAGCACACGCTCTGATCAGGCTGGGCCGGGTCACGTACAACGCGGAACTCCAAAAACTTGCCGACGCACGGATCCGATTGATTGGGCTGAAGCGCATTCGAGAGTGTGAGGTCCTTGTTGGGTTTTCTGCCGTTCTGGTGCTGGCAGAGGTTCACAAAATAGAGTTTGCGGCCGACCGCATACGGCGAGAAGTCAATGACGATGTCATAGCGCTCGGCGATGCCCTGCTCATCAAGCTGAGTGAGCGGAATGGCTGTAGGCAGAAGGTTTCCGTCATTGGCAATTTGCAGGAACTGGACCGGATTGTTCAGATCGTCGCAAACGGCCACCTTGAAGAAGCGTGACACCGCGGCGTTCAGGATGCGGAAGCGGTACTTGCGGCGCTCCACTTCGAAGTACGGGTTGTAGGTCAGGTTCACGGTCATCACATCGCCCAGGAACCCGTCGAAGTTGAAGATGTCGAAGTACAACTGGCCGTCTGGATGGAAGGCCTTGTCGGCCAGCATGATATTGACGTCATAATCCAGGTTGCCCCAACCTTTGCCGTTGGACGAACCACTGGGCAGCCGCAGATTGACGCCATCGTTCACGGTCTCATCGCCACGATCGAGCGCGCTGTAAATGTTGAACATGGCAGCGTTGCCCTTGTACACGTTCTGAGAAGTGAACGTGAACATGTGATCGTGGAACCAGTGCGTGGACATGGTTTCATGCCAATCGCCCGGGACCTTGTCGCTTCCACCTGCGTCGTTCGGAGTGGCCGCGTGAGGATCGGTGGCATCCTGATTGATTTCAAGAATCCCGGCCAGCACGATCGGCCAGTGATAATCGTAGAACTGCCCGGGGAAGAAGAACGCGCCGGTGAAGCCGTCATTCTCCGCGCCGTGGTGACCGTTGTGCTCGTGGGTTGAAATGGTGTGCCGTCCGAAGCCGGCGTTCTGCGTGACATCAACGGGAAGCTGGTTGTGATGGCGGAACAGGATGGGTTCCATGTAGCGGCCCTGGACCAGTTTCGGGGGAATGGTTCCATTGAAGGTCCAAACCGAGTCCGGGTTCTGCGTGGGGAAGCCCGGATGGAACTTCAGCGGAATCGGCTGCGTGGGATCAATGCCCGAGTTCAGAGAGGAAGCCACGGCCGGGTTGTAAACCGTGTTGGTCGTCGCTTCGGCCTGGGACATCTCCACCGAAATTCTCGGCGGGAACTTGGTAAATTGCTGATGTGCCCAGATTGGCCCCGGAGGCCGGCCTTCTGCAGGTCCCGTGCCTCCGCCCAAGAGCGGGTCGACGGGTATACGGTTGTTTTCATCAACCTGTGCCAGTGGAACGGGCGTGAGATCGCCACCCAGCGGATTGGTGCCGCGCTTAATCACATCAAAGCGTGGCATAGGCGTGCTGAAAGGCTGCACGCCGAACAGTGGGCTGAGCGGAGCACCGGTTGGAATATCAAATCCCGGCGGCGACGCCACCGCGGTGCTTTGCGCGTTAACGCTGGGCACAAATGGGCTCAGGCCACCGATGGGGGCGATGGCGCCTGCGGATGTAATCAGGCCCCACTTGATCAGTTCACGACGGCTGACCTTGCCTTGAGAATAGGCTTTTACGATTTCGAGTCTGTTTTTACGTGCGTTTTCCGCATCCCGAACACGCGCTTTGGACGCGTCTTTGGGAAGATAGATATAACTCATCTGCTGCGCTCCTTGGAATGGAATACACATCTGGTGCACGGGCACCTCCATCAAATTGCGGAGGCATTCCCGTTCCGCAGCTGGCTACTTTTTGCGGGGAAGCCGGAAGTCGCGTAAGAAGATTGCCTTGCTGCCGAAGATCAGCAGCTCACATCTTACGGATATAAGCCGGGCTGAGAGTACAAGGCAGCTTTCCGGCAGGCAAGAAAATCTATAGTCAACTTTTGTAAAGTAGGTATGTCGATCAGGCACGTGCGCTGTTAACTGATGAATTTAAGATAGTTGCGGCACCACGAGGAGATTACATCTTAGTTTAATAAGAATTACCTGACGATTTGTATCGCAGCCCGAAACATTAGAAATTCTAAGAATTCGGACATACGACCCGTCTAAGGAGTTGGAGCGCTTGCTCTGATCCTGGCGAGACTCGGTTTGTTCTTAAACTACTTTATTAAGAGATACGGTTTGGCCTCGGATAAACCGGCCTTTCATCCAGGTGCGAGCCGATCAACCGGGATCTGCGAGGTACTTTGCGGCTCACGCTAAAATAGAAGCTTACCCATGGCGCAGGAAGAAGAGGTACTAGGGAAAGCATATGACAGCCGTCTGATGAAGCGGCTGCTTACCTATTTGCGCCCGTACTGGTGGCAAACCGCGGTTGCCCTTACGTCGATTCTGCTCAAGGTGGTGCTCGGGCCGGATGTGATTGGCCCCTTCCTGACCGCCACCGTGATTGACAAGTACCTGTCATTCGGCGGCAACAAGCACCATTGGTTTCTCGATCGCTGGCTGAGCCCGAACCCGTGGATCGGGATTGGCCAAATTGCCGGAATCTATCTCGCTTCGCTGCTCTTCAATTTTGTTCTGGAGTTCGTGCAGACCTACCTGATGCAGTGGACGGGGCAGATGGTCATGTTCGACCTGCGCAGCCATATCTTCCGTCATCTCCAGCAGATGCACGTCGCCTTCTTCGACAAAAATCCCGTCGGCCGCCTGGTGACGCGTGTGACCAGCGATGTGGATGCGCTGAACGAAATGTTCACCGCGGGCGTGGTTTCGATTTTCGAAGACGTGTTCGTGCTCGGCGGGATCATGTTCGTGATGTTGAGGATGAAATGGTGGCTGGCGCTGATCACATTCGCCGTGCTGCCGCTGATTTTCTGGGTGACCATGATTTTCCGCAGGTCGGTTCGGGAATCCTACCGGCGCATCCGCGTGGCCATTGCCCGGATCAACGCCTACCTGCAGGAGCACGTTACCGGCATGGTAGTGCTGCAGCTCTTTAATCGCGAGCGGCGCGCTTATAAGAAGTTTGACCGCATCAACGCCCAGCACATGGAGGCTTTCAAAGATGCCATCTGGGCATACGCCATCTACTATCCCGTGGTCGAGTTGCTTTCCACCATCGCCATTGCTTCCGCGCTGTGGTTCGGGGGATTGAAAGTGTTCGTCGGGACGGTCACGCTGGGAACAATCACTGCTTTTATTCAATACGCGCAGCGCTTCTTCCGGCCCATTCAGGACCTGAGCGAAAAATACAACATTCTGCAATCCGCCATGGCCTCAGCGGAGCGCGTCTTCAAGCTGCTGGACACGCCGGTGGAGATCTTCTCACCGGATGCCCCAAAGAACGCGGAAGGCAGGGGTCGTATTGAGTTCGATCATGTGTGGTTTGCGTATCGCAGGCTGGAAGATCAGAATGCAGATGACGCCGGCGAATCCCTGAGCGTGAATGCGGCTGAGCAGAACGGCCATCCCCACGCAGACGGCTCCGGCTTTGACTGGGTTCTCCGCGATGTTTCTTTTGCTATCGAGCCAGGCGAGAGCGTGGCCATTGTCGGCCATACGGGGGCGGGCAAAACGACGATTATCTCCTTGCTCATGCGCTTCTACGATATTCAGAAAGGCGCCATCCGCATTGATGGCATCGATATCAGGAACATGGACCTCGCGGATCTGAGACGGCGATTCGGCGTTGTCCTTCAGGACCCATTCCTGTTCAGCGGCACCATTGAAAACAACATCCGCCTGGGCTCGAAATGGATTACTGACGAGCAAGTGGAGACGGCCGCCGAAAACGTGAACGTTGCCGACTTCATCCGCACACTGCCGCACGGGTTTAAAGAGCCGGTACTGGAGCGCGGCAGCACGCTCAGCACCGGGCAGAAGCAGCTTATTTCGTTTGCCCGGGCGCTGGCCCACAATCCGAAGATCCTGGTGCTGGACGAAGCCACCTCCAGCGTGGATACCGAGACCGAACTGCGCGTTCGTGATGCCCTGACCCGCATGGTAGAGGGGCGCACTTCCGTCATCATTGCCCATCGACTTTCGACCATCCAGCGCGCCGATAAGATCATTGTCATGCACAAGGGGCATGTGCGCGAGATCGGCAGCCACCAGGAGTTGCTGGCTCAGCGCGGCATCTACTGGAAGCTCTACCAGTTGCAATACAAAGACCAGGAACTGAACGTCGGCGAGCCACAGGTCAGCGCGGACGATTAGGATACCCTCCACAAGACTTACGGGAGCAAAGCAAGGGAGCGCGGTGTCAAAGCTCTCATGCGCCACAGGCGCGCACAGTGGAGAACCCAACCGCTCTCTGCACGGCCTGTGGTGTGCAAGGAGGAAAGCGCAGCCATGCTTGCCGCAGCTCTCGCCAGTTTGCCAGCGTCAAAAATTCAACTCGCAGCCTTCGGGCTCCTCCAGGAGAACGCGCCTCACTTCAACCTCTGGACCATGTGGGGAGACATGGGATGGCCGGCTCGTGCTGTAGCCATCGTCCTGTTTGTGATGTCCGCCTGGTCCATCGGCGTGATGATCGACCGCTGGCTCACATTTAAAGCTGCGCGCAAGCACTCGCGCCAGTTCGCGCCTGTAGTGGGCGGAGCGCTGCGCGAAGGCAAGCTGGATGAAGCCATCCGAGTGGCCGAACGCGCCAGCAAAAGCCATCTGGCCAAGGTCGTGAGCTCCGGCTTGCAAGAGTATCAGTTGCATGAAGCGTCGGCGGCCACAGCGGAAGAAAAGATTGAGGCCAGCCGGCGTGCACTGGAGCGCACAGAAGCCATTGTGCATGCCGAACTCGAACGCGGCCTGGGCGGCCTGGCGACGATCGGTTCCACAGCTCCGTTTGTTGGCCTGCTCGGCACCGTGATTGGCATTATCGACGCTTTCGCCAAGATCCAGGAGCATGGCGCCACCGGGATCACAGCGGTTTCCGGCGGAATCTCTGAAGCGCTCGTGACCACGGCCCTCGGCCTATTTGTGGCCATTCCCGCCGTCATGATGTTCAACTATTTCACGGCGAAGATAAAAGCGTTCGACGTGGAAATGGTGAACTCGTCGAGCGAACTGGTGGACTACTTTCTCAAGCGCAACATCGGCAGCCGGAGATAGGCGTCACAGGAGGAGTCATGAGCACGCACACAGGGAGAACAAGCAAAATCAATTCCGAAATCAACGTAACTCCCATGGTGGACGTGATGCTGGTGCTGCTCATCATTTTTATGGTGATTACGCCCATGCTCCAGCCCGGAAGGAGAGTGGAATTGGCCAGGACGGCCAACCCAGTCGATATGTCTGACGCGAACAAGGCAGACGCGATCGTTATCGCCGTTCAGCGCGATAGAACCATCTTTCTGGGAAATGAGATGGTAAGCAATGCCGTGCTGGTACAGCAGCTCAAAGATCGCCTTGACACTCGGATCAACAAGACCGTGTACGTGCGCGCCGATGCGCGGGCAAAGTTCCGCTCCGTGGCAGAGGTGGTTGATGGTGTCCGCTCTGCCGGCACAGATCAAATCGGCTTACTGACTGAAAAAGTACAGAGGCGCCAAACTATGGCTCAGCCCTAACTGCGCACCAGAAAATCTTTTGCCGCTTCCGGAAGCACCCCACGCTCATCCAATGCCGCAGGAGGAAATGATGGAAGCGAGAATTGATTATCTGAAAAGCGCTCGCGGCGTTTATGAAGCCATGCTTGGTCTCGAGAAATACCTTCATCAATCCGGGCTGGACGAGAAGCTGCTCGATTTTATCAAGCTGCGCGTCTCGCAGATCAACGGCTGCGCTTATTGCATTGATATGCACTGGAAAGACCTGCGCGCCTTCGGCGAAACTGAGCAGCGGCTCTACGGCCTGGATGCGTGGGAGGAATCGCCATATTACACTGACCAGGAACGCGCGGCGCTGGCATGGGCGGAAGCGGTAACCAACATCCGCGAAACCCATGCACCTGACCACCTTTACGAGAATGCGCGCAAGCACTTCAACGAAAAAGAACTCGCTGATCTAACCCTCGCCATCGCCGCGATCAATTCCTGGAATCGCCTGGCAATCTCGGCCAGAAGCGTGCCCGGCCTCTACCAGCCGGCGAAGACTCAGGAAGCCAAAAAAACGGCATAGACGAACTCTCTCAACGCACATCCGCGCGCTTTGGGCCGGCTCACTCTCCGCGCAACGCGTCCATGGGATTACAGCGTGAGGCGGTGCGTGCCGGCACAAAAGCCGCCAGCAGCCCGCAGGAAAGCAATAAAGCCGTGACACCCAGAATCGTGCCGGGATCGTGCGGGGCGACGCCGTAAAGAAAACCGGTGATCAGGCGGCTGAAAAAGTAAGCCAGCGCTATGCCGATGGCAGCCCCAGCAAACAGCATCCGTGCCGCCTGACCCAGCAGCATGTTGATGATGTGGCTTCGCTGCGCTCCAAGCGCGAGGCGCACACTAAGTTCATGACTTCTCTGCGCGACCAGGTAAGATAGCAGGCCGTACAGCCCAGCCAGGGCGATCAGCAAGGCGACGGCTCCGAACAGCTCCAGCAGATGCGCTGCCAGCAACTGGCTGCCCATCGAGTCCTCCACGATCTGATTCATGGTCTCGATTTTGCCGGACTGCAGATCGGGATTGACCGTAACCATCGCGCGTTGCATGGCAGGAATTACTGCTTGAGGATCAGCCTGCGTACGAACCGCCACTTCCACATGCGCCAGCAGCGTGGGCTGATAAAAGCTATCGCTCGGTAGAAGCTGAGGCGCGCAGAGATCGATCTCCGGGAAGGCAGGCTTGTCGATGGAAGTCTGGTGGAAATCATCGATGACCCCGACGATCTTTGCCTCTCTACCTTTTGCGAGCCGGACGGAAAACTTCTCCATCACGTCGCCCGCAGGCAGGTATTTTTGCGCGAACGCCTGGTTCACGACCGCTACAAGCGGACTATTCGCGGTGTCCTGGTGGTTGAAGAACCTCCCGCGCGCCATGCGAAATTTCAGAACATTCTGGAGTTCCGGTCCTGCAGCCTTGAGCTGCGCCTCTATTTTCAGCGTTGGAGACGTGGAGTTACCGGAGCTGGCCACGTCGAGTTCCAGGATGGCCGCGAACCCCCGGTGCAACGGCAGCACGGTGGTAAGGGCAGCAGAAGTAACTCCGGGGAGCTGCTGAATCCGCTGGAGCAGGGGGTTGTAGACTGTCTCGTTTTTGTCGACGTTGCGATATTTGAAGCGCGGCAGCTTGGGCTCCAGCATGAGCACGTGGTCCGTGCGAAACCCGAGAGGAACCCTTCGCAACGCAAATACGGTCCGAAGCAGCAAGCCGCATGCCACGAGCAGCACCAGTGAGAGCCCGATCTCGGCCACAACCATCGTCTGCTGTAGACGCCGGCTGCTCAGCGTTGTGCCTCCCTGAACGGATCCCTGGCGCAAAGAGTGGTCAAGCGGAGTACGCGCAGCCAGCCATGCAGGGAAAAACCCAAACAGGACGGCGCTGAGAACAGACAGCAGCAGCAATGCGCATAGGACGGAAAAATCCGGCGCGAGATGGTCCGGCAGGTTCAGTCGCGTGCGTAGAGTCTGGCTGAATACTTCCAGCGCAAGCTGTGCCAGGCCGAATCCAAACCCACAGCCAAGGAAACTCAGCAACAAGCTCTCGGTAGAAAGTTGCCGTATGATCCGCCAGCGGCTCGCACCCAGGGCGCCGCGAACCGCGATTTCGCGCTGTCGGGCCATGGCGCGCGCCAGCATCAGGTTGGCAATATTCGCACACGCAATTAGCCACATGATCGCTACCACAGCAATTAACGCGAGCAAGGCCGGCCGCGAATCTTTGACCAGGGTGGCCCGGTAACCCATGGTACCCACCCGCGTCATGGGCCGGGAGAATTTCAGCGTCGTCGGGTAAACCGAAACAAGGCGTTCTTCCATGCCGCTGAGTTCGGCACTAACCGAGTCAGCACTCGCGCCGGGGCGTAGCCGTGCGATCACTTCATAGGTCGGCGTTTCATAACCTGATATCGGCCGCAGGTGCGCAGGAGTCAGTTCTGCCGGGATCCACAACTGCGCAGATTTGTCGTTTGCTGGGAAGACGAACCGAGGCGGCATGATGCCCACGACCGTGTACGGCTTATCGTTGAGCCTGACTCGTTTGCCGATTGCGTCCGGATCGCCCTGCAGCATGGTGCGCCATACAGCATCACTTAAGATTACGACGTTGCTCTTGCCGGTCATCTGCTCGTCCGCGACGAAGCTGCGGCCCCGTGCGGGCTGCACGCCAAGCACGCTGAACAGGTTCGGGCTGATCTGATACGCGTAGAATTCTTCCTCACCTGAGCTCGTCTGCAGATAGCCTTCTGCGTTCGCGTAATAAGCAAGGGAGTCGATACTGCGCGCGTTCTTCTGCCATTCGATTAAATCCTGGTAGAAGGGCCAGGTAGGATCGCCTTTGGAGTCTGCCAGGTACAGACTGAAGAGCCGGTCCGGGCGATGGTAGGGAAGCCAACGAAGGAGCGTGGCATCAACAATGGAGAACATGGCTGCGTTCGTGCCAATTCCCAGCGCCAGCACGAGCAGCACGGTAACCGTAAATGCCGGAGTGCGACGCAACTGGCGCAATCCGTACGATGTATCCGCGGTCATGTCGTCCCAGGCACGAAGTCCGAGAGACCGGCGGCAGTTTTCCTTCTGGGCGGCGACTCCACCCAACTCCATTCGCGCGCGACGGAAAGCGTCGTCGCGCGTCATGCCCTGACGCATCAGGTCCTCAGCATAGGCCTCGATATGGAAGCTCAGCTCGGCATCCAGTTGGCTCTCAAATGCCGAGCGATGCGTCACC
>DATNDP010000303.1:0-6214 GCA_035553195.1 Candidatus Acidiferrales bacterium
CCCCTGGCTGCTGAGCGGAGAAAATGCTCGCGCCTTCTGCGAGGCTGCCGCCGAGCGTGGGATCCTGTTGGCGCCCGGTGACTGCTTCGACGTGCCCGAGCACTTCCGGCTGGGCTTTGCTGCCGCCGGAGAGAACTTTCCTCAGGCGCTCGAGTGTTTCGGGAAATTCGTAAAGAGCGTTTGACCCTTGTCTTCTCTGATCATTAGAATGCTGACCTCACCAACGGAGGTACTGCATGAATGTCTTCTCTGCTCTAATGGGCAATACAGCACATCTTCTTATAAACTGCTTCATTTCTGGGAGCCTGCTGCTTGCGGCAACCGCAATCTCTGCTCAAACGATTCCACCACCCGGTCTGGTGATTGGCTCAGGAAACACGGCCACGGCGGACCCGCCCATCACCCGGCCGAATACCACGCCCTGCGTTGTAACCCTGTTCAACAATTTTGCTTTCGCGGATTTCTCTCCCAAGCCCTTCTCATTTATTCCCCCGGCAGACTGTCCGGGGCCGTGGGCCAAGGTCATTTTGAATGCAGATTTCTCTATCCAGGCAGGCCGGCAGTTTGATCGCACGGCCGAGATATGGATCGGCGGCGTGAACGTCTATTTCGGAACAACATCTGAGCCCTCAGGAAATCAGGCCCGCTCCTGGCATATCGAACGCGACCTCACCGATTACTCCGCGCTTCTGACGGCTGCACAGAACGGCCGGGTCGATCTGGGCAACCTGGTGAACAGTACTTTTACCAGCACATTGTTCGGAACCGCGACCCTGCAGTTTTATCCGCTAGCTTCGAACCAACAGGCGCGACGTACCGCCGATGTGGTGCTGCCCCTGGCTTCCGATCCCACGGGCGGAACGGCTTTTCTATCGAGCACCACCTCAAGCCTGAGCAAAGCCTTCACCCTTCCGAGAAACGTTGAGCAGGCATTTCTCGACGTTGTGGCCGAAAGCCAGGCAGGCGATGAGTTCTGGTACACATGCGTGCCCAATGATGTCGCCGGTGAGTTGGAAAGTTGCGGTGGTACTTCGTTCCGCGAGAGTGAAGTGACTATTGACGGCGTGCCCGCCGGTGTTGCGCCGGTTTATCCCTGGATTTATACCGGAGGAATTGACCCGCTGTTGTGGCGGCCGATTCCCGGCGTCCAAACCTTGAACTTCCAGCCCTACCGCGTCAACCTTACGCCGTTTGCCGGCGTGCTCAGCAATGGCCAGCCGCACCAGATTGCCGTCAACGTGTTCAATGCGAACAACGGATTTTCCACCACGGCCACGCTCTTGCTGTTTCAGGATCACGGGGCGCAACAGGTGACGGGAGAAGTCACTCGCAATACCATCGGCTCCCCGCAGCCTAATGTCGTCGAGAACTTAACCACCGCACCTGACGGCAGCATCACCGGCTCTGTTACAGTCACTTCGTCACGCAACCTTAGCGTGGGCGGATTTGTGCAGACGTCACATGGACGCGTGGAGACAGAAGTCCAGCAGAACATCAACTTTTCCAGTATTCAGGACTTCAATGTGACGAACACGGCCTTTGTCCAGAACATCAAGCAGCGCACCACCATTTCGTCCCAGACCAGCACCAGCGGCAGAAATGCCGGAATCCAGTTGCAGCGCTTTGAATGGCCTCTGGACCTGGGCTTCACATTCGCCGTGAATCCTGATGGCACGGGATCACAGACCACCACCATCGGGCAGCAGTTCCTCAGTGCGGAGACGCAAGATGGCGTTGGCGGTCACTCGTTCAGCGTCATCTCGAACACCGTAACGCCAAGTGACACGCTACTGTTCGACGCAAACTTCAACATCACCGGCAGCACCGGCCAGCAGAGCACGCAGAACTTCTTCTCAAACAGCACAGCCGACGGCTGTTTCAACCGCAAGATCACAGCTTCCGCAGGCCTGCTGACCAGCGTGACCGATGGAGCACTCTGCGGCAACGGCAAGCAGTAGCTCGCTTAACACAAGGGCGCGGAAGGTTTCCGCGCCCAGCGTTTTTCTGGCGAGGAGAGGCAGACGTTTGAACGCCCCATGGACTTTTACTCCATAGCTGCATTTTTCTGAGATGAGACGGCAGCTTCAGGCCGGACATTCTGATTGAGCCGGAAAAAGTTCTTTGGGTCGTAGTGCGACTTGACAGCCACCATACGGTCCCATCGTTCCCGATAGGCTTCGGGCACGCGGTCCTGCTCGTCTCCACTCATGAAGTTCACGTAGACGCCCGGCTTCATCTTGGGGCGAAGGTCCTGAAACGTCTGCCGAATCCAGGCAATATGACGCGCATCATCAGATGCTTCCGCCCAGTTCGCCAACAGGGTAAGAACAAATGGAGCGCTGCGGTCGCCGAACGCGGTTTCATGCGCTGCAACCTGACCGGCAGCGCCGCCGAGATAGGCAAGTTCGATCTGCGTTTCTGCTGAAGGGATCGTCTCCATCGCCACGATCAAGCGATCGATGGTCTCATCATCAAGGTCCTTGAAATACCCTGACTTGGTGTAGTACCGGCGGCCGTGAGGAAAATCGGCGTCGGCCATGGTTTGCAAATCGAGGAAGGACAGTACCTTGCTGCTGATGGAATCCTTTCGGCACAGTGAGAGCGCGGAGTGCAAGTAACGATCAGCGGACGCCGAATCAGCACTCCAAACCAGAGCGCTGCTTGCTACCGGAAGCCCGCGCAGATCGAGCGGGATGTGCGGAGCGTGAGGAGCCAGGCGCAAGTTGATGTTCCACTTCAAATCATCAGGTGCCTCGGGCATAAGCTTTCGCCAGCGTTCGAGGAGCGCGCGAACCTGCGGCTCTGGGGTCAGGCCCTCGGCCAGCACCACCGAGCTCAGCGGATGCAACTTGAGTTCAAACTCAGTTACAACGCCGAAGTTGCCGCCTCCGCCGCGAAGCGCCCAATACAAATCTGCGTTCTCCTTTTCATGCGCCCGCATCAAGGAACCATCTGCGGTGACCAGCGTAAAAGCTTCAACGTTGTCGCAGGACAGCCCAAAACGCCGCGTGAGCCAGCCCGTTCCTCCACCCAGGATCAAACCGGAAGCGCCCGTGTGCGACACCACTCCCGCGGGAAACACGAGTCCCGCCTCCTGCGTCTTTGTATCAATCGATTTCAGCAGGCAGCCTCCTGCGGCCCGGGCGCGACGGCCTGCGGGATCCACACTAACGTGGCGCAGATTGCAAAGGTCGATTACCAGCCCGCCATCGCAGGTGCTGAACCCCGCCAGGCTGTGTCCACCGCAGCGAATGGCAGTGAGGACGCCCAAATCCGCCGCCCTTCGGACTGCCTGCTGCACATCATTGACATCGGCACAGCGGGCGATCAGACCGGGCCGGCGCTCCGTCATGCCGTTCCACACCCTTCGGGCATCTTCATAGCCATGATCTTCGGGACGCAGGAGCACACCACCAAATCGTTCGCGAAGGGAACTGTAGAGTTCGGCGCACGCTGCGGTCATTCAGCAGCACTCCTGCGGCGCCGCTGCAGATAGAAGAATGAGATCACAGCCAGGAAAACTCCATATGCGGGAAATGACCACTGCAGGCCATCCACGAAGAAGGTGGTGATCGAAATGGCGAGCAGAAGAATAATGCCTGCATAGGTAAACAGCGGGTGGGCGCGCACGCGCAACGGCAGCCGCAACAGCCGTTCCCGTGGAAGCGCGCGACGAAAACCGAGATGGCTCCGAAGAATAACGAGCCACACAAAAAGCATTCCGGCAACCGCCGTGCCGTAGAGCATAAGAAATGCATTTGTGGGAGCAAGCACCGCCAGCAGAATGGCTGCGATGATTCCGGCTGTTGAAGCCAGAAGCGCGCGATGCGGCACGCCATTGCGGCTTACTTTAGCCATCCAGTCAGGAGCATATCCTTCGCGGGCGAGAGAAAAAAGCATGCGGGTGGAAAGATAAAGATTCGTATTCACGCTGGAGAGTGCGGCCGTCAGAACGACAAAATTCATGATCCCGGCGGCAAAGGGCACGCGAGCAGCGGCAAACGCAGTCACAAACGGGCTGCTTGCCAGCGCCGAAGAGCTGCTGGTCTGGTTCCATGGCACCATCGTGACCATAATGGCGATGGCCAGCACGTAAAAAGCGATCAGCCGATAGACAATCTTGCGCATCGCGCGCGGAATGGTGACCTCAGGCCGCTCCGCTTCACCTGCGGTGACCGCAATGATCTCCACTCCCATGTAGCTGGTGACAGTAATGGTCAGCGATAGCCATACGCCCTTCCAGCCCGCAGGAAGAAAGCCGCCGTGCTGCGTGAGATTAGAGAAGCCAATCGCATGGCGAGGGCCGAAGCCGAAGATCAAACCGAGTCCCACGGCAATGAAGGCGATAATAGCCGCCACCTTGATCATGGCGAACCAGTACTCAAACTCGCCCAGATGGTTGACCTGCAGGGCATTGAGTCCGACCAGCGCCGATGAGACCAGAACCACCCAGATCCAATGCGGGACCTGTGGGAACCAGAATGAAAGATAGATTGCCGCAGCCGTGACTTCCGCTCCAATGGCAATAATCTGCGCAGCCGCGTATGTGGCGCGAACGGAAAAGCCGGACCATCGATTCACATATCTTTCGGCGTAGATGCCGAACGCTGCCGCCGTCGGGTGTACAACGGCCATCTCGGTAAGAACGTACGACATGATCAAAGCAATACCGGCGCCCAGCAGGTAAGAAAGGATGACCGCAGGGCCGGCAAGGCGAATGGTCACACTGCTTCCCAGGAACAAGCCCACGCCGATAGCTCCACCAATCGCCATCATGGTGAGCTGCCTTTGACCCAGGCGGCGGTGAAGTCCTTCGGCGTCTGTCGAAAGCGGCTCAGCGAGGCGGGCCGACGAGGCTTCGATCTCAGGCATTCCAGGCCGCACTTATGTGAAAGTTCATATCAGTCCTTGAGAAGAAACTCGCGCGTCTGCCAATTTCACTCGGGCCTGACGCTCGCGAGCGCGCGTCCAAATCGCTCAACCTCTTCAAGCGTGTTGTAGTGCACCAGCGAAGCCCGCACAGCGCCACTCTCGCTGGCGAGCCCCAGGCGCTTCATCAGCCGCGGCGAATACATGTGCCCGTCGCGCACCGCAATGTTCTGGCGGGCGAGTTGCTCGGTTACCTGGGACGGCGAGATGGCACGAAGATTAAAGCATAGGGTCGGCGTGCGATGCGAGAGGGAATCGCCATCGGTAATCCCATAAACCGTCGCATTGGCTTCTGCCAACACTTTGAGCATGGCGCGGGAGAGCTGCGCTTCGTAGGCACGGATGGCTTCGCCGCAACTGGCCAGGGCATCGCGCCGAGAGAGCGCGTTGGGGTTCACCAAGCGTCCAAGATCTTCAAGGTAGCGGACCGCCGCGTCCATGCCGGCAACGTTCTCGTAAATATAAGTGCCCACTTCCATCTTTGCAGGAGTGGTGTCGGGGACAAAGTCCTCGCGGAAGGTGGGCAGAGCGTCCAGCACCTCGCGCCGTC
The DNA here is from genome assembly GCA_035553195.1 of Candidatus Acidiferrales bacterium. Classification (GTDB taxonomy): domain Bacteria; phylum Acidobacteriota; class Terriglobia; order Terriglobales; family Acidobacteriaceae; genus Angelobacter. Next base: position 5,480 of record DATNDP010000303.1, read on the forward strand.
CCCACAAAAATCCCATGTGGGGGGAGAAAATTTTGTAGCCGGAACAGACTAGATAATCGCAATCCAGGGCCTGAACGTCGATCGCGCCATGCGGGCCGTAGTGTACGGCATCCACAAACACCTGGGCGCCAGCAGCATGGGCGCGGCGCGAGACGTCTGCTATATCGAGAATGGAGCCGATGGCGTTCGACGCCAGTGGGCACGCCACAATCCGAGTTCTAGGCGAAAGCAACTGGTCTAAGTCTTCAGGATGCAGCCGGCCGTTAGAGCGGAAATGCCACCATACGATGCGTGCGCCTTCACGTTGCAGCGCCAGCCAGACAGCAATATTCGATTCGTGATCAAGGTCGGTCACGATGATCTCGCGCCGCTCTCCCAGCGACTGCCCGACCGCCAGGCTGACCAGACGCATGAAAGACGTGGCATTCATGCCAAAGGAAATCTCCTCGTCATATCGGGCGTTGACCAGCGCGGCCACGCTGCCGCGAGCGCGGGCAATGGTTTCGTCAACTTCGCGCGACTGGCGGTAGCGACCGCCCCGTTGTACGTTGCGATGAAGAAGATGGTCCGCTACAGCATCCAGCACCACCCGGGGCGCCTGCGCCCCGGCGCCATTATCGAAGAAGATGAAGCCATTGCTCAGAGCAGGGAAGTTAGCGCGAACCTGCTGAATAGGAAATTCGGTCATGCCCTCAGATGATATACGAGGGGCCTGGACCGTGTTGCAACGTTTCC
>DATNDP010000304.1:0-10685 GCA_035553195.1 Candidatus Acidiferrales bacterium
TCTGCACCACCACTTTGGGCATTACGTCCACCACGCCCACATCCAGCCGTAGCGGCCGTCCGGTCGGGCGGTTCCTGACCACATCCAGCAGTTCACGCCCGAGAGTGAAGATATCTTCCGCGTAGCTGAAGACGGTCCGTCCGGTATCGGTAAGCACGAGCCGACGGCCCGAGCGCGCCAGCAGCTTCTCGCCCAACTGCTCCTCCAGCAGCTTCAACTGCGTGCTGATGGCCGGCGAGGATATCCGCAATTCCTGGCTCGCTTTGTGAATGCTTCCGGCGCGAACCACAGTCCAGAAGTAAAGAAGATGGTGATAATTCAGCCACTCCATAACGCGCTCCTTGCTTTTCACAAACTATTAACTAAATATTATCAATTTATTCCGTTTTATATAGTTTTATTAACCATATTTGACCGCTACAGTGGTTACAAGAACGAACGAGGAGGATGGATGCAAGTTTCAATTCATGTCAACGAAACCGATCTTGCCGAGTCACTCAGGTCCTATCTGGAGCGGCGGTTACGTTTTGCGCTGGCGCGTTTTCGTGATCGCGTGGGACCGATAACCGTGCGCACCTCCGCAGAGGGGCGCGGCCAGGCCCGCTGCCGGATCATCGCGGAACTGCTCCCCTTCGGGCGCGTCACCGCGGAAGAAATCAGCCAGGACCTTTTTTCAGCCGTAGACCGTGCAACTGCGGTCATTGGACGGCGCGTCGGTCGCGAACTGGACCGCGCACGCGATGCCAGGCTCGGACGCGAGTCAGTGAGGCTGGCCGCCTGAAGACTCTGTCGGAGACTCGAAGGACTATCAACAAAATAAGGAGGCAAAAACAATGAAATTTCACAGCTTTGAAGAACTCAGAAAACGGCACCACATCCCGAGCAGCAGCCCCGTAGGGCGCTTTCTGTTCTCGGTCGCAATTGCCATAACCCTTTTCAGCGGCCTGTTGATGCTGATGCCGCTTGCCACCTGAAAACGAGAACCACAATTTCAGCCTGGCTGACGATCAGGCCCCACTTGGCGGCGTGATTCAACACCACGGCTGCGCAGGAAGAATGAGGAGGATCACGATCATGCAGGGGACGAAAATCATCATCACTCAGACCGATTACGGTCGGCTGCGGCAAATCATTGAGCGTTCCAGGGATCTGCCGTCGAAGGACGCGGAGCACCTGGATGCCCTTGAGCACGAACTGGAGAGCGCCATCATCGCGCGAGCTGCCGATGTCTCTCACGACCTAGTCACGATGAAGTCGCGTGTGCGCGTGCTGGACCTCGGCAGCGGACGGGAACTGGTCTATCAGATCGTCTTTCCCGGTGAGGCCGATCTGGCGCGGAACCGCATTTCCGTACTCGCACCAATCGGTATGGCCTTGCTTGGACGACCAGCGGGCGCAGTGGTTGAGTGGCAGGTCCCGTCAGGAATGCGGCGCCTGCTGATCCTGGAAGTCGAATATCAGCCGGAAGCTGCCAAAGCCGCCGCATGACTGCCGGTGTTGCTCGAACGAGGCGACTGCCCGCAATCACACGATTCACCCACAAAAACTAAGGAGAAGAAACAGTTATGGATGCCTCAGAAATACTTGTCGCCGTGATGATCACGGCCGCCATTGCCTGGCTGGTGTGGGCGGAACTGCACTCGCGCCGCAATCGGCGGGCCAGCCAGAAGCAGTCAGAGTCTGCCGGTTCGAAAGCAATTGAAAAGCCGGAGAGGCAAGCCGGCTCGCGCCAGGTAAGAGCTTAACGACTCATCGTACGGGTTAGGAGAACTGGGCCGTCTCACAGCTCTTCCGCAGTTTGCGGAAGGCTGGGAAAATCACCTCACCTTGTCGCGAATAGCCATGCTGCGGCACCCACTGATACGATGCGCCGGAGCAGCAAGCATGCTGCGGCGCTCCCTCTTGACATAAACGCTGGCAGTGGCATATATGTTACAGCCATATATGCCACAGTCACTGTCCCTATTCCATCGCGAACTAAAAAAGGGCAGCGCCGAGCTGCTCATCCTTTCTCTGCTGGAAGCGCGGCCGCGGCACGGCTATGAAATCAGCCAGCTCATTGAGAGCCAGTCCGGAGGCACATTGACTTTCAACATCGCCTCTTTTTATCCGCTCCTCTACCGGCTGGAGAAGCGGGGATGGATCCAGGGACGATGGGTTGAAAAGCAGGGCCAGCGGCGCCGGCGCTACTACAAGCTGACGCCGATCGGCCGTCAGATTCTGAAACAGCAGCGCAGCACATGGCTGGAGTTTGTCGCAGCCATGCAGCGCATTACGGGATTAAAGCATGCCTGACTTTCATCGCCTTATTCGCGATCGCCTGCGCAATTCCGGTCTCTCGCCTATTCGCGAGGCCGAAATCGTTGAAGAAATGGCGCAGCACTTGCGCCAGCGCTATGACGCACTGCGGGCCGCTGGGCAAAGCGAGGATCAGGCTCTCACCGCGATTGTTGCTCAGCTGAATCAGCGCGACCTCGCCAGCGAGTTGCGGAGAGTTGAGCAGCCGCCCAGCGAACCGGTTGCCCTCGGAGCGCCGAACCCGGCAAGCTTCTGGACTGCCCTCCGCCAGGACGTGCGTTATGGCCTGCGCACGCTGCGCTTGAATCCGGGATTCACTGCTGTGTGCGTGCTTTCGCTCGCGCTCGGCATCGGCGCGAACACCGCGATTTTCCAGCTTATTGATGCCGTCCGCATGCGCACTCTGCCGGTGAAAGATCCCCAGGAACTATTCGTTCTTCGTCCCACAGATCCAGGCCGTTCCGGAAACATGACGGGCCGTTACTCGTACGAAACGAATGGCATTTGGCAGCAGGTGCGGGCTCAAGCGCAGGGATTTGATACGTTTGCTTTCGGCACCACCGGCTTCAATCTTGCCAACGGCGGCCAGGCCCGCTATGTTGACGGGCTCTGGGTGAGCGGAGAATTTTTTGACGTTCTCGGCGTTCAGCCTGTTCTCGGACGCCTTTTTCACCCTGCGGACGATCACGCTGGCTGCGGCTCTCCCGGCGCCGTGATCAGCTACAGCTTCTGGCAGACTGAGTTCGGCGGTGATTCCAATGTCATCGGAAGAACTGTAAGCCTGAATGGCCATACCTTCCCAGTGGTCGGCGTGACCCCGGCCGGCTTTTATGGCCTGGAGGTAGGCCGCAAATTTGGTGTGGCGGTCCTTATTTGTTCTGAGCCGGTCATCGACGCGCCTGAAGACCTTTACTCTATGCCCCATGGCTGGTGGCTGGCCATTCTGGGGCGCCTCAAGCCTGGATGGTCGCTTGAAAAAGCTTCGGCTCAGCTGGCAAGCATTTCTCCTCCGGTCATGCAGGCGACTCTTCCTCCCATGTATGCGCCGGACCGCGCCAAGCGTTATCTCGCTATGAAGCTCGCGCCATTTTCGGTAGCCAACGGGCTTTCCAGGCTTCGCAGCAACTATGAGACGCCCTTGTGGTTGCTGCTGGCCATTGCGGGACTGGTGCTGATGATTGCCTGCGCCAATCTGGCCAACCTGATGTTGGCGCGTGCCAGCGCGCGCGAGCGCGAAATCGCCATCCGGCTTGCTCTGGGCGCGGAGCGCAGCCGCCTGGTTCGCCAACTCCTTACAGAAAGCCTGCTGCTCGCCTTCGCCGGCGCTCTCTTTGGAGTGGGACTGGCGCGCGTGCTCAGTCAGTTGTTGATTGACTACCTCAGCGGGGAAGCGGGCCGACTATTTGTGTCTCTCAGTACGGACTGGCGCGTGCTTGGATTCACCGCGGCCCTGGCAATTCTCACGTGTCTGGTGTTCGGCCTGGCTCCGGCGCTCAAGGCCACCAGCTCGCCTCCCGCGCGAATCATGAGCCTGGCTGGTCGCGGTCTTACCGCCGCACGCGAGCGCTTTAGCTTGCGTCGCGCTCTCGTCGTCACACAAGTGGCGCTATCTTTGGTGCTCGTCGTCACCGCCATCCTGTTCGCCGGTAGTTTGCGCAAAATCCTTACACTGGACGCGGGCTTCCAGCGCGACGGCCTGCTCCTCATGGACTTTGATTTCACCGCTGTAAATGTGCCCGAAGCGCAGCGCATGCCGTTTGCCGAATCTCTTCTCGACCGCCTGCGTAGTGTGCCGGGAATCGATGGCGCTGCGGAGGCCGCTGAAGTACCGCTGGACGGTAACTACTGGAACAATCAGGTGATCGTGGATGGCAAAAAGAGCGACAAAGACGTGGACATGAGCCATATCAGCCCCGGTTTTTTCAAAACTATGGGCACTCCACTGCTTGCGGGCCGCGACTTCAACGAGGGAGACCGGCCAGGCGCTCCCAAGGTTGCCATTGTGAACCAGGAGTTCGCACGCAAGATCATGCATACGGAAAATCCGGTTGGAAAGACGTTCAAGATCGACGTTTACCAGGGCGAACCGCAGTTCGAGTACCAGATTGTTGGTTTGGTGAAAAACAGCAAGTACGCCGATTTGCGCGAAGACTTTCCACCGATTGCTTACTATCCGCAGTTGCAGGATGGCAAGCCGCAGCCCGGGACTGAGGTCATCGTCCGCTCAAGCATGGGGCTGGAACCGTTGCTGGATTCGTTGCGTAAGGAGGTGCGCGATGTGAATCCCGCCATCACGATCGACTTCCATGTCTACAACGGGATGATAAAACAGTCGCTGCTGCGGGAGCGGCTCCTTGCCACTCTCAGCGGGTTCTTTGGCGCGCTGGCGGTGGTGCTCGCCACCATCGGGTTGTACGGCGTTATCGCTTACCTTGTGGCTCGCCGCACTAATGAGATTGGTATCCGCATGGCTTTGGGCGCCACTCCAGCCCGCATCCTTGCCATGGTCGTGCGGGAGGCGGCGGTTCTGTTACTGTTCGGCATCGTTGCAGGTGCGCTCCTGACTCTTGCAGCCGGCAGGCAAGCAGCCGCCTTGCTCTATGACCTTAAGCCGTGGGACCCGCTGATTATGACCGCGGCTGCCGTTGGTTTGTTCGCAGTGGCTGTCGCCGCCAGCCTGCTTCCCGCTCGTCGGGCAGCGCGCCTGCAACCGACAGTGGCTTTGCGTGAGGAATAATTTGCGCGCCGGCAGCTACAAGAGATAGTCGCCGCGATACTCCAGCCTGCCATTGATAATGCGCGCGTCTTTAGTCAGCAGGTGTTCTTTAGGCGGTTTTTCATTCTGAATGTGGAACACTTTGTGGCTGTGGCTTACCAGATAGTCGGACACCAGCATGCGATGGCAGCGGAAGTACAGGAGCTCCGCGCACATGATAGCTGTTTTCTGCTTGTCGGCCCTGGCAACCAGGCGGGCTGCCGCGTTCTGGAACAACTCGGAAAGCATATAGTCGGCATAGTTGCGAAAGGAGTCGTTACGCAGCGCAATATTGGGCGACTCCTCGCGCGACATTTGCTTGCCTCTGCGCCCGCCCAACTGCTTTTCCCAAACGTAATCAGTCCCAATCTCCGGTAGCCAGAGCTCGAGGTGCTCACGATTAAAATGCGGGTGTCTCCGCGACATTGGGAAAGCCCGTATGTCTTCGAGCAAAGCGATCTCGTGCGCCTGTAGTACACGTGAGAACTCTGCCAGATCGCGGGTGGAGTGGCCGATGGTGTAAATAACCGCCATTGGTGCTTGGTAGTTAGTATTTGGTACTTGGCTGATACCAACCAACTTCCAAGTACCGACTGCTGAGGGCTGCTTCTTCTAGCTCGTGATACGCTTCAACGCACCTACCAGGAATTCCTCCTCATCGGCAAACACCGTCCTCAAATCCAGCAGTACCCTGCCGTCTTCTACTCGCGCCACAATGGGCGGGTCGGAAAGCCGCAGGTGTTCGGCAAGCTGATCCGCGCTGAGCGACTGCGCGGTCAGGGCAATGAGAGCCGTTGGCAGCGTGGAAGTTGGGGCCGAACCGCCGCCCACCAGCGATTCGCCCGTAATCAATTCCATCTTCAGTGTCGATGCAGGGTTGATCCGCTCCATGAGCGACTCGGCTCGGCTGCGGATCTCCTCGGCTGAACTGTGCAACATCCGGACAAAAGGGATCGCGTCAAAATTCCGTTGCATATATTCCATCAACGTGGCTTCCAGCACGGCATAGGTCAACTTATCCACACGCAACGCGCGAAACAGCGGGTTGGAGCGCACACGACGGACCAACTCCTCACGACCGCTGAGCATGCCCGCCTGCGGGCCACCCAGCATTTTGTCACCGCTGTAAGTCACCAGGTCCACGCCGGCGCGAAGACTGTCCGCAATGCCGCTCTCATTTATGCCGAAATTGCGCAGCGGGAGCAGCGCGCCTCCACCCAGGTCTTCCATCACCGGGATCTGGTGCTTGCGGCCAAGTTCGCACAACTGCTCCAGCGACGGCTGCTCAGTAAACCCGACAATCGCGAAATTAGAGCGGTGCACCCGCAGGAGAAGGCGCGTGTGTTCGTTGATGGCCCGCTCGTAGTCTTCAATACGAGTGCGGTTTGTGGTGCCGACCTCACGCAACACGGCGCTGGACTTGCTCATTACGTCGGGGATGCGGAATGATCCTCCGATTTCCACCAATTCCCCGCGCGAAACAATTACCTCTCCCCGTTCTGCCAGCGTGTTCAGGGCCAGCATTACAGCCGCCGCGCAGTTGTTCACCACGACAGTGCGGATGCCGGAAACACCCTCCTGGTTCAGCAATTGGGCGAAAAGACGCTCAACGTGGACATCGCGCTTGCCTCGGACTCCGGCGGCAATTTCAAACTCCAGGTTGGTGTAGCGTCCCGCGAGTGAGCTGATCCGGTCGAGCGCTGATTGAGCAAGCGGCGCCCGCCCCAGGTTCGTATGCAGGATCACTCCGGTCGCATTGATGACCGGCTTCAACGAAAAAGCCATGGCGCTTTCGAGTTGCCGCTCAATGGCTTCGCCCAGGCCTGCAAGTGCGAGCCGGACCGCGTTCTCAGATGACAATCGTCCCGTCGAAATCTCTTCTCGCAGCCCGTTCAGAACTGTTCGGGCTGCGTCAGTGATGGCCGCCGTGGTCTCTTCTTTCAAAAGCGGCGCCAGTTCCCGGCTTCGCACCACCTCATCCACCGAGGGCAGGAGGCGGTAAAGTTCTGATTTCGACCCTGTTCTCACACTCAGCATTGTAGAGGAACAGCGTTCACAGCATTGCGGCGCCCTGAATTGTGCTGGCCGTCCTAGTTCCCGGCTCACAAAATATTGGTGATCGGCTGTCGCGAGATTACATTACTATATCCACGTTTCTCTCCGGTCCAATTTACTCCGGATACCCTTGCAACCCAGTTGAGGTCACTCGGATTTTTATGCACAAAATTGCCTTTTATGCATTCGTGTTTCTCGCTTCTCTGCTAACGGCTGGTGCTTTGGGCCAGCAGACCACAGATAAGGCCAAGGTGGCACCAAATAGCGCATCGCAGCCGGTGCTGAAGGTGAAGACACGGCTGGTAATTGTGGATGTGGTAGCGCGGAACAGCAAGGGAGAACCGATCACCGATTTGAAGCCCGAAGACTTCACGATCACTGAGGATGGCAAACCGCAGCACATCAGCACGTTCAGCTTTCAGCACCCCGATTCCACCAGTCGGCCTTTGCGGGCGCCTGTGCTGCCGCCCAACACGTTCAATAATCTTCCGCATTACCAGCCGAATGGTGCATTGAACGTGCTCCTCCTGGACGCCCTGAACACCACCACTCTGAATCAGGTTTATGCGCGCGAATCCATGATCAAGCTGCTGGAGAAGCTGCCCCAGGGACAACCCATGGCAGTGTACCTGCTCGGGAATAGACTACGGTTGGTGCAGGATTTCACCAGTGACCCTGAACTGCTCAAAAAAGCGGCTTTTAGTATTAAAGCTAGACCTTCTCAACTTTTGAACAATCCGTCCGGGACCTCGCCTGCGACCACTCCCCTGGGCACGGCTGCCGTAGATCTGCTCGCATCGGTTCCCGGCCTTGCAAATGAGCTATCGGAGTTTGCAGCGGAAGAGAGCCGGGGAAAAACCGACTTCAGGGTCTCCTACACTCTTGCCGCGCTTAATTCGCTCGCGCACACTCTGGCAGGCTATCCGGGAAGGAAGAACCTGATCTGGATTTCCGAGACTTTTCCTTTTGACATCGTGGTCAACAACATCAGCGCCAGAAGTGACCTGCTTCAGCGCCACTATGGAAATGATGTCGCCATGACCGGCAGCCTGCTGAGCGACGCTCAAGTCGCTGTATATCCCATAGATGCTCGCGCCATGAGCAACAACACGCTTTACAGCGTAGGCAGTACTCCCAATCCCATGGCAGGAGAGAATGGTGTAGGAGCAACTCTCCGCGGCGGCATGGGCGCCAGCATGGACGGTGATTCCGATGACCGTTTGGCAGCTCACACCACCATGAACGATTTGGCAGATAAGACCGGCGGCCGCGCGTTTTACAACCGCAATGACCTTGATCGATCCATCCTCGAGAGCATGAATGATGGCTCCATCTATTACACACTGGGCTATTATCCGGACAATACACAATGGAACAATCAGTTTCGCAACATCCGGGTAAAGGTGAATCATCCCGGAGTCAAGCTGCACTACCGCGCCGGATATTTCGCGGTGGACAGGGAGGCCGCGGCACAGGCCAATCCAGCCCGGCAGGAGCAGGAACTGGACCAGGCGATGAGACTTGAGTGGCCCATCTCTACGGGGCTTCCGTTCCAGGCCCACGTTGCGCCGCCTTCAGGGCCGGCGAATACGCACGTGGTAATTCAATACGCGATTGATCCGAAGGCGTTGAATTTTCAGACGGACAATCAGGGGCTGCAGCGTGTGGATCTGCTGTGCGCTGTCCGCGCCTACTCCGTCAAAAACCTGGATCGGCCCGTCAAGAGCGAAGGTTACAAACTCGCGGGCAGCCTGAAACCGGAAGCTTTCACGAAAGTTATGAGCGGCTTTTTTCCTTGTCAGGAACAGGTTGATCTGCCTCCGGGCAAGTACGTCTTGCGGCTTGGCGTACGCGACAATTCTACTGGTCTGATCGGTACAGCAAACGCCTCGGTTGATGTGGCGCAGTTTGTAACCTCGGTTAAGAACGCGCCGAATGAAAAAAAGCCCTGAGCTCCGCAGGCGTGAACTGATTTTTTGAGAGATGCCGGTTTTATCTCTGCTCCCAAGGATGCAAGACATGTGCCTCGATGCAATAATCGGTTGCACATGCATCACGACCCTCAGATCCCCTCTCTGCTGCGGCGTGTAAGTATCAGCGTCCTCTTAGGATTGTTCATTGCCGCGGTCGGCTCCGCGGTTGAAGCCGCTATCGAGCATCACGCCCTCATCGCCTTTGAGTCTATTGACGAGATTGTCATTGGGATCACAGCCGCACTTGTGGTATTTGCGTACGAGCAGCGCCGGCATAAGGCGATTCTCAACAAGGTGCGCGTCATTGCCGCCATGAATCACCATGTCCGGAATGCCCTGCAGACGATCTCCTACTCCGCTTACACCAGGCAGGAAGAGCAAATACGGCTGGTTGCGGATTCGGTCAACCGCATTCAGTGGGCCTTGCGTGAGATCCTGCCTGCGGAGGAGTCGGCCCCAGATTCGCTGTTTTCGCATGGCTCGGCAGCCAATCCTGCGATTCCGCCGCAAAAAGAGAGGAAGCAGGATAAACGCGGAGCCTAAACCTGCAACTGGAGTTTAAAGGGAGGGACAGTCCCTCCCTTTTCTGAAGGCGCGAGCTAATGCAGGATGGTGGAGCAGAATGTTGTATTCGGCCCAAAGGGGCCGCCACATTGCTGCGTTTGCTGGAACTGCTTTCCCTGTCCGAAATCCTTCATTGTGTCAGGATAATCAATCCCATAGTGGTAGCCCGTCTTGCCCAGCGTGTACCAGGGATAAATGCAGAACGGACCGCCAAATGTCGCGCAGTTGGCATTCACTTCCGCGTTACCACCCTGATCGCTGACAACGGCGAAGTTCTTTGGACTTGAACCGTCGCCAAACGTCACACTCTTGATCTGGATCGGCGAAAATCCCGCCCAGGACGCCGCATCGTATGAATTGCAATTCGTCTGACCGGGAACGCAGAAGGCATCGCCTCCTGTAAAGATCGAAGCATGTCCAATCTCCCACACGAAACCGTTGGGAGTGTCATTTACACTTCCCCATCCCAGCGCATTGCCGATCTGCTGGGTATCGAAGGCAGGCATCAAGGGTCCGTCAGAAGGCGAGTTCAGGATGATCGTTCCCGTGTGCGTGGTGTTCAGGTCCGTCACGGTGATATGAAAACCGTCGGCCGCGGAAGTCACAAAGTAGTGGACGGTAATGGTATCGCCCGCGTGCATGACGAGTGGACTGCCGGGAGTGGCCGAGTCTTCCAACATTGCATTGAAGGCCGTACTCTCAGTGAACCCCTTGGCTGATGTGTTGTTGGGAACCACCTTGAAAACCGGTGAGCATGATGTGAAGGTGTTGGGCGTGAAATTCACGCTGAACCCGCCATCCGCGAAGCACTTGGTGACGGTCGAGTCGGGATAGAACTGAAGTTCAATGAAAGCTTGGTTGAACAGGCTGTGCGGATCGGTCACTGTTCCGCCGAACCAGAATGTCGGTCCGACATCGGAAACATCGTGCCGCCCATCGCCAGGCAACACAACCGTCCAGGTGAGGTCGCGTGCCGAACCGGCAGCGCTGGAGACCGGCATGATTTCAGGTTCATCGTGACCGGTACAGCCTTGCGAATA
>DATNDP010000305.1:0-7703 GCA_035553195.1 Candidatus Acidiferrales bacterium
TTATGAAGGCTTTGAAATTCATGCGCAGATTCCTTCGCGGGTAAGGAGTATCGTTCGATCAGGTGTGTAGCCAAACATCTTACCAAATGCTGGGAAGCACTGCGGATTGAGTCGTCTTATTGATTATCTGCGCGCAAAAAAACCGGGGGCTCCTGGTTTGAAGCCCCCGAAGCATGAAGCAGCTACCACAACAACTTCACCCCTAACTGCATCTGGCGAGCTCCGCCGGTGAATTGGTTGTCGTTCAGAAACAGATCAGAGGCTATGTTTGAGTAGGTTGTGCTCAAAGCGTTGTTGACAGTGCCGATCAGCACACCCGTCTGGAAGACAGTCGGTTGGGCCAGTGAGAAATTGCGATGATTGAAAGTGTTGAAGGTATCCACACGGAATTGCAGCGTTGTGCCTTCAGTGAGTTTTGTATTTTTGAACAGCCCCATATTCCACACGTTCACGCCGGGAGAATCGAAGCTGTTGCGTCCCAGAGTAGGCAAGGCGCCCACCTCGGCCACGATGTAACGCGCGTTCGGATTATCGGCGACGTAACCAGCCACGCTGCCGCTTCCGCCGGCGCAACCGGCTGCAAGCGGTGCGATACTGGTTGCGCCTCCTGCTCCAACGCATACCAGGCTGACGTTGGATCCGACTCGCTCAAGCCCGCCAGGGTTGAGGATGCCGCGATCACCCGCCGTATCGCCGTTAGCGTTAGCGTCGGAACCAGAGAGAAGCGTCACCGGCTGTCCGGTCTGAACCAGGTAGGTACCGGCCACTTGCCACCCATGCGCTACCGTTTTCAGGAAATTGTTTTCGGTCGGCACCTTAGGCAACTCGTAAATCCAGGACATCGCGAACTTATGCCGGACATCCAGGGTTGAACTGGCACGATCGAGGGCCAGATTCTGCCAGTCGAACGGGCGGCGCGGATTTACCACGCTGCTGAACAGTTCATTGGTGGCGTCATCAATGGTGTGAGCATACGTGTAATTGGCCCGAAACAGGAGCCCGGCCGTGAAGCGACGGTTGAAATCAACCGAGCCTGCATGGTAGATGCTGCCTCCAACCGGCGGGAACGCCGTCAGTGTGCTGAACTCCGGGTGAATAAAAGGATCAAAGTTTTCGAAGTCGCTCAGCCGCGAACCTCCGACAATCGTTCCGGGAACCTGGGTGCTTGAAATGAAAGTCGGCAACGGTTGCAGCGCGCTAAAGGCGCTTCTGGTGTTGATGCGAGCCTGAATGGGCAATTGGGTTGCGCGTGTGCCCAGATATCGCACTTCGACGCTTGTGTTCTTTGAGACTTCACGCTGCACCCCCAGCGTCCAAGTCAGGACTTTAGGCTGGACCTGGTCCAGGATAATGCCCTGGGTTGCGGCGCGGGCTTCTTCTTGGGTCGCTGGGGGTACATTCACCTGCAGGAGTCCGCCTCCAGCAAGAAAGCCAGTGCCCGGGCCTCCGGCCAGAAAGTTGGCGCACCATGCAGGAGCGTTTGGCAGGGTACAAGTAATGTCAGGATTTTGTTCCGTCTGTAATTGCGGAGGAAGTTGCAGGAGCGGGAAGTTTTGCGGCGTAACGTCATAGGAAACGCCAAATCCGCCACGCACCGCCCACTTCGCGTCACCCAGGGGATCCCAGGCGAAGCCGATGCGCGGCATCCAGTTGTTCGTGTCCGTCTTTGGTTGGCGGAATTCGAACACTCCCGGCAAAGTGGAGATTGCGTTCAGCGTTTGCAGGCGAACGTCGGCAGGGTTGTTCGTCCACTCATAGCGCACGCCCAGGTTGACCGTAAGTCGCGGCATTATTTTCCAGTCATCCTGCACAAATCCGTAAATGGCGTGCTGGTTGCCGTTGAAGGCTCCTGATCCGGCGCCGCGCAGAGCCTGGTTGAAGCCATTGGGTACCTGATCGTTGATTAATGTCTGCAGGTCGCCATAGTCCCATTCCCCTCGTTCACGCGGCAGGAAGTTGGAAGGGGCAATCCATCTCCGATACTCCGATCCGAATTTGAAGGTGTGTGCGCCTTGAACAATGCTCACGTTGTTCAGCACCTGGTAGTTGTTCTGGACGTAACTCTGCGGTGAGTTGCCTTCGGGACCAATATTCAGTCCCAAGACATCGATTTTGGCGTTGGGGAAGTTAGCAAACTGAGTCGGGATGGTAAATCCCTGCACGAACCGGGAGTACGCGATGCGAAAATCATTGATCACCGAACTGCTGACCGCCCAGGCGTCAGTGAGGATGATCTTGCGATTGTCTGCTTCGATTGCCCCGGTGAACTGCTGCAACGGCGTATCCGGGTTGACGTTGGGGGAGCGCTGGCGATCATACAGGAAGCGCCCGCGTATCTGATGGCTGTTTAAATGAAGATCGGAGTTAATGTTGAAGTCATGCTGGTTCAGGTAGCTCGGCGCCGCCGGCTGAAATGTTCCGATTGGGATGGAAACCCCGTTGACTACCTGCGCGGCAGAGTCGGCAACAGCAGCAGTCGGGAATTGGGCCAGGATGTTTCGCACCTCCTGGTTGGCGGCAAGCGTGTTCAACGCAGCAAGTCCGTCGGCTGTGGGCGCAAGCTGCTGCACCGCGGCGGCCGCCAGTCCAACGTTCGAGAACTGATAAGCGCCGTAGATGAACAGCTTGTCCTTGATGATCGGGCCGCCGATGTCTCCGCCGGCGCGGTTGCGATCAACTCGCCGCGGCTCCGTAAGCCCTGATGCCTTCTCGAGATTATCCATGGCGTTGAAATCGCGATTGTTGTTGAACTCCCAGGCTGATCCGTGCCAACTGTTAGACCCGGACTTGGTCACGATGTTGAACTGGCCGCCGGCAGAGTGACCCAGCTCAGCACTGAACATGTTTGTCACCAGATTGAAGTCGGCCACTGCCTCAGGAATCACCTCTGAAGTGTGGCCGGTAACGTCAACTCTGTTGTCATCGACGCCGTCGATGTTGAAGCTATTCAGGCGTGGACGTGCCCCGCCGATCGAGCCGCCTTCACCCAGCACTCCGGCCCCCTGCGTCGTGGTGTTTGGAGCCAGCAATGCCAGGTTCAAAGGCCCGCCGCCCAGACCGGGGCTGGGCAGGTCCGAAACAGCTCTCGCGCCGAAATCATTGGAAAGTTGTGAGGTGGTGGTCTGCACCGTTTCTGCCCCTGTGGTTACTTCCACAGTGGTCATTTCACCGGCAACTCTCAGCGTTGCGTCGGCTGTTATGGTCTGGTTCGGCAGGACCTGAACATCCTTGCGCTCGAATTTCGCAAAGCCTTTCGCTCCGACCTCGATTGTGTAGGTGCCCACGAGCATATTCGGGAAAACATACTCGCCGCTGGAGGTCGTTCTTGTTCTTTGCTGGACTCCGGTTGCCTGGTTGCTGGCCGTGATATCAGCTCCCGGAATCACGGCGCCGGAAGCATCTGCTACCTTGCCGCGCAGCGTTCCATCCAATCGCTGAGCAACGGCTGAAATTGAGAGTAGAACTGCAGTCAGTGCCAATGCGGCACAATAGTGTTTGCTTTTCACCTGACCCTCCGATGGAGACGCCGCTGGTAAATCTCCAGCGGGCGGTAAACGCTGGCGGACCGGGCGGGACCACTCCCCTATTCGTCAACTGCGGTTGTTGGTGTGTCTAACTTTTGGTGAGGGGAACGTGGATTGGCTTTAGCAGAGGCGAGCGCAGTTGAGATCGATCAGACTGGCCGGGAGATCGACGGGGCTGGAGAAAACAAGCCGCAGCGGTGAAGCTGCTGTCCAAGGCAACAATAACGAGGTACTCGCAGCAGTGATTGCATGCAGCGGCGAGAAGTGAACTCTATGACTTGCAGAGCGTACCGCTGTAGGAGGTAAGTCGAAGTTCGGGACGAAAACAATGACCAGCACTACTGCAACAAGTACGAGGCAGACGAATTTAGCCCAGCGACTCACAGCACAACTCTGAGTCATTCTATGCTCCCGCGCATTTCGTTTGTCAAATACAGAGCAGCTGGCCAGCTTCGCTTTGCCGGGCGGCAAATAGCAGCATTGATCATTCGCAAGTACCGGGATGCCCGCCCGCAACTATTTCGGCTACTCTGGGTTAGACTCCAAACGAGGCGCTTCCTTGAACCGCACTGCTGTCTCGCTTCTGCTGGCCTTGTTTTTGCTGGCTGCTAGTTCGGCAAGGTCACATTCGACCAGCTCTGTCCTTAGCATCTATGCCGATGAGAATAGCGACGTCCATATAGTTCTGGACCACGGTCATGAAGCGCTTGTACCCCATCGACAGGATCAAACCGGCATTGAGGATGCCAAAATTGCGGCGGACGGTCGCACCGCGGGCTGGCTGGTTTTGTACCCCAATCCAGCGAACGACGCGAGGACTAAATTCGATGACATCTCTGGGTCGCTGGTCATTTGGCGCGGCGGTAGAATCATCCGGACCTTTGATACAAGGCCAACATACTGGAGTTGGGCTTTCGTCCGCCAAGGAGACCAGGTCGCGTATCATGGCGGTCCACTGCATGAAGGGCCTTTTTCACACTGCGAATTGCGCGACGTGAAGACCGGCCGGCTTCTCGCGTCCTGGGACGGAGATCTGGAAAATCCTGATCGCCCGGAGTGGACGAAACCACTCGATCACTAGTTTGTCCATTCCTCCGCCACACGAGTTGGGGTCGCGCCGCTCGTCATACTGGCGGCCTGGCCTTCATTTTCTACGGGGAGAATGCGGTCACGATTCCCGGCGTTTTGCCTTCCTCTCGCGAAACAGCTTGTACCCGCGATAGAGCAGAGCCAAGCCAATCCAGCCAAAAACAACCACCAGCGTGTAGGCGGGCACGCGCGGGAAAAACCAGGACAACGCAGCCGCTCCGAGAAGGATGGTTCCAGCCAGCAGCATAGTGCGGGCCTCCACGGATTCCAGAACGCGGCGGCTGGTAAACGCCGCTCCCACCGTGTTGCCAATGCGGATGGCTCCGGCTGCGGCCCGTCCCACGCTGCCGCCGCCGCTGGTTGCGGCTGCCCGAGGATGGCGCGGTTCTCCCGGCGCCCGCACCTTGCGCTTCATGTCCAGCACGATTTCCGTTGCGTTTGTGAGGTCCTGAAGGTACATCTCCTCCATCTCGCGGGCGAACTGCTCATTTTCAATCACCGCGTCAAGTTCGCAGTTCCCCAGCCAGCTCGCGATGTTCAGGTTAGTTGATCCCACACGGGCCCAGCGCCCATCCACCACCGCGGTCTTGGCGTGGATCATGGTGCCATTCCACTCAAAGAGGCGCACGCCCGCTTCCAGCAACGGACGGTAACCCGCTCGCGATAGCGGGCGAATCAGGGGGATGTCGGTCGCGTTTGGCACCAGCAGGCGCACATCAACGCCATCGCGCGCCGCCGCCCTGAGCCCCTGCACATACAGAGTGGTGCCGGCGAAGTACGCGTCGGTGAGCCAAATTGTCCGCGTCGCTACTGCGGAAAACAACTGGTCGAGGCGAAACAACCCTGTGGTGGCAGGGAGTGTGGCAACAATGCGCAGGCTCACGTTTCCCGCGGGGGGAGGCACGCTGCCACCGGCTTGGTTCTCAGCGATCGGTTCACCCATGGTTGCCCATACCTGCTCAAAGGCACGTTCGATGTCGGCGACGGCGGGTCCGCGCACCTCCACGCCTGTGTCCCGCCAGGGTTGAATTCCCTTTTCCGGGTTGCCCACCCACATGCGGCCGACACACAGCCCGGTTACGAACCCAATCTCGCCGTCCACAGCAATCATTTTGCGATGATCGCGTGAGAGCCAGCCGAAAGGGGAGTCAAAACGGGGTGGGTTGTAGCAGCGCACTTCCACACCAGCAGAGCGCAGCTTGTTCCAGAACCGCTGTGGTGATTTGCCCAAGCCGCCGAGCCAGTCATAGATAAGGCGCACGCGCACGCCTTCACCTGCCCTGGCTATCAGCGCTTCAGCAAAGGTCCGCCCCACATCATCATCGTGGATAATGTAGCTCTCAAAATGAATGTGGCGTTTCGCGGTGCGGATTGCTTCCAGCCACGCCGGGTAGTTCTCGCGCGCATCTTTGAGCAGCCGTATGCAATTGCCCTCCACCAGCGGAGCGCCGGCGGCCCTTGAGAAAGCGCGGTCCGCGACGGGACGCAACTCCGGACGAAGCCGGCGTTCCTCCCGCACGGAATTGAAGGAAGTGCTCATTCCCCTGCCATGCACCCAGAAGAAAACCGACGTTGATTCTGTTGCTCAGCCCTCCAGCATAATTCGCTTCAATGTATCACCACAAAGGGCCAGGGTGGCTCCATCAGTCGCGGCGGAAACTCTGAAGCCCCGCTGCGACGCCAGACATCCAAGAGCGTGAGGCTCTTGCGGCCGGCGGGCGAGAGCTCGCGCGCCACTTTCTCCGGGAGGTTTCCTCATGCCTGACCCAAACGTAAACAAAACTGTTGTTATCACGGGCGCTTCAAGCGGTATTGGACGGGCCAGCGTCTCACAGATGATCGAGGCTGGCTGGCGGGTATTCGCCACCGTTCGCAAGCCAGGCGACGCCGAGAGACTGCGGTCGGAAAGTGGACCCAATGTAACGCCTGTGATGATGGACGTAACAGATCGCCTCAGCGTGATGGCGGCGGCCGCGCAGGTGGCACCACAAGTGCCGGGCCGCGGACTCAATGCCCTTGTCAATGTGGCGGGCGTGGGCAGGGTGCGCCCGGTTGAATCCATTGCTCCGGCTGATCTGCAGGAGATTTTTGACATCAATGTGTTTGGACAACTCGCGGTCACCCAGGCTTTTCTTCCCCTCTTGCGCACCGCGCGCGGGCGGATTGTGAACATCAGCTCGGTGGGCGCGCACATCGCCGTGCCGTTCGGGAGCCTGATCAACGCGAGCAAGGCCGCCTTTGGCATTTTTAACGATACGTTGCGGCTGGAGCTGCGACCATTCGGAATCGCAGTATCTGTGATCGAGCCCGGAGCCATTCGAACTCCCGCGGTGAATAAGACTCTGGGCGATATCGAATCCATCATCGCCAGTCTTCCACCCGACGCCGCCGCACGGTATGGCGAGATGCTGTTGGGCTTCGTCTCCCGCGCCTATGAGCGCGAAATGAACGGCAGTTCGCCCGACGTGGTGGCTGATGCTGTACGCCACGCGCTCACAGCGCGGCGTCCGCGGATTCGCTATCGCGTGGGCAAGCACGCAAGGCTTCTCACTACGCTGCCGCGAGTCCTGCCTGACCGCGTGCTCGACGCGCTTATGTTGCGCATTGCCGGCCTGCCTGCGGAATTTGGCGCCTTGGCGCCCACTCAACCACCCAAGGTCGAGAAACGTGCAGCCTAAGTCTGTTTGAACGGTTCTCTGTTAACGCCTGCGCCGGGACGACTCTGTCGCTCGGATGGCGGTGTTCGCTTTCGCACACCTGCTTTTCATCATCGAACAGCAGCTTGCCTCAGTCCGCGCTTGATTTTTCCGCTAGTCTCACCGAATCAATCACTTCCCCGCCGCTGGTTTGGCAGCGGCATTGCAGTTATTCCAGCTCTTAACTTCAGCGGACATGCAGCCGGCCAGATCTGATCATCGATCGATTCGCTAACAAAAGGGAAATCATGCACAAAACGTTCCACGATCTGAAATATGCGCTGCGGCTCATGCGGCGCAACAAACTCATGAGCGCCATAGCCATCGCCACATTGGCCATCGGCATTGGCGCGACCACATCCATCTTCAGCGTGGTTTACGGCGTGCTGTTGCG
>DATNDP010000306.1:0-2768 GCA_035553195.1 Candidatus Acidiferrales bacterium
CAGATGTGAGCCAGCGCGGAGAAGTAGAAGCACTGAAGGAAGATGCGGTGCGCGCCTTTGGGCGGATCGATGTATGGATCAACAATGCAGGCGTGGCGACCTACGGAGAATTCAGCGATTCACCCATGGAGGAGCACGAACAGGTGATCCGGACCAACCTGCTGGGCACCATGTATGGCTCGGATGCAGCACTGCAACAGTTCAGGGAGCAAAAGCAAGGGGTATTGATCGATGTCGCATCGTTTGCTGGAATTGCGGCCTTTCCTTTTGGCGCATCTTATACGGCATCCAAGCACGGAATCAGAGGGCTGGATGTAGCCTTGCGGCAGGAACTCGAAGTGAGTGGTCATAAAAACATCCGTGTCTGCACGATTTCGCCTACATCCATGGATACGCCATTTTTCGAGCATGCGGCGAACCACACAGGACGTCCAGTGCGGCCCATGCCTCCCGTTTATGATCCTAAGCTCGTCATCCAGGCCATTTATAAAGCCGCTCTCAAGGCGAAGGCGGAAATCGTGGTGGGCCGGCGAGGCAAAATAGGCAAGATCGTCAAACGAATGGCTCCACGATTGATGGAGAAGCAGATGGCGCGACGGGCACACAAAGCCATGATGCAGCAACGGGAGCGAGCCAGCGACTCGCCAGGCAATCTGTTTTCGCCCAGTGCATCTGGAGAGGGGGTGCGCGGAGGCTGGCGCCGCTCTCTTCTCAAGCAGTCTGCCGGGACAGCGGCGGTGGTGGTTCCATTAGCAGCGGCGGCTTTAATCTGGATCCGATCAAAGCAAAATATATCGGGTTTGCGCGGGGAGCGCGCGGCGTAACGCGTAACATCGCAGGTTGAGGTTTAGGGCTGGACCTGCTCCTATGAGAGCAAATTTCCAAGCCCCGCCTGGTTGCGGAACTTTGCGGCTTTGGTCACAGCGATTAGAAGTTGGATATCTTGAAGACGCTGTTCGCCATGATGCGGATCTTCCACTATGTTGTGGGGATCACCGCGCCAGACAAGGAACACGAGAAACAAACCCTTTTCCTGTGGATCGCCTTGGCAGTCGCGCTGTTGGCGCTAACTGTACTCTTCGCGTGGTTCATCGTTCCGCGGGTGCTGAATTAGCTCCCCGCGTTGCTCGAGGCCTGCTTCTCAGGCGGCAGCTTTCCCCGGTTCACCGTCGAGGATGGCGCGAATCTGTTTGGCATACTCCGCGCTCTCGCGGTCGCCGGTGACCAGTTCGATCTGCTTCGGACTGCTCACGCCGAGGTTGAGTTGAACAGCGCGGGCAATCTGCTCCTGTTCGAAAATAGCTCCACGGCTAACTTCCGGGGTCGTTCCGTAATAGCGAAGCAGGGCCACCCCGACAGCATCAATGGCCACGCGGTCAGTGCCGGCAAGTATTACGCTGGAGTTGACCAGCTTCCCGGATTCCGGGCCGCCGTTTGTGAACGCCTGGACGCCGTCGAGCACGATCAGATCGGGATGGTAAGCGGTGTTGATCTCAGCGATCATGCGGCGCTGGTCGGGTGAGGAGTGCAACTCGCGCATGAAGTTGTAGGAATTGCCCGGAACGGTCTTGGCAGCCAGGCCCACGGAGTTCTTCAAAGACAGCGTGAAATGCCCGCCGAAGCGGTGCGTCTTGAGGCAGCAGGTCTGCACCACGCCTCCTGCCTGCCGCACCAGGCGTGGCACGGCAAAACCGTGCTTCCAATGACCATCAGTGTGCTGGAGGTGCTCCCAGTCGTTTGCGCTGAGATCATCAAAGACCACCACCTTTGCGCCGAGTTCTTTGGCCAGAGTAAACGCGTGCTTGTTCTCCATGACCGAACGAGTATCGCCCATGCCGCTGCGGTCACCGATGGTGAGCGGGCCTGTGTGCATAGACTTCAACTTTTTCACGATGGCCGCGAGCGTCTCCTCGCTGGTCGAGCCAGGTGTTCGGTCGGCGCTGTTGAAGTTGGGTTTGATGAAGAGGTCCTTGCCGTGAAAGCCTTGGAGGCCGAGCAGATCAATGGCCCGAGCCACACCGGTGGCGCGGTCGGTCGCTTTCACAAAAGCCACACGGGTCACAGCACTCGGTGCGGCGAAATCAGCAGAGCGGATCAGGGAAGGGGCCAGCATCATGCCTCCAAAAGCAGACGCGCTTTTCAGGAAATCTCTGCGGTTCATGGCGGGCCTCGCTCTCCTCATTCAATACCTCCTGCAACGTAAAAGCAACGGCACGCGCTGGAGCAGGCAGCGCAGTCCAGGGAGCGGGTCAGTAGACGCTCCGGTCAGGTAAATTGATCAGATGGTTCAACGCAAACAAGACGGAAAGAATATCCTTATCTTTGAACTGGAGGGGGACCACGGGTGAATAGATCATGGCGGTAACCATTGAAAAAAAATTCGAGGTGCCGGAGCCGGTTGAAAAGGTCTGGGCGTTTCTGAGCGATCCGCGCAAGGTGGTCACGTGTCTGCCGGGCGCGCAGATCACGGAGCAGGTGGACGAGCGCACATATAAAGGTGCGATCAGCGTGAAAGTAGGGCCGAGTGTGAGCGACTACAAGGGGCAGGTGCAGATCGTCCGCAATGATCCGGCAGCTCACGAGATTGAAATCGTGGGCAAGGGACAGGACACACGCGGCAAAGGCAGCGCGTCGATGAAGATGACTGGTAAGGTGCGGTCGCTGGACAACGGCGGCACGGAAGTGGTCAGCAAATCTGAACTAAGCCTGGCAGGAATTCTGGCGCAGATGGGCGGCCGGATGATCCATGAAGTTTCGAACATCATGTT
>DATNDP010000307.1:0-6216 GCA_035553195.1 Candidatus Acidiferrales bacterium
AACTTCGACGATATTCAGCCATTCGGAGAACCAGAACAGCTTGTAGCGTCCGGATCAGAACGCACCACGGCTTATCCGGTGGTGGAATCTGTGGCCCAGGCGTTCGGGATGGCAATTCAACCCGATGATCATCCTGAAGCAGGGCATTATTACCGCTCAGACCACTTCAGCCTGGCGCGCGTAGGCGTGCCAGCGTTCAGTCTGGGTGAAGGGCCGTTGTTTAAAGGGCACGATCTGGCCTGGGGTGAAGAAAAAGAACGAGACTACGTGGCTCACCGGTATCACCAGCCTTCTGACGAGTACAAACCCGACATGGACTTTACGGCAGACGCCAAGCTGGCCAAAGTGGGGCTTGCCATCGGCTGGGAAATAGCAAACCAGCCGCAGTTGGCAGGCTGGAAGCCTGGAGACGAGTTCGAGAAGGCGCGCAAGGCGTCCGAGCAGTCGAAGAGCGCGCTCTGATTGCGAACCAGGCCGCAGCCAGTAAGGCCAGCCTTTCCGGTGCGGCGCTGGTGCCGAAGGTAACCTGAACGAAACGCCATTTCGTTATAAAATCCTGCTTCCCTCAGAGATAAGCCCAGGCAGGCCCATGGCGTTTTCCTTCCTGCAGCGCGGAAGCGTGTCTGACTATGCCCGTCAACTCTCGTTGACGAGCTATGAGCCCTCGCTCGTCCTGGAAGGCCTGGTTCCGGGAATTGACAACGTTCGCCATGACGTTTTTCTCAGTCCCAGGTTCACGGCGGCGGCGCAACGCCACATTTTCAAATCGATCGCCAGGCACGGCAACGTGGAGGACCTTGCAGTCGAGGATTCGCCCACAGGCCGCCTCGGCAGCCAATTGCCGGCCCGGATCCGCGACCGGCAAGCGATGGGCGCACGGCCCTTTGATGCCTCAGACCTGAAGAAGCTCACCAGCGAACTTCACCTGGCTGTTTTGAAACAAGCCAAGGCGCAGAACAGCATTGCCCTGGACCTGCTGTTCCGGTTGGCAGTCTTGAAATTTGAACGCGCGGAGCTGGCGAACCAATACGGCAACGTTCTGGAGCGTTGCCGCGCGCGCATGAAGATGTTCGATGGGCCGCGGCAGTTGGCCACCAACAGCGGCATGGAGCTGCGCGACCGCCTCGCGCGCTTTCAAGTGAGCAAAAGGGCCATCATGCGCCGCGCCGGGCAGGATCTTTTCGCCTTGCTGCGGGATTTGGAAAGAGAAACGCTGAGCAAAACCCGCCGCTCATTGTTCGGTGAAAACGAAAGCTACATCTACGACTTGTTTCTCAACCGGCTCCTCTTTGTGGAGGATGCGGAAGACAGCTTTCTCACCGCGGAACACTATGTTCTGCTTGGCGCTTCTGAACACGATCCCGATCGTCTCGAAGCCATGGGCGCCGTTATGGGACGTTTCTTTCAGACGCTCGGTCTGGTGGACTCGCCCGATGATCCTCGCGTCGAAGGGCTTTTAAACGCTCCGGAAAATGTGCAGGAGCTCATGGCCGGCGGCGCCCCGGACGACTCCACGGCGCAGGCGAAAGGACAGAAGGCCGTCCTGAGCGCGTGGCTGGAGTTGCTGGAAAAGGAAGGCATCATGGATCGGGTGGTGGCGGCGTATGAAGCTGCACCATTGTTGGCCCAATATGCGCCTCCTCTCAACCCGCAGCAACTGAAGAATGCGCTGATCTCCGTCGAGGAGCGCCGGCGCGTGGAAGCGCTGCTGGAAGAGCACGGCAAACTTTCCGCGGAGGACCTGCACACGGCGGCGCGACGCGTGAAGGGTGCCCGTCCGGCGGAGAAGACGAGGCTGGCAGCCCGCTTCTTCAGCGACTTTCTGCGTTTTCATCGCGACCTGCGGCGGCTCGGCGTTGCCGTTACCGCCATGGAGACGGTGAATGTCCTCTGCGGGGAAAAATTTCGCGAGCTTTCTTCCGTAAACAATACGCTTTACGAGTTCCTCCTGCCTGAAGAACAGAAGCCCGTTGAGGATAGGGTGGTACATCACGTAGTGCTGAAAGCAGACATCCGGGAATCAACTACCCTGACGCGCACTCTGTTCGAACGCGGACTGAATCCCGCGTCTTATTTCAGCCTGAACTTTTACGATCCCATCAATAAGCTTCTGCCCAAGTACGACGCGCGCAAAGTCTTTATTGAAGGCGATGCAATTATTCTGGCGCTGTTCGAGCGCGAAGGCGACGCCGCCGTCGGGGTGGCCCAGACCTGCGTGCTGGCCAAAGAGATTGTCGAGGTTGTCACGGCCTACAACGAGAGATCACGAGCGGCGGGCCTGCCCAGCCTGGAACTGGGAATCGGCATTTCGTATCAGGATTCGGCGCCCATGTACCTGATGGACGGCACGCGTCCCATCATGATTTCAAAAGCCATCAACGAAAGCGACCGGTTGTCCTCGTGCAGCAAAGGTATCCGCCAGCTTCTCGAGAAGCGCGACCTGCTGTTCAACGTGTTTTCGTTCAAAACGATTGACGACGCGGATGCGGGAGCGAACGCGGATGAGTTTCTGCTTCGCTACAACATCGGCGGAATTCATATTAGCCGGGCGGCATTTGAAAAGCTGCGCACGGAGATCTCACTGCGGGCGTTCGACCTGAAGGTCCCTATGATCTGGAAGAACGGCACCACGCGCGTTTATACGGGGATGGCGCCGCTCGGGCAGGGCTTGTTCCACCGGATCGTCGTGCGCGAAGGCCGCATTGCTCACATTGATGCCCGCGACTTCGCCCTGAAGCAGTACACAGACCAGCCCTACTATGAAGTCTGCACCCATCCGCGCATTTATGAAGCTATTGAGAGCTTTCAAAACGCTGCTGCCGCCACGGTGGGGCGATGAGCAACTTCCACCATTCTGCTTGAACTTTGATGCGAACCGAATGATGATATCCAGAGCACTTAGCCACATATGATCAGCACGCACATTTCAGCAGGTAGAGCACTCTTTGTTCTCTGGTTGGTTTTCAGCACGCTTGCCGCGGCGCAGACCAGCGGAGCGACCAAGATGCGTGACATCAGCACTCCGCGGGCTAGAGCCACAGCGCCGGCGGAGGACATCTCCGGCATGTACAGTTTTCTGCGCGAAGGCGAGTTCGTGCAGATCAACATGGAGGAGAATGGCGTTTCCGGCTACATCTCGCGGCTGGGCGATCTCGACAGCGACCGCGGCGTCTTTCTTGATCAGTTTTTTGATAAGGCCTCCATCGAAGGGCACAATGTGCTCTTTACCACCAAGCCGCTGCACGGCGTGACGTTCCAATTTAAAGGACGATTTGAGCGCGGCGCGGCAAAGACCAAAGCTGAGGACGGATATTACGTTTTGCGGGGAACGCTCACTGAAGTCATCACTGACGCGAACAAGAAAGTCACGTCGCGTTCCCGCGAGGTAGCCCTCAAGCTGCTGGGCCAGCCTCCGGATAATGAGCCAAGCAAACACAAGGACTAGAGACGCATCCCCGCGCCACTTCAAATTGAATTTTTTATACCGCAGATTCAGTGTCTGTCTTTTGGCGGGCGAGTGCCGGCCGAACCATGAGTTACGTCTTCCGTGCCGGTGCGCTCAATCGGTTCCCAGTCCTGCGGTGACTCTGAGGGTCGCCGAACATGATGTCCGCCGCCCGGGCCGGGCGAAGTGAACTCGCGTGAGCCGGCTTCACGCTCCAGCGCGGACTTGAATTCGCGCAGTCCGCGTTCAATCCACTGCTCCAGGTAATGTTCCATGGGCAGCATGGAACCGAAGCCGCCCAGCGGCGGCGCGTAGTTCATCAAGACGTGCACCACGGTCTGGTTTCCGAGAGGAGAGAACGTGATTCGCCCCGTGTGCTTGGGGCCGCTCAGCGATTTCCAGCCGATGGATTCATTGGGAACCACCTGCGTGATCTGGGCGTCCCATTCGAACTCGCGGCCTTCCATGTTGACAAGCCAGCGCGTGTGCGTGCCGTAGCGCTCCACCCGGCGGACAAAGTTGATCCACTGCGGCAGGCGCTCGAAATTCGACCATGCGGAAAAAACGCTCTGCACCGGCCGGCCAATGTTCACGCTTTTTTCCAGGCGCAGCACATGGCTGTCAAGATCGGCGGTGCGGCGCCGCGCCAGCAGCACACCCGCTAGTCCGGCGGCGGCTCCAACGCCCGCGCCGGCGGCAAATCCTGTCCAAAAACTTTTCGCTGTCATCGTCATCTCCCCAAACGGTTGGAGAGCGAAATGGAAAAATCAGGTTGCCGCAAAAAGCAAAGTTGAACATTTTTCGCTGCAATTCAGCGACGAGGCGGCCGGATTTCCACGCGCGTCCACAGACAATCCGCGTTCTCCACAGGCATTCCACCGCTAAAAGTGCTTGGACTATTGCAGCCATAGGCGGCCGAGGTTGATATTGCTAACACTCAAGCGTGCGATGTTCGCTCGCAGGAGAGAGGGACGTCCGGTTGCCAGGAGCGGCCGGGAGTACAGCTCTGGCGAGATGTGCTTGAGCTTAATCTGCGTTGATTGCGAAGCAAGGAGCGCAATCTGCTCCCGTTCCGAAAGGAACGGGCGTGAGAGAAGCTCGCGTAACAACTCATAAACAACCGCGCGGGCAACACGCGGTGGAGCGAACATCACACCCCGCAAAGGCCCGGCCTGTATGGCTGGTACAGGCCGGGCGCTTTCAGCGGCGATTGGCGATTCTGGATCGGAGATAACACTCACCCGCACCCGCCCTGCGAAAGCAGGGATTGTTTTTGTGCGCCTGAAATCGTCCGTGTTTCTCCTGACCTTCGCCGATGGTAAGCTCTTCTTAACGGAGCGCCGTTCCGCCCAGGACACAATCGTCGCCGGGCGTGGTGGAGCAGGCATTTATGCCTGCGGTAAGGGAGCAAGGTTCAGTTTCAGGTTGATGTAAATGGCCACCACGGATTACACACTCGATCGCGGATTGCCCGCCAGCGTAGAAGCTGAGCGGGCCATCCTCGGCGCTGTCCTGCTCGATAATCAGGCCTACCCACAGGCGGCGGAGTTTCTCCGCGCTGACGATTTCTCGCTCGACTCGCATCGCCGCATCTACCTGCGCATGATGGAGCTGGCCGAAACCGGCCGGCCCATCGACTTCGTCACCCTCACCGAGCAGCTCGGGCAGCACAAGGAGATTGAAGCCGTGGGCGGCGTCGCCTACGTGACTTCGCTCACAGACGGCCTGCCGCGCGTCAAGAACATTGAGCAGTACGTGCGCATTGTGCGCGATAAGGCGCTGCTGCGCGGGCTGATTCACGCCGCATCGTCGGCCATCGAGAAAGCCTACCAACAGGACGCGCCCGCGGAAGAAATCGTGGACGCCGCCGAGTCGGCCATCTTCCAGATCGCCGAGAAGCGCATCAGCCAGGGCTTCATGGGCATCCCGGAGATCGTCAAATCGAGCTTCGGATCCATTGACAAGCTTTACGAGCAGGGCCAGCGCATCACCGGCCTGGAAACGCACTTTGAAGACCTTGATGGCATGACCAGCGGGCTGCAGAAGTCCGACCTGGTGATCATCGCCGCGCGACCTTCCATGGGCAAGACCGCATTCGCCATCAACATCGCCGAGAACGCCGCCGTCATGGACAACAAAGTTGTTGGCGTCTTCTCGCTGGAAATGTCGCGCGAGTCGCTGCTGCTGCGCCTCCTGTGTTCGCAGGCGCTGGTGGATTCGCACAAGCTGCGCACCGGCTTTCTCGGCCGCGACGACTACCAGAAGCTGGTGAGCGCGCTGGCCGCGCTGGCCGAGGCGCCCATCTTCATTGACGACACGCCCGGCATCTCCATCAGCGAGATGCGGGCCAAGTGCCGCCGCCTGCAGCAGGCCCAGGGACGGCTGGACATGGTCATTGTCGATTACCTGCAGCTTGTGGCCGCAGCGACGGCCGGCAGCGGCGGCCGCCGCTACGAGAACCGCACGCAGGAAGTTTCCGCCATCTCGCGCGGCCTCAAAGCGCTGGCCAAGGAGATGCGCTGCCCCGTGGTGGCGCTCAGCCAGTTGAGCCGCGCCCCGGAGAACCGCACAGGCAACAATCGCCCGCAGCTCGCCGACCTGCGCGAGTCTGGCGCCATTGAGCAGGACGCCGACGTCGTTGCCTTCATCTTCCGCGAAGAAGTCTACAAGCAGGATGATCCCGACCTTGAAGGCAAAGCGGAAATCATCATCGCCAAGCAGCGCAACGGCCCCACCGGCACGGTGAAGCTGGCCTTCATCAAGAAGTCCAC
>DATNDP010000308.1:0-5555 GCA_035553195.1 Candidatus Acidiferrales bacterium
AAAGAAGCGGCCTTTGGGGACGGCGCCACGCCAATGGCCGGCGCGTCCAAAGCGCTGCAAGGCGACTGCGATAGAACGGGGTGAGCCGATGTGGATTGCCAAATCAACATGACCGACATCGATCCCAAGTTCGAGCGACGCCGTGGCCACCAGCACTTTCACTTCCCCATTCTTCAACCTGGTTTCGGCCTCCAGACGCAGCTTGCGAGCGAGGCTGCCATGGTGCGCAGCGACGATGTCTTCGCCAAGACGTTCGGCTAGGTTGAAGGCGACGCGCTCTGCCAGGCGCCGGGTGTTTACAAAGACCAGCGTGGAACGATGTTCCTGCACTAGTTGGCCGATGCGATCGTAAGTCTCGTCCCAAAGTTCATTGCTCGCAACCGGGCCCAGTTCTTGTCCGGGAACCTCAATGGCGAGGTCGAGCGTGCGTTTGTGCCCGACGTTGACCACCACCGGATCTGGCTGGCTGCCGGTAAGGAAATGCGCAACTGTTTCAATCGGCTTTTGCGTGGCAGAGAGGCCAATACGCACCGCAGGCATACCAGTCAGGGCATCGAGCCGCTCGAGAGAGAGCATGAGGTGCGCACCGCGCTTATCATCGGCCACCGCGTGGATTTCATCCACGATGATCGTTTTAACGTCGCGCAGGATCTCGCGGCTGCGCTGCGCGGTCAGCAAAATATAAAGCGATTCGGGCGTGGTAACCAGGATATGAGGAGGGCGCCGCAGCATGGCCTGGCGCTCATGAGCCAGCGTGTCGCCGGTGCGCACGGCAACACGAATCTGCGGCATAAGAAGACCCTTTTGCCCGGCCAGAGCGGTGATTTCGGCCAGCGGCCCTTCAAGGTTCTTCTGGATGTCATTGCCGAGAGCTTTCAGCGGCGAAACGTAAAGGATTTCCGTGCGGTCGGTAAGATTCCCGGCCAGTGCCGTTCGCACCAGAGAATCAATGCAGGCCAGGAAAGCGGCCAGGGTCTTGCCGGAGCCAGTCGGGGCAGAGATCAGGGTTGTGCGCCCGGCAAGAATATGCGGCCAACCCTGTTCCTGAGGTTCGGTGGGCGTGTCAAATCTGGCAACGAACCATTCCTGAACAACGGGATGGGCCCAAGCGATGCTTTGGGGAAGAGAACCCATCACACAATTATATAGGAATTTTCGTAAACAATTCGCCTGTGAAATTTCTACCGGCCGGCTGGCTGTTGTTTGGAAGAAAATTCTAAATGTTCTTTAATCTTGGATTGGTGATGGTACAGGGCTCCAGCGTCAAAAACATGAGTTGATTCTGGACTAAGTAGCTTGTTTACAATGGTTTGAATCTTGGTTCTTAGCCCTAATGCACCTTAGAACCATCGTAACCCGAGGGTTGGCGTTTCAGGTGCATCTTACATCGATGCCACTAAAGGTCGCTTAAGGCCTAACCTTCCGGGCGTCTGCATGGGTCGAATATGAATTTGAGGACGGCAAATGAGAGACCTTTCGAATCAGATCGACAGTTTGACTGGAGAACTCCGGGCCCTGAGGTTGCAATTGCAGTGGAGTACTTTTAGACGTTCCAGTCACAAGGACCAGGACACAATTCTTGAGAGTCTTCTAAATGAAGGGTTGGTAGAGCACCTGAGAAGCGTAGTGGACCAGTTTAGTCACTTTCTCTGGTGCTATATTGAGGCCGCCGCCAGCAACACTGATCCAGAGGTGGACTTCGCATTGCAAAGTAAACGCCTTGATCAGGTAACAGATATGCTTCGTTTGCTTCGCCATTCTTCCTGCCCGGGTGCTGACCAACTGGAATTTGTTGCCAACGTTACACGCACCGTGGATCGTCGCTTGCAGCAGAAAACCCAGGGCGGGCCCCACCTGGGTCAAACTGCGTAACAAAGAACTTGGGACGGCTGTGGCGCCGCGGACCTTTCCCCTCCCGCGAGCGCCAGGTGCCGCAGGCCGCAGATTTGTTTACAATGTACGGCCATGCTGAAGCACATCCGCTGGAACGACGTTGAACTCGAAGCGCTGAATCCTCTCCTCGATCGCCAAATGATCACGGGCGAAAACCTGATGCTCGCGCGTGTCCTGCTTAAGAAAGGTTGTATTGTCCCTGAGCACAGCCACATCAATGAGCAGCTTACTTACATTCTCGACGGTGCGCTCAAGTTCTGGATAGACGGCAAAGAAATTGTGGTGCGCGCGGGCGAAGTGCTATGTATTCCTCCCAACATGCCGCATAAAGCCGAAGCGCTGGAAGACACAGTGGACGTGGATGTCTTTTATCCACCGCGGCAGGATTGGCTGAGCAAGACAGACTCTTACTTGCGCGACACGGAGGCTCCAGTTCGCGGCTGAAGCCGTTCTTTTTTTGCTGTTGAAGCAGCCGGTTGCTGCTGGGTAGCGCAATGGATGGCGCCCAGTCCCCAAATGAAATCGCCGCAATACACGCCGACGAGTTCGTGATGAGGGAAAAGCCCGGCAAGGATGTTCAGAGCGATACGGTCATTCGGATCATTGAACGTGGGCACCAGCACAAGATCATTAGCTATGTAAAAGTTCGCATAGCTGGCCGGCAGCCGCCGTTTGTCAAAGACAATTGGGCGAGGCAGCGGCAGGTCCATAATCTGCAGCTTCCGGCCATTGAGATCTGTGGCAGCGCGTAAACGGCGGAGATTCTCCTGAAGCGGTTCGTAATTCGGGTCGCTACGATTTACTTCAAGCAAGCTGACTACGGTATCCGGTGCCACAAAGCGGGAAATGTCATCCACGTGTCCGTGTGTGTCATCACCGACAATGCCGCGGTCGAGCCAAATGACTTTCTCTACTCCGAGATAATCTGAGAAGAGCTTTTCCAGCTCTTCCCGCGACAACCCGGGGTTCCGCTGCTGGACTTTGCTGAGCAGGCATTCTTCTGTAGTCAGCATCAAGCCCTGGCCATTCACATCGATGCTGCCGCCTTCGAGAACCACGTGGTAAGGCTTGCCGTTACGCTCGACCGTTGGCGTGAACTGTTTCAGCTTGAGCTTGCCGGCGATCAGGCCCGGCAGCTTGCGGTCATGGGTGCTGTCGGGGTACTTGGCCCAGGCATTGAAGCGCCAGTTCGTGGTGGCAATCGGGTCTTCTTCATTGTTGCGGCAGACAAAGATCGGTCCAGAGTCGCGCGTCCAGCCACGGTTGGTGGGCCAGAGATGAAATGTCACTCGCTGGATATCGGCCCCGCTGCGGCTGAGAACATGACGGGCTTTGTCTTTGATGGTTGCGTTCCGGACGATGATGTTCACGTCTTCCACGCGCGCAAGGTGGCGAACGATCTCCGCATAAACCCACGGGATGGGCTCAAATTTTCCCGGCCAGTCAGTGCGGTTCTGTGGCCACACAAGCCATGTGGCCTGGTGCCGCTCCCATTCGGCGGGCATGCGGTAACCAAGTTGCTGAGGGGTGGCTTCCGTCATCAATCCAGAAACCTGCTGGTAATTCCCGTGTAGCTGTCAATGCGCCGATCACGCAGGAAAGGCCAGTTGCGACGCACGTCTTCGAGCAGCTTGAGATCGCACCGGCCGATAAGAATTTCTTCTTTGTCGTGCGATGCCTCGGCGATGATGCGTCCGAAGGGATCACACAGGAACGAGCCGCCCCAGAACTCCAGACCCTTGCCCTGTGCGCGGTTACCGCGAATGTCGCCGAACTCATGTCCAACACGGTTCACCACGCCGACGAACACACCGTTCGCAATGGCATGCGCGCGCTGAATCGTCCGCCAGGCGTCGTGCTGCGCTTCGCCGTATTCGGCCTTTTCATCCGGATGCCAGCCGATGGCGGTTGGATAAAAAAGAACGTTTGCGCCCTGCAATGCAGTGAGCCGCGCGCCTTCCGGATACCACTGGTCCCAGCAAACCAGCGTCCCCATGCGGCCAAACTCCGTATCGAAGGCTTTGAATCCGAGGTCGCCCGGCGTGAAGTAGTACTTCTCGTAATACAGGGGATCGTCCGGGATATGCATCTTGCGATAGAGTCCTTGAATCTGCCCCTGCGGTCCTATGACGGCCGCTGTATTGTGATATAGCCCGCGCGCCCGCCGCTCAAAGATCGAGGCGATAATGACGACGCCTTTCTCACGCGCTATCGGAGCAAGTGCTTCTGTTGTAGGCCCGGGAATCGGCTCGGCCAGATCGAACAGCAACGCGTCTTCTCGCTGGCAGAAGTACTGAGTGCGGAACAGCTCAGGCAGGCAGACCATTTGCGCGCCCTTGCCCGCTGCTTCCCGGACCTTGGCGCACGCGCGCTGCAGGTTCTCGTCCGGATCGGGCGAGCACTGCATCTGGATCAGGCCGATGGTGAAGCTGTCGTTATTAATTCCCATTCGCTAACTCGAACAATTGTGAAAATCAGCGGAATGCCAAAACTGCCAATAGGTGTTGGCTCATCGTGTGCCGTCACTTCCGGCAATTCAGGCATCGTGGCAATTCTGGTAATCGCTAAACACCCAAGCATATCATCCGCTGCTTGCTTCGTTTGACTCGGCTCCTTGCTTGCGTTTACTTTTGTGAGTTTGCAACCTTGCAAGAAAGTTCAAGGAGACTGCCGTTGAGCAAGAAGCAGGAAGGCACAGGGATCGACCGCAAATTGCATGACCCCGTGAGCGACAAACTCTCTCCCGTGTTCCCGCTCGATCTGGGTAAAGTGCGTTCCATTGATGAACTGATGCGCGCTATGGCCGATACCGCCTTTACTGGCCGGCAGATGGGCGAAGCCGTGGACGTGCTGGAAGCGATGGCTCGTGACCGCGATTGCTTTGTGGTGATGACCCTGGCCGGGGCAATGACTGTGGCCAAACAGGGACTGATTATCTGCGACTTGATCGATCGCGGGCTGGTTAACGCCTTGGTTTCCACCGGCGCGCTCATGGCCCATGGGCTCGTAGAGGCTACTGGGCAGAACCACTATCGCTACGATCCCCGCATGAACGATAAGGAACTTTACGAGGCAGGATACAACCGGGTTTATGACACGCTGGAGCCGGAAACTAACCTCGACCACGTTGAGTTGGTGATGGAAGAAGTTCTCGGCAAGTGGGACCCGCAGCAGACTCTTTGCTCATGGAAGCTGAACAGCGCCATTGGTGAACACCTCAAGCGCCATGCCAGAGGGAGGGGAATTCTGAAATCTGCTTTTGAGAAGGATGTCCCCGTGTTCGTGCCTGCCTTCACTGATTCCGAACTTGGGCTGGACGTGGCGCTCACGAATCGGATGCGCGCGCGCAAAGGACAGCCGCAACTCCGCTATGATCCCTTTCTCGACCTCAATCACTTCGCGGATACGATGCTGGGACAGAAGAAGATCGGGATCTTCACCATTGGCGGTGGCGTACCCAGGAACTGGGCCCAGCAATTTGGCCCTTACTGCGAACTGCGCGTCCGTCGCGCCGGAGAAGACGTGCCCCTCAAACGCTATCACTACGGCGTTCGCATTTGCCCGGAACCGGTTTATTGGGGAGGGCTTTCCGGTTCGCCGTACTCTGAGGCCATTTCTTGGGGCAAGTTCGTCCCACCGGATGAAGGCGGGCGCTTCGGCGA